>CANFRA010000011.1 GCA_947449305.1 Burkholderiaceae bacterium
ATTGATAGGTTTTGCAAGATGCCGACGTGGTGAAATTGGTAGACACGCTATCTTGAGGGGGTAGTGGCTTAGGCTGTGCGAGTTCGAGTCTCGCCGTCGGCACCAAAATGAAGAATTTATAGGGTTTTTGCTCTAAATCAAGGCTGTAAGAAGTGAATAAATGAATAATTTGCTGTTTTAGGTATTACCAGACGAACGAATCAGGACCATTTTGAATCTCGCTAATTACTTTCCTGTTCTACTTTTTATCCTCGTAGGTATTGGGGTGGGATTAGTCCCCATGTTCCTCGGCAAAGTTCTGGCCCCTTCCAAGCCTGACGCTGAAAAACTCTCTCCATATGAGTGTGGTTTTGAAGCTTTCGAAGATGCGCGTATGAAGTTCGACGTGCGCTATTACCTCATTGCTATTCTGTTCATCCTTTTTGATCTTGAAACTGCATTCCTATTTCCATGGGGTGTTGCTTTGCGTGATATTGGTTGGTTTGGCTACGCCTCTATGGTGATCTTCCTTTTGGAATTCATTGTGGGATTTGTGTATATCTGGAAAAAGGGCGCTCTCGACTGGGAGTGATCGATATGGCACTAGAAGGCATTCTCAAAGAAGGATTTGTTACTACTACTGCGGATCAGTTGATTAACTGGACTCGCAATGGTTCTTTATGGCCAATGACTTTTGGTCTAGCTTGCTGCGCGGTGGAGATGATGCATGCAGGCGCATCTCGTTATGACTTAGATCGTTTTGGTGTGGTGTTTCGCCCATCCCCACGTCAATCTGATTTGATGATTGTTGCGGGCACCTTGTGTAACAAGATGGCTCCAGCATTACGAAAGGTTTATGACCAAATGCCAGAACCGCGTTGGGTCATTTCCATGGGATCTTGTGCCAATGGTGGCGGTTATTACCATAACTCCTATTCAGTAGTGCGCGGTTGCGATCGCATCGTGCCAGTCGATATTTATGTTCCCGGTTGTCCTCCAACTGCCGAAGCCTTGATCTATGGAATTATTCAGTTGCAATCGAAGATCGCCCGCACCAGTACGATCGCGCGGAAGGCCTAAGTCATGTCAGATCGTTTAGTTCAATTAGCTACCAACCTAGAAAAAGTTCTGGGGAAGCGTGTGCGGTCGATTGAGACGGCATTAGGTGAAGTGACTGTAGTGGTGAATGCTGATACCTATTTTGAGTCTGCCATGCTGTTGCGTGATGAGTCATCACTCGCATTTGAACAGTTGATTGATCTATGTGGCGTTGACTATCAAGACTTTGGTGATGGCAGCTGGAGCGGTCAACGTTTTGGCGTTGTTAGTCACCTATTATCAATTGAACACAACTGGCGTTTGCGCCTTAGAGTATTTGCCCCTGATGATAGCTATCCATTGGTGGCGTCAATCACTCCAGTATGGAACTCAGCTAATTGGTTTGAACGTGAAGCGTTTGACCTATACGGCATCTTATTTGAAGGTCATGATGACTTGCGCCGTATCTTGACTGACTATGGCTTTATTGGTCATCCATTTAGAAAAGATTTCCCTATCAGTGGCAATGTAGAAATGCGTTATGACCCAGAGTTAAAGCGCGTTGTTTATCAGCCTGTGACCATTGAGGCACGCGAGATTACTCCCCGCATTGTGCGCGAAGAGCAGTATGGAGGTCCGGTTTAAGTCATGGCCAAGATTAAGAACTACACCCTCAACTTTGGACCTCAGCATCCTGCGGCCCACGGTGTATTGCGCCTAGTGCTTGAGCTTGATGGCGAAGTGATTCAGCGCGCCGATCCGCATATTGGATTGTTACATCGCGCAACAGAGAAATTGGCTGAGACACGTACTTGGATTCAAAACGTTCCTTATATGGATCGCTTGGATTACGTTTCCATGATGTCCAATGAACATGCCTATGTCATGGCCATTGAGAAGTTATTGCAAGTGGAAGTTCCTGTACGAGCACAATATATTCGGGTGATGTATGACGAGCTAACGCGTTTACTCAATCACTTACTCTGGATTGGTTGTCATGGTCTGGACGTTGGTGCGATGGCAGTGTTCTTGTATGCTTTCCGCGATCGTGAAGACATCTTTGATATGTATGAGGCCGTATCTGGTGCTCGTATGCATGCCGCTTACTATCGTCCAGGTGGCGTCTATCGTGATTTGCCAGACCAAATGGCACAGTATAGTAAATCGAAGGTTCGCAGCCCATCGGCTGTCAAACGCTTGAACCAAAATCGTAGCGGTTCATTACTCGACTTTATTGAGCAGTTTTCCAATGGTTTTGATGCGCACGTGGACGAGTACTGCAATCTCTTAACCGATAACCGTATCTGGAAACAACGTCTAGTCAATATCGGTATCGTGACGCCTGAGCGCGCATTACAGCTTGGCTTTACTGGCCCCATGCTGCGTGGCTCTGGTATTGAGTGGGATTTGCGCAAGAAGCAGCCGTATGAAATCTATGACCGTCTTGACTTTGATATTCCGGTAGGTGTCAATGGTGACTCCTATGATCGTTATTTGGTTCGCATGGAAGAAATGCGCCAATCCAATCGCATTATTAAACAGTGCATTGCTTGGCTCAAAGCAAACCCAGGTCCTGTCATGAGCGACAACCATAAAGTTTCTCCACCAAAGCGTGTGGATATGAAAACCAATATGGAAGAATTGATTCACCACTTCAAGCTCTTTACAGAAGGTATTCATGTACCTAATGGCGAAGCTTATTCTGCGGTGGAGCATCCAAAAGGTGAGTTTGGTATCTACTTGATTTCTGATGGCGCTAATAAGCCATATCGCCTAAAAATTCGGGCGCCAGGATTTGTGCATCTTTCAGCCATGGACGAAATGTCACGCGGCCACATGTTGGCTGATGCGGTAACCATTATTGGTACGCAGGATATTGTGTTTGGGGAGATTGACCGCTAATTTAGCGAGCCAAGGATTATTAATGACAAGCACTCTTCAACTATCCGATAAAACGCTGGCAGATATTGCCCGTAATGTTGCTAAATATCCTCCAGATCAAAAACAATCTGCTGTGATGGCTGCTTTGATTGCCGCTCAAACTGAAGTAGGTTGGGTTTCTCCCCAGGTGATTGCAACCGTTGCAAAAATTTTAGAGATGCCAACCATCGCAGTTGACGAAGTCGCTACTTTCTACAATATGTACAACACCAAGCCGATTGGTAAATACAAATTAGTCATCTGCACCAATTTGCCTTGCCAATTAACTCATGGTCAAACAGCAGCAAATCATCTTAAAGAGACTCTAGGCATCGGATTTAACGAAACGACCCCTTGCGGCACCTTTACTCTCAAAGAGGGTGAATGTATGGGTGCTTGTGGTGATTCACCAGTCATGTTAGTTAATGACAAGCGCATGTGCAGCTTTATGAGCAAAGAAAAAATTGACTCACTATTAAGTGAGCTTCGTGCTGGAGGGAATGCGGTATGACCAGCTTGCACGACCGTCACATTAAACCGTTGATCCTCGCAGGATTGAATGGTAATAACTGGCGTTTAAAGGATTATGAGAGCCGTGGTGGTTATCAGCAGTTGCGTCGATTATTAAATGACAAAATTGCACCTGACGCCATCATCACGGAACTAAAAGCATCATCATTGCGTGGTCGTGGTGGCGCAGGCTTCCCAACAGGATTGAAGTGGAGTTTTATGCCACGCCAATTTCCGGGACAAAAATATTTAGTTTGTAATAGTGACGAAGGTGAGCCTGGTACTTTTAAAGATCGCGACATCATGCGCTACAACCCTCATGCCTTGATTGAAGGCATGATTATTGGCGCTTACACCATGGGAATTACGGTTGGATATAACTATATTCACGGCGAGATCTGGGAAGTATATGCACGCTTTGAAGAGGCGCTGGAAGAGGCGCGTGCTGCAGGTTACTTGGGTGACAAGATCCTCGGAAGTGATTTCTCCTTTCAGCTGCATGCCACTCCAGGGTGGGGGGCTTATATCTGTGGAGAAGAAACTGCCTTATTGGAATCTCTCGAAGGCAAAAAAGGTCAGCCCCGCTTTAAACCACCATTTCCAGCTAGCTTTGGTTTGTACGGTAAACCCACAACAATTAACAATACGGAAACATTTGCGGCCGTACCGTTTGTCTTGGCAATAGGTGGTCAAGCATATTTAGATCTTGGTAAACCTAATAACGGCGGTACCAAAATTTTCTCCGTATCCGGTGACGTAGTGTATCCAGGCAACTACGAGGTTCCATTAGGCACCCCGTTTGCCGACTTACTCAAACTTGCTGGTGGTATGCGTGATGGCAAAGCATTAAAAGCAGTGATTCCTGGTGGATCTTCAGCCCCTGTCATTCCTGGTACGCAAATGATGGATCTAACAATGGATTACGACAGCATTGCTAAAGCAGGCTCCATGTTGGGTTCTGGTGCGGTGATCGTAATGAATGAAACCCGTTGCATGGTACGCGCCTTAGAGCGCTTGTCTTATTTCTATCACGAAGAATCTTGCGGTCAGTGCACCCCGTGTCGTGAAGGTACCGGCTGGTTGTATCGCATTGTCCATCGCATTGAACATGCTCAAGGACGGCCTGAAGATTTAGATTTACTGAACGATGTAGCAGCCAATATTCAAGGGCGCACGATTTGCGCTTTGGGTGACGCCGCTGCAATGCCAGTGCGTGGCATGTTGAAGCATTACATGAATGAATTTGCGTATCACGTAGAACATAAGCGCTGCTTAGATTCTGCACAACCTTTATAAGTTATTGAGCCGGGATATCTTCAAGTGAGCATGGTAGAAATCGAATTAGATGGCAAGACGGTAGAAGTTCCGCAAGGTTCGATGGTGATGCACGCCGCGAATAAGCTGGGAACCTACGTCCCTCACTTCTGCTATCACAAGAAATTATCTATCGCTGCCAACTGCCGTATGTGCCTCGTTGAAGTAGAGAAGGCACCAAAACCATTACCTGCTTGCGCTACACCAGTGACTCAAGGCATGAAGGTGTTCACCCATTCTGCAAAAGCAGTAGAGGCGCAACGCTCTGTAATGGAATTCTTGTTGATTAATCACCCATTGGATTGTCCAATTTGCGACCAAGGCGGTGAGTGTCAGTTACAAGACTTAGCTGTTGGTTATGGCAAATCAAATTCACGCTATGACGAAGAGAAGCGGGTTGTCTTTCATAAGAATGTCGGCCCATTGATCTCGATGCAAGAGATGAGCCGTTGTATTCATTGCACCCGTTGCGTTCGTTTCGGTCAAGAAGTTGCTGGTGTCATGGAATTGGGCATGATCAATCGTGGCGAGCATTCGGAAATTACTACCTTCGTGGGTCAAACGGTGGATTCAGAGCTTTCTGGAAACATGATTGATATATGCCCTGTTGGCGCATTGACTAGCAAGCCATTCCGTTATGCAGCACGTACTTGGGAATTAGGCCGTAAGCGCTCTGTAAGCCCCCACGATAGCTTGGGTGCAAATACCACCGTACAAACTAAAGATAACAAAGTCATGCGTGTGGTGGCTTTGGAAAACGAAGCGATTAATGAATGCTGGATTAGCGACCGTGATCGTTTTTCTTATGAAGGATTAAATAGTTCAGATCGTGTGACTACGCCAATGGTGAAGCAGGGCGGCCAATGGCTTGAAACCGATTGGCAGTCAGCTCTTGATTATGTGGCGCACTCACTGAAAACTATCGCCGCTGAAAGTGGTCCAGAGTCGATTGCTGCCTTAGCCCATCCAATTTCTAGTACCGAAGAATTGCATCTCTTGCAAAAGATGGTTCGTGGCTTAGGTTCTCATCAAGTTGAAACCCGTTTGCGTCAAACGGATGTAAAGGCCGCAGCAAGTGCACCATGGCTAGGCATGCCAATTGCTAAATTGAGTGAGCTAGATCGCGCCTTAATTATTGGCAGCTTCTTGCGCAAAGATCAACCCATTATTGCAGCGCGTATTCGTACGGCTGCGAAGCGTGCTTTACAAGTGATGCGGATTGATGCTGGTGGCGATGATTGGTTAATCCCGAGCAGTGGTATCTCATCTACTCCTAGTGCCTGGCTCAATAGCCTAAGTGAAGTTGCACTAGCGGTAGCCAAAGCAAAATCTGTCTCTGCTCCCTCAGGAATAGCCAATGTACCTGTCTCTTCAGCAGCGCAAAAGATTGCTGATACTTTGATTGCCGGCTCCACAAAAGCAGTGCTCCTGGGCTCTGCAGCTATTGCGCATCCTCAGGCATCCGACTTGCATGTCCTCGCGCAATTTATTGCAGAGCAAACCAGCGCTACCTTTGGTTTCTTGCCGGTGGGTGGTAACGCTGTTGGCGCTGCGTTGGTTAATGCTAATGGCGCAGGTATTGAATCGATTCTTTCTGGTGATCGTAAAGCAGTGCTGCTAATGAATATCGAACCAGATGCAGACTTACCTAATCCTGCGCAAGCACGTCTAGCTCTAGCAAAAGCCAATACGGTCATTGCATTGAGTGCCTACAAGAGTGTTGATTTACTTGAAGTGGCTGATGTCATTCTGCCGATCTCCACATTCACTGAAACGGTTTGCACATTTGTGAATGCAGAAGGTAAAGCTCAGACTGTGCAACCTTCAGTCAAGCCTTTGGGTGATTCTCGTCCAGCATGGAAAGTGCTGCGCGCACTCGGTAGCTTATTGGATCTTGATGGTTTCTTGTTTAATTTGCCAGAAGAGGTTTTGGGTGAAGCCCTCGATGAAAGCTATTGCACTCGCTTAAGTAATAAAGCGACAAGTAACTCTATTGCTAGTGGAAACCTTGCCCCAATAAATAGTCTAGAGCGTATTGCGGATGTGAACATCTATGCTGGCGACCCAATCGTGCGTCGTTCTTCTGCATTGCAATTAACGCGTGATGCCAAACGAGGCAATCAGGCTGGTTTAAATCAAAAGCTATTCACAGAGCTTGGTATTAAAGAGGGAGAAGCGGTACGTGTATCTCAAGGTGGCCAGTCTGTTGATATGCCTGCAACATTAGAAGTCAATTTAGCACCAGGTGCCGTTAGGATTTCTGCAGGTACTATGGCTAGTGCGAAATTAGGGTCCATGAATGGCCCGATAACGGTTGGTAAGGCGTAAGGTCAGCAATGGATCATTTCTTGAACCTCATTACCACTCAAGGTGAGGCCATCTTTGGTTCTTTGTGGCCGCTGGTTTGGGCATTAGTACGTATTGTGATCATCGTATTGCCGATGTTTGCTTGCGTGGCTTATCTAACTCTCTGGGAAAGAAAGTTAATTGGCTGGATGCATATCCGGCTAGGGCCAAACCGTGTTGGGCCATTAGGCTTACTGCAGCCTATCGCTGATGCATTGAAACTGTTGATGAAGGAGATTATTTCTCCGGCTCAGTCATCTAAGGTTTTATTCTTTATTGCGCCGATCATGGTGATCATGCCTGCCTTTGCGGCATGGGCGGTTATTCCCTTCCAGGCCAAAATGGTACTGGCTGATATCAATGCTGGTTTGCTCTACATCATGGCAATTTCATCGATCAGCGTTTATGGCGTGATTCTGGCTGGCTGGTCTTCTAATTCTAAATACCCATTCTTGGGTGCTATGCGTGCATCAGCGCAGATGATCTCCTATGAGATTGCAATGGGCTTTGCCTTGGTTACTGTGTTGTTGACTTCAGGCTCATTGAACTTGAGCACAATTGTTGCTTCCCAAGAGCAGGGCTTTTTTGCTGATATGGGATTGAACTTCTTATCTTGGAACTGGTTGCCATTACTTCCGATGTTCCTGATTTACTTTATCTCGGGTGTTGCAGAGACAAACCGTCACCCATTTGATGTGGTTGAAGGGGAATCAGAGATTGTTGCGGGGCACATGGTGGAGTACTCTGGCATGTCATTTGCCATGTTCTTCTTGGCTGAATACGCAAATATGATTCTGATTGCTGCAGTAGCTTCCATTATGTTCTTGGGTGGCTGGTTGCCGATTGTTGATTTCCCAATCTTGCGAGATATTCCTGGCTTCTTCTGGTTATTCGCCAAGACCTTTTTCCTCTTGTCTTGCGTTATTTGGTTAAGGGCTACTTTACCGCGCTATCGCTATGACCAAATCATGCGCTTGGGCTGGAAGATCTTCATTCCCATCTCCGTATTCTGGGTGGTTGTCGTTGGCGCATGGGTGGTATCCCCATGGAATATTTGGAAATAAGTTGATCAATTATGTTTAAGAAAATTTCCCAATTTCTCGATAGCTTGATGCTCAAAGACATCTTGACTGGCATGTCCATTACCGGTCGTTACCTCTTTAAGCCAAAAATTACAGTGCAATACCCCGAAGAGAAGACGCCATTGTCACCGCGTTTCCGCGGCCTGCATGCTTTGCGCCGCTATGAAAGCGGAGAGGAACGTTGTATTGGGTGTAAGTTGTGTGAAGCGGTTTGCCCTGCGTATGCCATCACGATTGAAACGGCCGAGCGTGAAGATGGAACACGTCGTACTAGCCGTTATGACATTGATTTAACCAAATGCATCTTCTGTGGTTTCTGCGAAGAAGCATGTCCGGTTGACGCTATTGTCGAAACCAATATCTTTGAATACTTTGGTGATAAGCGGGGCGATCTGTACTTCACTAAAGACATGCTATTGGCAGTTGGCGATAAATATGAAAAAGATATCGCCGCCAGCCGTGCAGCTGATGCACCTTACCGCTAATCGGATAGAGCACACATCACCATGACATTTGATCCATCCACATTATTTGCCGTCTTCTTCTACGGATTTGCAGGCTTACTAGTGATTTCTGCAGTTCGTGTGATCACAGCCCGTAATCCAGTTCATGCTGCGCTCTTTTTGGTGCTGGCGTTCTTCTGCGCTTCAGGTCTTTGGATGCTACTCAAGGCTGAGTTCCTCAGTTTGGCACTGATTCTAGTTTATGTTGGCGCTGTGATGGTTCTCTTTATTTTCGTCGTGATGATGTTAGATCTCGATTTAGAGCATTTGCGTCGCGACTTCAGAAAATACTTGCCGGTCGCTTTCTTGATGGGCACTGTGATTGTTCTAGAGCTATCCATTGTGATCATTCGCAGCTTTATCGGTACAAATGCCCCTGTACAACCAATGCCAGAAGAGATTGCAGCAAACAATACCTTAGCCTTGGGTAGACTAATTTTCGTAGATTATGTGTATGCCTTTGAAGTCGCTGGTGTCATTCTGTTAGTAGCGATTATTGCTGCTGTTGCCTTAACCTTACGTAACCGCAAGGACTCTAAGTCGCAAAATATCCACGAACAAGTCAATGTCGTTGCAGCGGACCGTATGCGTGTAGTCAAGATGGATTCAGATATGGGTGCAAAGCAAGACACCAAAGGGGAGAAGAAATGAATATCACTCTCGCCCATTACTTAGTGCTTGGCGCCATTTTGTTTGCAACAAGCGTAATCGGTATTTTTCTGAACCGCAAGAATGTCATCGTGCTTCTAATGGCAATTGAGTTGATGCTTCTTTCTGTAAACATGAACTTTATTGCCTTTTCTCATTACTTGAGTGATATGGCGGGCCAAGTATTTGTATTCTTTATTTTGACTGTGGCAGCTGCAGAAGCAGCTATCGGTTTGGCAATTCTGGTTGTGCTCTTCCGTAAGGTCGACACCATTAATGCTGATGATCTTGACCACCTAAAAGGCTAGTCATGCAATTGACCTTAAACATTCCTGTTCTTTGCGCGATTCCTCTTGCGCCATTGATTGGCTCCATGATTGCGGGCTTCTTTGGCACTAAATTGGGTGGTAACCGGATTGGTCAAGGCGCCTGCCAATTTGTCACCATCTTGGGCGTAGCGATTGCATTTGCACTGTCCTGTAACGTGTTGGTACAGGTGATGGATGGCTTCTACTTTAATGGCACGGTATACCGCTGGATGGAGTTGGGTGAGCTTAATTTAGATATTGGATTCCTAATCGATCCCTTAACAGCCACCATGATGTGTGTAGTGACCTTTGTATCGCTCATGGTTCACATTTACACCATTGGCTATATGCGCGGTGAAGAGGGCTATAACCGTTTCTTCTCCTATATCTCTTTATTTACTTTTGCCATGTTGATGTTGGTGATGAGTAATAACCTCTTGCAACTCTTCTTCGGATGGGAAGCTGTGGGTGTAGTTTCATATCTTCTGATTGGCTTCTATTACGAGCGGCAGTCTGCGGTATTTGCCAATATGAAAGCATTCCTAGTAAACCGAGTTGGTGACTTTGGTTTCATTCTAGGCATTGGCTTAATACTAGCTAGTACTGGCTCAATGCAATATGACGTCATTTTTTCTCAGAACACTGCCTTAGCAGCGCAAACATTACCTGGTACTAGCTGGAATTTATTGACGGTGGCTTGTATTTGTTTATTCATCGGTGCGATGGGTAAATCAGCGCAATTTCCATTGCATGTTTGGTTGCCAGACTCGATGGAAGGTCCAACCCCAATTTCTGCATTGATTCATGCGGCAACCATGGTTACGGCAGGTATCTTTATGGTGTCCCGCATGTCACCATTGTTTGAGCTTTCTGATGTGGCCTTGAGCTTTATCTTGGTGATTGGCTCAATTACTACGCTCTTCATGGGCTTTTTGGGAATCGTGCAAAACGATATCAAGCGCGTAGTGGCTTATTCAACTCTGTCTCAATTGGGTTATATGACCGTAGCACTGGGTGTTTCAGCTTATCCAGTGGCAATCTTTCACTTAATGACCCATGCATTCTTTAAAGCCTTGTTGTTCCTAGCAGCCGGTAGCGTGATTCTCGGTATGCACCACGAGCAAGATATGCGAAAGATGGGCGGTCTTTGGAAATACATGCCAATTACTTGCCTCATGATGTTGCTTGGTAATTTGGCCTTGATCGGCACACCATTCTTCTCTGGTTTCTATTCCAAAGATTCCATTATTGAAGCAGTTGCTGCTAGCCATATTCCTGGATCAGGCTTTGCTTACTTTGCAGTGATGGCCAGCGTCTTTGTAACCGCCTTGTATTCATTCCGCCTCTACTTCTGGGTATTTCATGGCAAAGCACGTTGGGGCCATGCTGATTCACATGCGCACGATCATCATGATCACGCTGAGCAGGGCGATGACCATGCACATCATGGTTTAGCGCCAGGCGAAAAACCCCATGAGTCTCCATTGGTAGTGACCTTGCCATTAATCCTCTTGGCGATTCCGTCAGTCATTATTGGTTTTTATACGATTACGCCACTCTTGTTTGGTACCTTCTTTGGCGACTCCATCTTTATTGATGTTATGCGTCACCCAATCATGAAAGAGCTCGAAGACGAGTTCCATGGTCCGGTAGCAATGGCGATCCATGCATTCACATCACCCATATTGCTGTTGGTAGTGCTTGGTGTATTAGCGGCAGCGATTGGCTACCTTTGGGCTCCTAAGCTACCTGCCAAGGTTGCTCAAGCATTAGCACCCATCAAAAAATTACTCGATAACAAATACTATCTTGATGACTTAAATCAAGCAGTCTTTGCGAAGGGTCTGATTTGGATCGGCGGCTTCCTGTGGCATCGCGGTGACCAGAAAGTGATTGATGGTTTCTTTGTGAATGGCAGCGCGTATACGGTAGGGCGCTTTGCCGGTGTTATTCGCCATTTGCAATCCGGCTATCTTTATCACTATGCCTTTGCAATGATTGCAGGCTTAGCGGCATTGCTAGCTTGGGTTTTGTATGCTTATCTGCCTTTTGTTCGCTAGGCCGCCATCATGATTCTTTCTTACGCCATCTGGACCCCGATTGTTTTTGGACTCATTATTTTGGTATTTGGGTCTGAGAGGCCATCCGCTGGTGTTCGCTGGTTAGCCCTTATTGGCGCCATCCTTGGCTTCATTGCCACTCTCCCTCTCATTATTCAGTTTGATGTTGCTAATTCAGGGATGCAGTTCGTTGAGAAATTAAGTTGGATTCCGCGCTACGACATTAACTATTTCTTGGGTATTGACGGCATCTCTGTTTGGTTCATTGTGCTCACAGCCTTCATCAATATTATTGTGGTGATAGCGGCATGGGAAGTGATTGATACCAAGGTCTCGCAATACATGGCTTCTTTCATGATCCTTTCCGGATTAATGATTGGCGTATTTTGTGCACTTGATGCCTTATTGTTCTATGTCTTCTTCGAGGCAACCTTAATTCCGATGTACATCATTATTGGTGTCTGGGGTGGGCATAACCGCATCTATGCGGCATTCAAGTTCTTCTTGTACACCTTGCTTGGCTCCTTGCTCACTTTAGTTGCCATGCTGTATCTCTACAACGTGACCAATAGCTTTGATATTTTGGTTTGGCAACATGCGCGTCTTGATATCGTCGAGCAAATTTTGTTGTTCTTTGCATTCTTCATGGCGTTTGCTGTCAAGGTGCCAATGTGGCCAGTGCACACTTGGTTACCCGATGTGCACGTAGAGGCTCCTACTGGTGGTTCTGTCGTGTTGGCAGCCATTATGTTGAAACTTGGCGCCTATGGTTTCTTGCGCTTCTCCTTGCCGATCGCGCCAGATGCTAGTCAATACCTTGGCCCATTCATCATCTTCCTCTCCTTAGTAGCGGTGATCTATGTTGGTGCAGTTGCTTTGGTTCAGAAGGATATGAAAAAGCTCGTGGCGTACTCATCTGTCGCCCATATGGGTTTTGTAACGCTCGGCTTCTTCCTCTTTAGTCCTTTGGGTATTGAGGGCGGTATTGTGCAAATGATTTCTCACGGCTTTGTAGCTGGTGCCATGTTCCTTTCCATTGGCGTGCTCTATGACCGTATGCATACTCGTCAGATTGCTGATTACGGCGGAGTAGTGCATCGTATGCCTGCCTTTACTGCTTTTGCTGTATTGATGGCAATGGCAAACTGCGGTCTCCCAGCAACTTCAGGATTTGTTGGCGAGTTCATGGTGATTCTCGCAGCTGTAGATTATGACTTTGTGATTGGTATATTGGCTTCAACAGCCTTGATTCTGGGAGCTGCATATTCCTTGTGGATGGTTAAGCGCGTATTCTTTGGCGCCATTACCAATGCCCATGTAGAAGAGCTCAAAGACCTGAATGCCCGTGAATATTTCTTGATGGCAGTATTGTCCATTTGTGTAATCGGTATGGGTGTTTATCCAAAACTATTTACAGACATTATTCATCCTGCCGTGATTAATCTGCTACAGCATGTTGCTGTGAGCAAACTCTGAGTAAAAGCAAATGCAAGCATTCGACCTATACGCTATCCTGCCTGAACTTGTTCTGCTCGTCGCAGCCTGTTTGCTATTGCTTGCTAGCGTTTACGTACCCGAGAGAGTGGTATCTACTCCAGGTGTAGAGCAGGACATCTTCCACACCCCCCGTGGAGTTGGTTTTGTCTATTTCTTTACGATCATTCTCTTGGCTTATCTGATTTTGGCATTCATTAGCCGTATGGGAGATCCAGCGCTCTTGGCAATGAATGGATTATTTCAATCAGACCCTTTTTCTAATTTACTCAAAGCCTGTTCATGTGGTGCTGTCTTGGTTAGCTTGATTTACTCTAAGCAATACCTCAAAGATCGCGCTTTATTCCGTCCAGACTTTATTGTTTTAGCCTTGCTTGCCTTACTTGGCCAATTTGTCTTGATCTCTGGCGCATACCTATTAACGCTGTATCTGGGCTTGGAGTTAATGGCATTACCAACTTACGCACTGGTAGCAATGCGTCATAACAACGAAAAGAGCGTAGAGGCCGCAATTAAGTATTTCATCTTAGGCGCCTTGGCTTCGGGCTTCTTGCTATATGGCATGTCGATGCTTTACGGTGTGACAGGCTCACTAGATCTTATTGAAATCTTTAAAGTAGTTGCCGATCCGCGTGTAAACCATTTGGTGATGGCTTTTGGCTTAGTATTCATTGTTGCTGGCCTGGCATTTAAGTTAGGTGTAGTGCCTTTCCATATGTGGGTACCTGATGTCTATCAAGGCGCGCCAACAGCAGTGACATTGATGATTGCAGCAGCACCTAAGCTTGCTGCATTTGCCTTGTTATTCCGTCTATTGGTTAATACCTTGCTGCCACTCTTGGGCGATTGGCAGCCAATGCTGGTGATCTTAGCAGTGCTGTCCTTGGTTCTCGGGAATGTTACTGCCATTGCGCAGACCAACTTGAAGCGTATGTTGGCGTATTCTGCGATTGCGCAAATGGGATTCGTTCTGTTAGGCCTGCTATCTGTTTTTGATGATCATGCATTTAGTGCATCCATGTTTTATGTCATTACTTATGTATTAACAACCTTGGGTACCTTTGGCTTGCTCATGGTTCTATCTCGCAAGGGGCATGACTGTGAGACCTTGGATGACCTCAAGGGTTTAAATCAAAAGCACCCTTGGTTTGCTTTTATTGGATTGGTGATGATGTTCTCCTTGGCTGGTATTCCACCAACAGTGGGCTTTGCAGCTAAATTAGGTGTGCTAGAAGCTTTGGTAGATGGCGAGCATACATTCTTGGCTATCATCGCCGTGATGGCATCCTTGATTGGTGCCTTCTATTACTTACGTGTAGTGAAGGTAATGTATTTTGATCAACCAGTGCATGAGACAACCATTAGTGGCTCTGGATTTGCTAAAGGCATTCTGGGCTTAAATTGTATTTTGGTGTTAGCACTGGGCATTGTTCCCGCAGGTTTAATGGGTCTTTGTTTAGATGCCATGCGCCGCACCTTATTGGGCTCCTAAATTCTTAGGTAGAGATGACCGAAAAATCATTTAAAGATTTACCTAGTGGCGACCAGCATTTACGGGAGGAGCGCATTACTGGGGAAGATATCTATGGCGGTATTTTCTTGAAGATGAAACGCGATACAGTTTCATTGCCTGATGGCCAACAAGCAGTGCGAGAGTATTTAACCCACCCGGGAGCTGTTGCTATTGTGGCTTTACTGGATGATGGTAGGGTGCTCTTGGAGCGCCAATATCGATATCCCATTGCCAAGGCTTGTATTGAAATTCCTGCAGGCAAATTGGATCCTAATGAAAACCCGCTGCTATGCGCGCAACGTGAGCTTGCTGAAGAGACCGGCTACACCGCAAAAAAGTGGAGTTATATTCGCCGCATACATCCCGTCATTTCGTACTCAACAGAATTTATTGATATTTACTTAGCGGAAGGTCTTTTGCCTGGTGCTAGTCATTTAGATGAAGAAGAGTTTTTGGATGTCTTTGCGGCGCCTCTAGAACAACTCATTGCTTGGGTAGAGGAAGGCGAGATTACGGATGTTAAAACTACGATCTCGGCTTACTGGTTAGATCGTTACCGTAGAGGTTTAGTGGCTCCTGAGCCTGTTTAATGGCATTTTGTAATCCCGATTAAAATAGGGCTATTGAATTTAGTACTTTTGCCCCCAAATAGGTTTTATGAAAGTTTATAACCTCGCTTGCCCCCTAGATCATCGTTTTGAGGGATGGTTTGCCTCTGAAGAGGATTGCCTTGCCCAGCAAGATCAGGGAATGCTTGCCTGTCCCGTATGTGACAGCACCAGCATTACACGAATGCCTTCTGCCCCCCATATTGCTAAATCTTCCTCTACAGAATTAGCCCTTCCCAAGGCAGATACAGGTCATTTAAGTGGCGATGTCGTTGCTTTGACTGGGCCAGATCACTCCCATTTAGAAGCCCAAGTGCAGGCAGCCTTTTTAAAAGGTATGCGTGAACTCATGGGTCGATCCGAGGATGTTGGCAATTCTTTTGCTGAAGAAGCCAGAAAGATTCACTATAAAGAATCTCCTGAGCGTAGCATCCGGGGTCAGACTACCTTAGATGAGGCAGAGTCTTTGAGGGAAGAGGGTATCGATGTGTTGGCAATGCCAATGATGCCTGTATTTAAAAACACACTACAGTAGTGAGCGTCTAGATAGTACCTGATAGAAGAGTTTAGATAGGACTTGAGAATAAAAATAGCGATCCGAAGATCGCTATTTTTATTTGTACTGCCTCTAATGCTTTATTTCGAAGTTGGCATCACAAATTCTGCACCCTTGGCAATACTTTCAGGCCAACGCTGCATGACACTCTTTTGCTTGGTGTAGAAACGAACTCCTTCTTTTCCATAAGCATTCATATCGCCAAAGATCGACTTTTTCCAACCACCAAAGCCATGCCAAGCCATCGGTACCGGAATAGGTACGTTAATGCCAACCATCCCCACTTGTACGCGGCGGGCGAATTCACGGGCGATATTGCCATCGCTGGTGAAGCAAGCAACACCATTACCAAACTCACAGGAGTTAACCAAATTAAGTGCATCAGTAAAGTTCGCTACTCGCAAGCAAGATAGCACCGGACCAAAGATTTCTTCGAGGTAAATCTTCATATCTGGTTTGACGTTATCAAAGAGCGTGCCACCAATGAAGAAGCCATTCTCATGGCCGGGAACTTTTAAGCCGCGACCATCCACTAATAGTTTGGCGCCAGAAGCAACGCCGCTTTCGATATAGCCTGTAATGCGATCTAATGCTACCTTTGTAACAATAGGGCCCATCTCGGCATCGAGCTCCATACCATTTTTTACCTTCAAGGTTTTGGTACGTTCGATGAGTTTTGGCATGATTTTGTCAGCAGCATCGCCAACTAAAACCGCTACTGAAATCGCCATACAACGTTCGCCAGCAGAACCATATGCAGCACCAATCAATGCATCAATTGCCTTATCCATATCTGCATCAGGCATGATGACCATGTGGTTCTTAGCACCACCTAAAGCTTGGGAGCGTTTACCAAAATGAGCGCAACGCTCATAAATGTAATTGGCGATTGGGGTGGAGCCAACGAAGCTCACCGCTTTAACATCTGGATTCTCAATCAAAGCATCAACAGCCTCTTTATCACCCTGGATCACGTTAAATACACCATCAGGCAGACCAGCCTCTTTCAGGAGCTTAGCCATTAATAAAGCAGCAGATGGATCGGTTGGGCTGGGCTTGAGAATAAAAGTATTGCCACAAGCAATCGCCACAGGGAACATCCACATCGGAACCATGACAGGGAAGTTGAAGGGTGTGATGCCAGCAACTACACCCAAGGGTTGACGCATGATCCAGTTATCAATATCGGTAGAAACCTGTTCGGTGTAATCACCTTTGAGTAATTCTGGGATGCCGGTAGCAAATTCTAAAATTTCAATACCACGCGTTACTTCACCTTGGGCATCAGTAAATACCTTGCCATGTTCGGCAGTAATGATTGCTGCTAGTGCATCGCGGTTGGCATTGAGCAGCTCTAGATATTTAAACAGTATGCGAGCACGACGTAATGGGCTGGTTTGACCCCAACTCTCAAAAGCAGTTTGCGCAACCGCTACGGCAGCGTCGACTTCCTTGCGATTGGCCAATGCCACGCGGCGGGCTACAGCGCCCTTAGCGGGGTTGTACACATCAGCAAAGCGACCCTCCTTGGGGTTCACCAGTTTGCCGTCAATATAGTGGCCAATATCGTCTTTTGAATCAAAGGCTTGGGGTGCGTTCATAGTCTCGTTTATTAATAGGTTTTTGGGTAATTGAAGCCAGCTGAGCTAGGGCTGCAGGACCTGGTTTCTCGTTTATTCTGCTTTTTGAGTATTCTATCGCTTTAGAGTTACTTCCGTAATTTTTGGACTATTTTTCAGCTTTTTAAGGCATCCCATGAGTCTTTTGTTCTCCAGCTACACCCTCAATTCACCCCGGGGGCCATTGGAATTAGCTAACCGCATTGTAGTTGCCCCAATGTGCCAATACTCTGCAAGCAATGGTGAGGCAACTGACTGGCATTTGATGCACTGGGGTAATTTGCTCAATAGTGGCGCGGCCTTATTCATCATCGAGGCTACTGGCGTGACAGCAGAAGGCCGCATTACTCCTGCTTGTTTAGGTCTATGGGATGACCGCACAGAAGCAGCCCTGAAAGACAAATTAAGTCGTGCTCGTAAATTAGCGCCGGCCACCCCGGTATTTATTCAATTAGCCCATGCCGGACGTAAAGCGTCGAGCGCCACCCCTTGGGATGGTGGCCAACTTTTATCTGCTGATCAAGGCGGCTGGGAAATGCTCGCACCTTCAGCTATTTCACAACTTGAAGGTGAAAGACTGCCACACGAGCTTTCAAAAGCAGAGCTCAAACAATTGATCGACGATTTTGTGGTGGCAGCAAAACGTGCTGACCGTATTGGGGTGGATGGTATTGAATTACATGGCGCTCACGGCTATCTACTGCATCAGTTTTTATCTCCGATTGCTAATCAGCGTCAAGACGAGTACGGCGGCTCATTTGAAAACCGGATTCGCTTTCCCTTGGAGCTGTTTGCGGCAGTTCGGGCTGCTTATTCAGGTGTCCTAGGCATTCGGATCTCTGCAAGCGATTGGATTGAAGGTGGCTGGACTCCACAGGAGACCGCTGATTTTGCAAAGCAATTAAAGCCTTTGGGTTGTAACTTTGTACACATCTCTTCTGGCGGAATTTCTCCGAAGCAAAAGATTGCCCTTGGACCACGTTATCAAGTGCCATTTGCTAAGATCGTTAAAGAGCAATCTGGCCTACCAACAATGACAGTAGGTTTAATTACCGACCCACATGAAGCCGAAGCGATCTTGCAAGATGGTGATGCAGACTTGATTGCTTTAGCTAGAGCCTTCTTGTACAAACCCCGTTGGGGATGGGAGGCCGCTGCTGCCTTAGGCGGTACAGTTACTGCTAACGAACGCTATTGGCGTTGTTTGCCCAGAGAGGCCCAAGCCGTTTTTGGGAGCGTTAAAGTAGGGCAGCGATAAACTGCTAGAGATTAATCAATAAGTATTGAAGATCAGGAGACCATGATGACCAGATTGCACGTAGCCCGTAAATTATTAGCCACGCTTGTCCTTACTGCAGTTGCCCAGCTTGCTAACGCACAAGCCTTTCCAGAACGCGCGATTACTTTAGTAGTGCCCAATCCACCAGGAGGTTTAGTTGATACTTCTGCACGTCTTTTAAGCGAGCCGCTTACAAGAGTCATTGGTCAAACGGTGATTGTGGATAACAAACCCGGAGCTAGCGGAAATATTGCCTATCAATTTGTAGCAAACGCCAAGCCTGATGGATACACATTACTGATTTCTTATTCTGGCTACCACGTTGGCAATCCTGCTTTGATGGATAAGCTTGCTTGGGATCCTGTAAAAGATTTTTCACCAATTGCGCTGTTGACTATTTCTACCAATGTGATTGCAGTTCATCCTTCGGTGCCGGTGAATAACTTAAAAGAATTTATTGCCTATGCAAAAGCCAATCCTGGTAAGTTAAATTACGCCTCACAAGGTAATGGCTCAGTCTCACACATCGGCACTGAAATGTTTAAGCAATCTACTGGTGTTGAAATGGTCCACGTTCCTTACAAAGGATCTGGCCCCGCTATTCAGGATGTTCTTGCTGGACAAGTGCAGGTCTTTATCAGTACTCCGCCATCATTGATGCAGCACGTTCAAAGTGGCAAGCTCAAAGGCTTAGCAGTTACTGGTAAGAATCGTCATCCAGGAATGCCCAATGTTCCAACTACTGCTGAAGCGGGTCTACCTTCCTTCCAGTTGGAATCTTGGGTAGGCTTGTTTGCACCTGCAGGAACACCAGCACCAGTAGTTGCTAAGCTGACAGACTCTGTTAAAAGGAGCTTGGCACTACCTGAAGTGAAAGAGCGTGCTGATGCTGCTGGCGTAGAGGTGCGCTACTTAACGCCTGCTGCAACTGAAGCCTTGGTTAAGAAAGAGCTCCCATATTGGAATAAGGCAATCAAGTCTGCCAATATCACTCTTGATTAAATATGCTTTAAGCCTGATCTCGTAAAACGGGATCAGGTAAGGCTAGTGCAAATGCTCTAGCAGCACTGAGTAAGAATTGATCTTTTCCGGGGCCTGCAATGAGTTGCACGCCGACTGGTAAGCCATGAGGTCCAGTGGCAACATTCAGATTAATACACGGCAGACCTAGCATGCTCCAGTCTCTGCAAAAAATGGGATCACCCGTACCATCTTTGATTAATGGAGCTTCACCAGTAGCGCTAGGAGCAATCAAAATATCAATCTCATTATTAAAAAGATCGGCGACCGAAGCTTTAGCACGCTCAACCATCAATAAATCTTTGGCATATTGCTCATAACTAATATGAGCACCATCGTTTAATAGCTTGCTAATTAGTGGATTGATTTTTTTAGGAAAATGCGTGCGCTCAAAAATGAGACTACGAGACATCTCAGAGAGCATGATGTTGGTTTGGGCTTGGGTCAAGCCGTTGCAGGCCTTTGCTAGCTTTTGATCAACAACCGTTCCTTTGCAAATTGATTCAGCGGCATGCCTTGCAACCGCTAGTGCAGTAGCAGTTTCTTTTTGGGCATGTGACCAATTCGCAGTTTTGCAGATCCCAATGCGAGGCTTGTTGTGAAGATCCTTTACGGTAGCGAGCTGATGATCGCCGCTCATGGCGGCTATACCGAGTGCAACATCTTCTACGCTGCGACCAAAGCAACCCAAAGTATCTAGCGATATCGAGAGACTTTTGACGCCAGCGATACTAATTTTTCCAAGGCTTGGCTTAAAACCAACAACACCACAATAGGATGCAGGCCGAATAATGGAACCCGCTGTTTGGCTACCGGTTGCTAAGGGCACCATGAAGTCCGCAACTGCTGCTGCAGAGCCGCTAGAGGATCCACCAGGAGTATGTTTGCTGTTATGGGGGTTAGTAGTGACGCCGCCTTTGAAGGTGGCAAATTCTGTAGTGACCGTTTTTCCGAGGATGATGCCGCCAGCTTGACGCATTAGTGCTATTGAAACGGCATCAGCGCGTGGGTAGTTATTTTGATAGATAGGGGACCCATATGCCGTAGGCAGGTCATAGGTATCAAATAAATCCTTCACCCCAATAGGTAGGCCATGTAATAGACCCTGAATAGCGCCCTTATCGAGCTGCTTTGCTCTGGCAAGGGCGTTCTCCTTACCCAGGCTAACCCAGGCTTTTACGGTGCTTTCTCTTTGGCCGATACGATCTAAGCAGGACAGCAGTAAATCGGTAGCTTTAATCTCTCGTTTGGACAGGGCTTTTACAGCCTGGGAGGCGCTGAGGCTTTCTAGATCTTTCATAGGCGCTATTTTACGTTCGGTGGCGTATGATCGCAATTTACCGTTTTTAAATCTCACCCCATTAGCGCAAAGTAAGTAGATCGATGAAGCAACATTCAGTCCGTGAAACATGGCTCCAAGACGCGGTTAGACATCTTGAGCCAGTATTTTCTAAGGCAGGCTATGCCATCCCTCCAGTTAGAGTCTCCTGTGGATTTGCGGCTTCTAGTAGTCCCAGAACCACTATGGGTCAATGTTGGCCAAGGGAGCGTTCTGGGGGAGGTGTTAATGAGATCTTTATCTCACCCAAAATTGATGATCCAGTCCAGTTACTAGACACCTTAGTGCATGAGCTATGCCATGCCGTTGACGACTGCTTTAGTGGCCACGGAGAGGACTTTAAGGGCATTGCCCAAACAGTTGGCCTAGAGGGGCCTGCAAGGATGGCCCATGCCACAGAAGAGCTGATGGTCAGACTCATGATGATTAGCCAAGAGCTGGGCCCATATCCACATCAGGCCATTGTTTTCCCTCCACCAAGACCTAGTAATTCCAGCCGCAGTAAGGCTAAATGCGGTCAATGTGGCTATGAGGTCACTTTGCTTAAAAAGTGGGCTAGCTACGGGGCGCCAATCTGCCCAAAGGATAATATCCGGATGGAGGAGGCCGCCCCAGAGACCATCGAAAATACGAGCGGTTACGATAGCGATTCTGTTGCTAAGGGCGGCAAGTCTGCCCCAGATCAAATCCGTCGAGCGATCAGCTAGTATCTATATTCACCAGATTGTATTAAACATAACTATTCATCAATTAAGACAAGAACATGAACGCAAAGAAAATCTTTAAGAACCCAAAAATCGCCGTCATTCCTGGTGACGGCATTGGCAAGGAAGTAATGCCAGAAGGGATCCGGGCCTTAGAAGCTGCTAACCGTAAATTTGGTATCGGGATGCAGTTTGACCATTTTGATTTTGCAAGCTGTGATTACTATCTCAAGCACGGCAAGATGATGCCCGATGACTGGTTCGAAACTCTCATGAAATATGATGCCATCTTTTTTGGCGCCGTTGGTATGCCCGATATTCTTCCTGACCACGTTTCTTTGTGGGGCAGCTTAATTCAGTTCCGTCGTGGCTTTGATCAATATGTGAACCTACGCCCAGTTCGTCTATTGCCCGGCATTCCTTGTCCTTTAGCGAATCGCAAGCCAGGCGATATCGACTTCTTTGTGGTGCGTGAGAACACTGAAGGTGAATACTCTAGTGTTGGCGGAAAAATGTTCCCCGATACTGATCGTGAGTTTGTGATTCAAGAATCGGTATTTACACGACAGGGCGTTGATCGTATTTTGAAGTATGCCTATGATCTGGCTCAGAGCCGCCCTAAGAAGCACTTAACTTCTGCGACTAAATCCAATGGTATTGCGATCACTATGCCATATTGGGATGAACGTGTAGAGGCAATGTCCAAGAAATTTGCCGATGTGCGCACTGATAAATATCATATTGATATTCTGGCGGCCCACTTTGTCATGAATCCCGATCGATTCGATGTTGTTGTTGCCAGCAACCTCTTCGGAGATATTTTGTCTGACTTGGGTCCGGCGTGCACGGGTACGATCGCAGTGGCTCCTTCTGGAAGCATTAACCCTGAAGGCAAGTTCCCGTCTTTATTTGAGCCGGTTCACGGTTCTGCTCCAGATATCTTTGGAAAGATGATTGCCAATCCAATTGGTCAAATTTGGAGTGGGGCAATGATGCTCGATCACCTTGGTTATCCAGAGGCAGGCAAAGCCATATTTAATGCAATTGAAAAGGTTCTTTTAGCTGGTCCCGGACATGCACCATTAACACCAGATGTAGGCGGCAATGCTAAGACGGATGACTTAGGTAAGGCGATTGCTGCTGCAATCTAAAGAACTCCTAAGAGGCGGCATTTAAAGGACTCCATACGGAGTCCTTTTTACTTGCTTTAGCAATTTCAGCAAGAATCTTTTCGTGTTGAGCAATGTCATCATCGCCTGCTGCCATCAGCTTTAAATCAGTTGGCAAGGCTTTGGCATGTCCGGATGCATCCGCGCCAACGGTATAGTCGATCAAATCAATGGAGAGATCCTCTTGACCCCTAGTCATTGCAACATAGACCTCGGCTAAGAGCTGAGCATCTAAGAGGGCGCCGTGTAAGGTACGGTGTTGGTTGCTAATAGAAAAACGCTCACACAGTGCATCTAAAGAGTTACGCTTGCCAGGGAACATCTGGCGCGCATCGAGTAATGTATCCGTGATCTTGGCAGCTAGATTACGAAATGGCGGGCGCTTTAAGAGGGCGAATTCATTATCGAGGAAGCCTAAGTCGAAAGCCGCGTTATGAATGACGATTTCAGCGCCGTCTACAAATTCAATGAGTTGCTCAACGATGTTGCCAAAAACTGGTTTATCAGAAAGAAACTCACGAGAAAGACCATGGACAGCGAAAGCGCCAGCATCGATATCGCGCTCAGGATTGACGTAGTAATGGAAGGTGCGATCAGTTAAGCGGCGATCAAGCATCTCAACACAACCAATTTCAATAATGCGATCACCAGTAGCTGGATTTAATCCAGTAGTTTCGGTATCGAGAATAACTTGACGCATTAGGTTCCTTCGAGCACTGACGGCGGAATTTCCATGGGGCCATTGCCCGCATATTTATCTAAATAGAGATAAATCACTGGAGTAATAATCAGGGTGACAAATTGAGAGAAGATGAGGCCGCCAGCAACACTGATACCCAGCGGTTGACGTAGCTCTGCACCAGCCCCTATGCCAAGAGCAATCGGTAATGCACCCATCAAAGCAGCAATCGTAGTCATCATGATGGGGCGAAAGCGCAAGATACAGGCTTCGCGAATCGCCTTTTCGGGCGTCATGCCTTGATTGCGCTGCGCATCTAGTGCAAAGTCGATCATCAAAATTGCATTTTTCTTCACAATGCCAATGAGCAGCAAGATGCCGATTGAAGCTACAACGGTTAGCTCAAATCCAAAGATGCGCAAGGACAAAATTGCACCAATCGCTGCAGAGGGCAAACCTGCCAGAATGGTGAGGGGGTGAATATAGCTCTCATAGAGAACGCCAAGCAAGATATAAATCACGCCTAGTGCGGCCAATAGCAAAATGACCTGACCCGATTGGTTATCTTTAAATACTGCCGCATCACCACCATAACTTGTGATGATAGAAGGTGGTAAATCAACCGCCTTAACAAAGCCGTCTATTGCCTTAGTTGCATCTCCCAAGAAAACATCTGGAGCGAGGTTGAAAGAAATCGTTACCGCTGGAATCTGACCTTGGTGATTTACTGCAGTGGGTCCCACGGTTCTGACAAAGCTCGCCAGACTAGACAGTGGAATCAATTTATCTGTCGCTCTACCTCGAACGAAGACCTTGTTCAAGTCTGTTTCAAATTGACGATCATTTTCTGCTGTTTCCAAAATAACGTAATAGGTATTGACCGGTGTATAGATAGTAGAAACCTGCCTCTCACCAAATGAAGAGTAGAGGGCAGTGCGAATATCCGCGATGGATACTCCCGCGCTAGCTGCTTTTTCCCGATCAATTTCAATCTTGACGTTTAAACCTTTTAATTGCGAGTCGCTAGTGACATCCTTAAAAATGGGATCAGCACGCATTTTTTGTAACAATTTCTCAGCCCATTCATTGACGCCTTCAAAGCCAACGCTTTGCAGGGTAAATTGATAGCGACTTTTACTGCTTCGACCGCCTAGCTGTAAATTTTGTACCGGGCTCATGTAGACCTGAATGCCAGGAATTTCTCTAAACTTAGCTCGCAGACCCTCCATTACCTTGCTCATTTTTTGGCGCTCATTCTTGGGCTTCAGAATGATGAAGAATCTTCCGGTATTGCGACCTGAGCTTTGGCCGCCGCCAAGAATAGAGATTGAGGTTGCAACATTGGGATCGCTATCCACCACTTTGGCAGCCTGATCTTGCAAAGCCATCATAGTACTAAAGGAAGTATCTTCAGACGCTTCTACAGTAACGCGTAACTGACCAATATCTTCTTCCGGGAAAAATCCTTTTGGGCTATACACAAAGAGAGCAATAGTAATGACAAAGCTGGCTAATGCCCCAAGTAACACTCTCTTTCTATTTGCTAAGGCTAAATCTAAAAAGTAAATATATTTTTTTAAAGTCCATTCATATGCGCGATCGAACTGCTTTGTGATTTCATATTCTTTTGGATGCTGACCGGGTTTGGGCAAAAAGCGGCTGCATAACATCGGTACTACTGTTAATGAGACAACCGCTGAGACCAAAATAGACAGCGTTACAACAACGGCAAATTCTCTAAAAAGAAGGCCAATGGGACCTGACATGAAAAATAATGGAATAAATACTGCCACTAAAGACACGGAGATGGAGATGATCGTAAAGCCAACCTCTTTGCTACCTTTTAATGCCGCTTTTAAGGGGTCCATGCCTTCTTCAACATAACGCATGATGTTTTCTAGTACTACGATTGCATCATCTACCACTAAGCCAACAGCAAGAGTAATGCCTAGCAAGGAAATGTTATTAAGGCTATAGCCTAAAAAGTAGAAAACAAAGAAGGCGCCGATTAGAGAGATCGGCAAGCTAATAGATGGAATGATAGTTGCAGATATATGCTTTAGAAATAGGAAGATCACCAAAACAACGAGTGCGATAGTGAGAAGTAATGTCAGATTGACATCATGAATTGACTCAATAATCGAAAGCGAACGGTCATTAATCAGCGTTAACTGAATAGATTCCGGCATTTGCGCTTTGAGAGAAGGCAATAGTTTTTTGATTGAGTCAACAACTTCAACCGTATTGGCATTTGGTTGTCGCAGTATGGCAATCGCTACTGAGCGCTCACCATTTGCTGAGGCAAAGGTCTTAACGTCCTCAAAGCTCTCTTGCACATCAGCAACATCTTTAAGATAAATTGGAAATCCATTGCGCTGTGCAACGATCAGGTTGCCAAATTCTTCAGCGGTCACTAACTGTGGATTGGCATAGATGGTGATGAGTTGGCGGGGGCCATCAAGGGTTCCAATCGGGCTATTAGTATTGGCTTTATTGACTGCGGCAGCTACCTCATCCATGGTGATGTTGCGATTGCCTAAGGCATCTGGCCTAACACTTACTCGGACTGCATAGCGCTTTGCTCCGTACACTACTACTTGTGAAACCCCAGTGATGGTCGATAAGTTTGGGGACATCAGATTCTCTGCATACGCATTCATTTCAGAGAGACTGATTGACGGGGAACTCATGCGCACAATTAATACGGGGGTATCGGCAGGATTAATCTTTCGATATGAAGGAGGCACCGTCATTTCAATTGGCAAACGTCTTTGTGCCCGCAGAAGGGCAGCCTGCACATCTACGGCTGCTTTATCGATATCTCGGTCGCTTGTAAATTCAAGAGTAACGCTCGTTGAACCAAGTGAATTAGTAGAGCTAATCACTTTGATGCCATCAATCGTTGAAAATTCTTTTTCAAGCGGTAGCGCAACAGCCGAAGCCATGATTTCAGGTGATGCCCCAGGTAAGGTGGCCGTCACAGAAATAACTGGCGTGTTGAAACTAGGAAGAGCAGCTACTGGAATCTTAAAATAGGCAACGCTCCCAGCAACGACAGTTGCAATAGACAGCAATACCGTCATTACGGGACGTCTAATGCATAGCTCAGAAAGCGTCATTTTGGTTCAGCGCTAGGGGTTTTATCAGCTGGGGGCTTCTCTGATTTGGAGGATTTTGCTTCGCGCACTTTGCTACCAGTGCGTAAATTCTGCTTACCTTCAACCACAATGCGATCACCAGCGTTAATTCCAGTAATGACTGAGGTGCCCAGGTACTCATAGGGTACTTTCACCGGTTTTGCGGTGACCTTATCATCCTTGTCAACCACATATACCAGGCGGCCATTAGGACCAATGACAATTGCTTGAGTGGGAACGGCAATCACATCTTTTAAGGTATTGGCATTGAGCGAAACGCGTGCAAATTGTCCAGGAAGTACTTCCAACTTATCGTTCGGAATTTGTGCTTTAACACGAACTGCAGCAATCAAGGGGTCTACTTGGTTATCGATCACCAGAACTTGACCCTCATAAGTATTTTTTCCGGTATCACCAATAGTCACTTTTACAGTTAAAGGCGCATCACCCTTTTTATTTTCTAGGATGATCGGAATATCCTTTTCTGGAATCACAAATTGAACATTAATCGGGTTAAGTTGTGTGATTGTGACCATCGAACCTACACTCGAGGTAGCAGTAGAGCTCGTTGCAGTTGTTACGACATTACTTGCTTGCACTAGAGAGCCAGGGAAGACGTTAATGATTCCTGCTCTGCCATTAATCGGTGAACGAATAGAGTCAAAGGAGAGTTGCACCTCGGCAGAGCGTGCAGCAGCTTGTGCTGACTTGGCATTAGCCAGAGATGTCTCTAGACCTGCCTTGGATATAAAGTTTTTCTCTACTAATTCTTTAGCACGTAAATATTGTTTTTGAGCATCGTCAGCCAAAGCCTTGAGCTTTTCATAATTGGCCTTGTCATTCCGATCATCAAGTGTAAACAGAAGTTGACCTTCTTTAACTTCCTGACCATCTTTGATATGAATTTTAGCAACGGTGTTTGTCACCATCGGGCGGATATCTACAATGCTATTCGAAACGGTCGTACCGGTGGCTTCAATCACGAGAGGGATATCTTTTTTCTCTACCACGATGCTGGTAATCACTTGAGGACCCCCGGCTTTCTTACTTACGGGGAAGAAATAATCGTAAGTCTTAGACCCGGCGTAAAGAACAATTAATACCAACAATATTCGCCACTTAAATCGAATCACAAAAGCTTTCGCTGTTGGGTAATCTATTTTCTTAAGTTGCCCGAGGTAGGGTGATAATTTTTGCCACAGGGCGCAAAGACGAGTCTTGCCCATGTCTTTGAGTTGCACTAATTTGGCAAACAATTGATCGAGAGAAGATTCTATTTTTGACACAGTCTCGTTTTCTTGGTTTTATAAGTCTTTAATGCTGTTTTAGGGGCTTTTAAGTCACGCCCATTCTCTCATAAGAGCGCCTAAATGGTGCTTGTGGAGGGATTATTGGCCCCTAGGGCAAAAACTCCTCAACCCCCTTATTTGCTAGCTGGTCAGCCAGTTCATTGCCGGGGTGTCCGTTATGACCCCTGACCCAATGCCATGAGATGGCATGATCAGGCAGAAGGGCATCTAATTCTTGCCAAAGGTCGGCGTTCTTAACCGGATCCTTGCTGGCAGTCTTCCAGCCCCTTTTTTTCCAACCCTCAAGCCATTCTGTCACCCCCTTTTGGACGTATTGAGAATCCGTCCAGAGCTCAACAGTGCTTCTTTGCTTGAGCGAGCGCAAGGCAAAAATCACGGCGCTAATTTCCATGCGGTTGTTCGTTGTGAGTTTTTCACCGCCATGAATATGTTTTTCATGACCGCCTGAGCGCAATACAGCACCCCAACCACCCGGACCAGGATTGCCTTTGCAGGCTCCATCGGTATAGATCACGATGTGAGGTATGTGGGGTGCAGATTTAGTATGGGACATTGTTCTAATTTATTGTCTCTTGGACTTCTTGAAGTTGATTACGTTCTGCTGCTGGAGTCAGCTGCGGTATTGCGGGAATACGCGCTGGTGCTACGCGCCCGATGAGCCTAATACCTTGATGACGTTTAATTGCTGAAACCAAGAATACTGCGCCAAAGATAGGCCACCAACGATTCCCCATCGACTCCAAGAAATCCATGCGCCCCATGGAGGACTTGCCTTGCAAGGGTAATTTATAACAGCCAAAATGGCCGCGGTCTAAGGAAAAGTTAAGTAACTGTAGCCAATCTTTAATGCGAATGAGGCTAATGAACTGGCCATCACGGGGCAAGTATGGGTTGCCAATTAATCTGCTCAGATATTGGCGGGCACCCCAAAGACTCGCTGGATTAAATCCGGAAATAATGAGGCGTCCTTCAGGACGTAATACACGATCTACCTCACGCAAAATTTGGTGAGGATCCGTCGCAAATTCGAGCACGTGGGGAAGCACCACTAAATCGAGGCTTTCATTAGCAAATGGCAATTCCGAAGTATTTCCTTCGATCAGGTGCCAATTAAAACGAGCGGCATATTCACGGCTGTCATTGGAGTGAATTAAGAGCGCTTGCAAGGGCATGCGGTTCTCAAGCAAGGTATTGATTTGTGGCAAACCAATTTGAACTGCATGAAAGCCAAAGACATCCGCGACGATTTGGTCAAAGCACTTTTGCTCCCAAGCCAGCACATAGCGTCCTGGTGGGGATTGCAGCCATTTCTCCCAGGTACTCCATGGGGGTGCAGGCATCTGAGAGGGGATGGGTGGGGTTGGTATCATCGGTCTATGGATAAGAATACTTTATTGCAAGTTTGGCCTATCCCGGCCTTTGATGACAACTACATCTGGTGTATCCATGATGGGAAGTCGGCTTTAGTGGTCGATCCGGGGGATTCTGTCCCGGTAGAGGATTATCTTTTACAAAATGACCTAGCTCTAAAGGGAATCTTAGTTACCCACCATCATGCTGACCATACCGGTGGGATTCTGAATTTGCTCCGTAGTTTTGGTGCCGCCACTCCAGTCTATGGGCCGGCTGGAACTGATATTCCAGGTCGCACTGTCATCGCCAAAGAAGGTGACACGATAGACATAGCCGCTCCTAGTATTAGCTTCAAAGTGTTTGAAGTTCCTGGACATACTTTGAGCCATATTGCATATTTCGCTAATACTCAGACTAATGTTGCTCAGCCGATATTACTTTGTGGCGATACCTTATTCGCATCAGGATGCGGGCGTTTATTTGAAGGAACGCCAACCCAGATGACTAGCTCATTGGCTAAGTTTGCTTCCTTGCCAAAAAATACTTTGGTGTACTGCACTCATGAATACACTCTCTCCAACATTCGTTTTGCATTGGCTGTCGAGCCTCATAATGCAGATCTAGCGGCTTGGTCAGAAAAAGCGCAATCATTGAGAGCGCAAAATCAACCGACATTGCCAACGACTATTGGTCAAGAACTTCAGGTCAACCCATTTATGCGTTGTAATCAGGCTGGGGTGATTTCCAAGGCTCAAGAAGTTTCTGGCCAAAAAGATTTGCCTACGCCAGCGCATGTCTTGGCAGTGGTAAGGGCATGGAAAGACAGATTCTGATGCGCTTGCATATTGCGGCAATATTCCTTGCTGTTTTTCTATCAGGATGCGCAAGTACTGGTGATTGGTCATCCGATACGCCCACCAAAACTAACCCCAAGTCCTCTAAGGCAGCCCGGGTTGATCTCAAAAGCCAATCCGTTAGCAAAGTGTACGCACCTTCTGATAATTTATGGATACGGATTCGAGAGGGCTTTCAGATGGAGCCCATGAATACACCCATCGAAATTGAGCAAGTGAGGTGGCTTAGCGCAAGACCCGAGTATGTCAATCGCTCAATGATGCGATCTTCGCGATATTTGTTCTACATTGTGCAAGAGGTCAATGTCCGCAATATGCCTACTGAAATTGCATTGCTGCCTTTTGTCGAGAGTGCGTTTGTTACTAACGCCAAGTCCAGTGCAAAAGCAGTGGGTTTGTGGCAGTTCATGCCAGCAACGGGTAAAGATTTTCGCTTGACGCAAAATGTCTTTCGAGATGAGCGACGAGATGTAGTGCAATCGACAGATGCTGCTCTAGATTACCTTCAAAGGCTGTATGACCAGTTTGGCACTTGGGAGCTTGCTCTAGCAGCTTACAACTGGGGTGCTGGCAATATTACTAAGTCACAGAAACGCAATTTAGCCGCTGGCCTGCCAACGAATTACGAGAGCTTGACCATGCCAAAGGAAACGCGTCAGTATGTTCCCAAACTCATGGCCTATCGCCAAATTGTTTTAGATCCAGAAGCTTATGGAATTGTTTTACCTAAACTAGAAAACCATCCATATTTTGTTGCATTGGATATTGATAGCGATATCGATGTTGCAGTTGCCATCAAGCTTGCTGAAATCCCTGCAGAAGAGTTTCACAATCTCAACCCTTCATTTGATAAGCCATTGATATTGAGCAACGCAAATCAGCAAATCTTATTGCCCTTTGCTCATGCTGAAATCTTTCAGGCAAATCTGAAGAGTTACAACAAGCCACTATCTTCTTGGACGGCCGTCAAAATAGCCAAAACAGAAAGCGTTGATCAGGTTGCTAAAGTTCTTGCAGTTGATGTTGATGCCTTGAGATCCGTCAATGGTATTCCAAAGGGGATGCGCATTAAGGCTGGGTCCACCGTGCTGATCCCAAAAACCAGCGGGCGACCTGGCGATGTTTCCATGGCAATGGCTGAAAACGCCAGCTTAAGCCTAGAGAAGCCAGCCCCACCAGCGCCAAAGTGCGGAAAATCAGCCAAGGGTAGCCAAAACACCAAATGCGTTTCCCCCAAGACTGCGGTCAAAGGTAATTCTTCAGGCAAAAATGCGGCTTCTCAGCATAAATCCGCATCGACAGGACTTGCAAAATCTGCGAAAAATACAGTCTCAGCTTCTTCCAGCAAAAAAGGCGGCGCTAACAGTCAGTAATTTCACAAACTTTTAGATTAGGTTGACCATGTCCTATAAAGCACATCATGAACGCTCAATTGCCGATCCAGACGGATTTTGGGGTGAGCAAGCTAAGTTAATTCATTGGGAAAAACCATTCGATACTGTTCTCAATTACGACAATCCTCCATTTGCAAAATGGTTTGAGGGGGGTCTCACTAATCTTTGTTACAACTCAGTAGATCGTCACGCAAAAGAGCGGCCCAATCAAATTGCTCTCGTTGCTATTTCAACAGAAACTAATATCGAGAAGGCCTACACCTTTCAAGAGCTTTACGAAGAAGTCAATCGTATGGCTGCTATTTACAAAGCCAACGGGATTCAAAAGGGCGATCGGGTCTTGATTTATATGCCGATGATCGCGGAAGCTTGCTTTGCAATGCTCGCTTGTGCGCGGATTGGGGCGATTCACTCAGTCGTATTTGGTGGGTTTGCTTCACATAGTTTGGCATCTCGAATTGATGATGCTAAGCCTAAGATGATTGTGACTGCAGAAGCAGGGATGCGCGGCGGCAAAGCGGTTCCATACAAACCACTTTTAGATGAAGCTATCACTTTGGCAAGTTATAAGCCTGAAAAAGTCTTACTCATCAATCGTGGCTTATTGGAGTTCACTAGCGTAGCTGGTAGAGATTTGGACTATGCCTCTGAGCGTGAGCAGCATTTGAATGACATCGTGCCAGTGGAGTGGGTAGATGCAACCCATCCTTCATACATTCTTTATACCTCTGGCACTACGGGCAAACCTAAAGGTGTGCAACGCGATACTGGCGGTTATGCGGTTGCCTTAATGTCTTCTATGAGTCATATCTTTTGTGGCAAGGCTGGTGAAACCATGTTCACCACCTCAGATATTGGATGGGTAGTGGGGCACAGTTACATTATCTATGGTCCTTTGCTCAATGGTATGGCAACGATCATGTATGAAGGTACACCACTGCGGCCCGATGCAGGGATTTGGTGGGAGTTGGTTGCTAAATACAAAGTGTCAGTGATGTTCTCTGCGCCAACTGCTGTTCGTGTTCTCAAAAAGCAGGATCCTGCTTTCTTAACGAAGCACGATCTCTCATCATTGCGGGCATTGTTCTTGGCAGGAGAGCCATTGGATGAGCCAACTGCAAGCTGGATTCATGATGCGATTAAAAAACCTATTGTAGATAACTACTGGCAGACAGAAACCGGTTGGCCAATGCTTGCGATTCAGCGAGGCGTTGAAGTGATGCCGCATAAGTTTGGCTCACCAGGTGTGCCATCTTTTGGTTACAACATGAAACTGCTTGACGATGCCACTACAGCAGAACTGGGTCCTGATCAGAAGGGAGTTATCGCCATTGAAGGCCCATTACCTCCAGGTTGTATGCAAACGGTTTGGGGTGATGACAAACGCTTTGTGAGCACTTATTGGGAAACGATTCCAGGCAAGTTGATCTATTCAACTTTTGACTGGGGCATTAAAGATAAAGATGGTTACTTCTTTATTTTAGGCCGCACTGATGATGTGATTAACGTTGCGGGACATCGCCTTGGCACTCGCGAGATCGAGGAAAGTATTTCGAGTCATCCCAATATCTCTGAAGTTGCCGTGGTCGGAATTGAAGACAAACTCAAAGGTCAAGCTGCGATTGCATTTGTCATTCCAAAAGATTCTTCCAAGGCTGAGAATCTGGAAAAAGAATGTATGAAGACGGTTGATAGCCAGTTGGGTGCTATTGCACGTCCTGGGCGTGTTTATGTTGTGTCGGCCCTGCCCAAGACTCGTTCTGGGAAGATTGTGCGCCGTGCTCTGCAGGCAGTGGCAGAAGGTCGTGATCCGGGCGATATCAGCACCATGGAAGACCAAACTGTTTTGGCTCAAATCAAGACCATCATTGACCAAAGCGCTAAGGCCCAATAACCCTCGAGGGGCCAATTGGGCGGGTATTCAAGGGTTTACGAGCAAAACTGGTATCATTGCAAGGTTCGAAACTTATTAAATTACCCTAGCGCTTAAAGACACTCACCTCCCGCATACACAAGCCTCGGGTTGGTCTTTTTGGGGGTTTTGAGCGTCGGATGGAGCAGGGACTGGAGATGGTTTGTCACCCTTGCTTCCTTCTTTTCCTCCCGCCGTGTTGGCCTTAGCCGACGGCACTCTATTTCCTGGATTTAGCATTGGCGCCCCCGGCGAAACCACAGGCGAAGTTGTTTTCAATACCGCATTAACCGGCTACCAAGAGATCATTACGGATCCGAGCTACTGCCGTCAGATTGTGACCCTTACTTATCCTCATATCGGCAACGTTGGTATCAATGCACAAGATGCAGAGTCAAATCAGATTCATGCTGCTGGCCTAGTGATCAAGGATTTACCGAAGCGTGTTTCCAATTTCCGCTCAGAAGGAAGCTTAGATAGCTACCTTACTAAAGCAGGTGTCCCTGGCATTGCTGGAATCGATACGCGTAAATTAACCCGTATCCTGCGCGACAAGGGTGCTCAGTCTGGAGCTATCGTCGCTGGCAAATTGGGTGATGACTATGGGGCCTTAGGCAAAAAAGCGCTTGAGCTAGCAAAAGCCTTCCCCGGAATGTCTGGCTTAGATTTGGCCAAAGTAGTGAGCACTAAAAAAGCTTACCCATGGCATGTCGCCGAATGGGAATTGCATGGCCCAGAAGGTAAACCTGCATACAAAACTCTGAATACCAGTAAGCCGACTAAAAAAGTTGTCGCCTATGACTTTGGTGTCAAACACAATATTTTGCGCATGCTCACGGAGCGTGCTTGCGAATTGACGGTAGTACCAGCACAAACAAGTGCAGCAGAAGTGCTCGCTATGAATCCAGACGGCGTATTTTTCTCCAATGGTCCTGGCGACCCCCAGCCTTGTGATTACGCCATTGCTGCCGCCAAAGAAATTATTGCCAAGGGCGTACCTACTTTTGGCATCTGCTTAGGGCATCAAATTATGGGCTTAGCCGCAGGTGCCAAAACTCTCAAGATGAAGTTTGGTCACCATGGTGCTAACCATCCCGTTAAAGACTTAGATACTGGTCGAGTAGCGATTACTTCACAGAACCATGGCTTTGCAGTCGATGCAAATACTTTGCCTGACAATATTCGGGTTACACATGTTTCATTGTTTGATGGTTCACTGCAGGGACTGGCTTGGAAAGATAAGCCTGCATTCTGCTTCCAGGGTCACCCTGAAGCCTCGCCTGGACCTCATGACATTGCCTATTTATTTGATCATTTTGTGGAGCTCATGAATACTAGCAACAAGGGAGCCAAATAATGCCTAAGCGTAGCGACATTCAGAGCATCCTGATTATTGGCGCAGGTCCGATTGTGATTGGACAGGCCTGTGAGTTTGACTATTCCGGTGCGCAAGCTTGTAAAGCGTTGCGTGACGAAGGTTACAAAGTGATTTTGGTGAACAGCAATCCTGCAACCATCATGACTGACCCAGAGATGGCTGATGTGACTTACATCGAGCCGATTACTTGGGAAGTCGTAGAGCGCATTATTGCTACTGAAAAGCCAGACGCAATTTTGCCAACCATGGGTGGACAAACTGCCTTGAATTGCGCATTAGATTTACATCGCCACGGTGTATTGCAAAAGTACGGTTGTGAATTAATTGGTGCTTCACCAGAAGCCATTGACAAAGCTGAAGATCGTCAGAAATTTAAAGAGGCGATGACTAAGATTGGTCTTGGCTCTGCTAAATCCGGCATTGCCCATACGATGGAAGAGGCGCTGGAGGTCCAACAGCGCATTCAGCAAGAGGCTGATAGCTCTGGTTTCCCAGTAGTGATTCGTCCTTCATTCACCATGGGTGGTTCAGGCGGTGGTATTGCCTATAACCGTGAAGAATTTGAAGAGATTTGCAAACGTGGTCTTGACCTATCGCCGACCCGTGAACTGCTGATTGAAGAGTCACTCTTGGGCTGGAAAGAGTTTGAGATGGAAGTCGTGCGGGATCGCAATGACAACTGCATCATTGTTTGCTCAATTGAAAACTTGGACCCAATGGGTGTGCACACTGGTGACTCGATCACCGTTGCACCTGCGCAAACGCTGACTGACAAAGAGTATCAAATCATGCGCAATGCATCGATTGCGGTTCTACGCGAAATCGGTGTTGACACTGGTGGATCAAACGTACAGTTCTCCATTAACCCAGAAGATGGCCGTATGATCGTGATTGAGATGAACCCACGGGTATCGCGTTCATCTGCTCTGGCTTCTAAAGCAACGGGCTTTCCGATTGCCAAGATTGCCGCTAAGTTGGCTGTTGGCTACACCCTGGATGAGTTGAAGAACGATATTACTGGCGGGGCTACCCCAGCATCGTTTGAGCCATCAATTGATTACGTAGTGACCAAGATTCCACGCTTTGCCTTTGAGAAATTCCCACAAGCAGATTCACGCCTGACAACCCAGATGAAATCAGTTGGTGAAGTGATGGCCATTGGCCGGACCTTCCAAGAGTCATTCCAGAAAGCCCTACGTGGCCTTGAGGTTGGTGTCGATGGCTTAGATGAATTCTCTACTGATCTTGATGACATCGTGAATGAAATCAATGAACCAGGCCCAGATCGTATTTGGTATTTGGCTGATGCCTTCCGCATGGGGATGAGCTTGGATGAGGTCTATTCTGAAACCAAAATTGATCCTTGGTTCTTAGAGCAAATTGAAGAACTCATCGCTGTTGAAACCGAACTCAAGCAGCGGAAGATTGATAGTCTGACAGCAGCAGAGCTGCGGGCTGTGAAACAGAAAGGTTTTTCTGATCGTCGGTTAGCTAAATTATTAGGTGTCGATGCTACAACGGTACGCACAACACGTCATCGTTTAAAAGTACTGCCTGTTTATAAGCGCGTTGACACTTGCGCTGCTGAGTTCTCAACCAATACTGCCTATCTCTATTCCACTTACGAAGCAGAGCATGGCGAATGTGAATCCAATCCAACTGCCAAAGATAAGATCATGGTATTGGGTGGCGGTCCTAACCGTATTGGTCAAGGTATCGAGTTCGACTATTGCTGCGTACATGCTGCTTTAGCAATGCGTGAAGATGGTTATGAAACCATTATGGTCAATTGCAATCCAGAAACCGTTTCAACTGACTACGACACCTCAGATCGTTTGTACTTTGAGCCACTGACGCTAGAAGACGTATTAGAAATCGTTGCTATAGAGAAACCCAAAGGCGTGATTGTTCAGTACGGCGGTCAAACCCCTTTGAAACTTGCTTTAGATCTCGAGCGCAATGGGGTGCCCATTATTGGTACCTCGCCAGACATGATTGATGCCGCAGAAGATCGTGAGCGCTTTCAGAAACTCTTGCAAGGCTTGGGTTTGCGTCAACCGCCAAACCGCACTGCGCGTACAGAAGAAGAAGCGCTGGTTCTGGCTGAAGAGATTGGCTACCCATTAGTAGTGCGTCCTTCTTATGTCTTAGGTGGCCGCGCCATGGAAATCGTTCATGATGGCCGTGACCTAGAGCGCTATATGCGCGAGGCTGTCAAGGTCTCTCACGATTCTCCAGTATTGCTAGATCGCTTCCTCAATGATGCAATTGAGTGTGATGTTGATTGCATCCGCGATGGCTCTAAGGTATTTATTGGTGGCGTGATGGAACATATCGAGCAGGCGGGTGTTCACTCGGGTGACTCAGCCTGTTCATTGCCGCCATATTCTTTATCTGATGAGACTGTGGCAGAGATCAAGCGCCAAACTGCTGCAATGGCTGCAGGCTTAAATGTGATTGGCTTGATGAACGTGCAGTTTGCAATTCAGAATGTCGATGGCAAAGATGTCATCTATGTTCTTGAAGTCAATCCGCGCGCTTCACGCACCGTACCTTTTGTTTCCAAAGCAACGGGCCTGCAATTAGCGAAGATTGCCGCGCGCTGCATGGTTGGTCAAACACTAGAGCAGCAGGGCATTAAGGCTGAAGTGAAGCCGCCATACTTCTCGGTTAAAGAAGCGGTATTTCCATTTAATAAGTTCCCAGGAATTGATCCTATCCTTGGGCCAGAGATGCGCTCGACCGGTGAAGTCATGGGTGTAGGTAAGACCTTTGGCGAAGCGCTCTTTAAATCTCAATTAGGCGCTGGTATCAAGCTACCAAAAAGCGGAACTGTGCTGTTGACAGTCAAAGATAGCGATAAGCCTAAAGCGGTTGAAGTTGCTAAGCTTCTCCATCAACTTGGTTTCCCGATGGTTGCAACCAAAGGAACTGCTGCTGCAATCGAAGCTGCTGGTCTGCCAGTACGTCTTGTAAACAAAGTTAAAGATGGCCGTCCTCATATTGTGGATCTCATCAAAAATGGTGAAATTTCCCTCGTATTTACGACTGTGGATGAGACCCGCACTGCCATTGCTGACTCGAGATCGATCCGGACTTCAGCCCAGGCAAATGGCGTAACTTACTATACGACGATCAGCGCGGCCCGTGCAGTGATGGATGGTTTGCTGGCCTCTCAAAATGGGAGTAAAGAGTCTCTAGAGGTATATTCCTTACAGAATTTACATCAAATGCTCATTTAAACTAAAATCAACTTTTGTTCGCGCAATAGAGCGCAAGAATTTAAGTTAGGTTGGCAGTATGAGCACAATTCCCATTACCAAACGCGGTGCAGAACTTCTCAAAGAGGAGCTGCACCGTCTGAAGCATATTGAGCGTCCAGCAGTCATCATCTCGATTTCTGAGGCGCGCGCCCAAGGCGATCTCTCTGAGAACGCCGAGTACGATGCCGCTAAAGAAAAGCAAGGTTTCATTGAAGGCCGTATTCAGGATCTTGAGAGCAAGTTATCTGCTGCGCAGATTATTGATCCAGCCACACTTGATGTTTCTGGGCGGATTGTCTTTGGCGCTACCGTTGATCTGGAAGATCTTGAAGATGGTACCAAGCTCACCTATCAGATCGTGGGTGACGATGAGGCTGATATTGCAGTAAGCAAAATCTCGATTAGTTCTCCGATTGCCCGTGCCCTGATTGGTAAGGAAGAGGGCGATGTTGTGGGTGTCCAGGCTCCCGGTGGTAAGCGCGAAGTTGAGATTCTGGCAGTGCGCTACATCTAAGAATTATTCCTAGAGACACTCAGTGCAGAACGCAATTGTTCCAAAACATGCTGGAGCGCAACGACTCTTTATCTTGATTGCCGGCCTATGGGTCGGTAGCATTCTGGCCGTTGGCTATCTGGTTGCTCCAGCAATCTTTAGCACTCTGACGGATCGTCAAGTTGCTGGCATGGTTGCTGGTAGCGTATTTAAGGCTGAAGCCTATCTCAGCATCATTATTTGCATTGCTCTTATGGTGCTAGCAAACTTACTCGTTACGCGTGGCTTGAGGCAGTACAAGATCATTCGCTTAATTTTGTTGGGAATGTTAGTTTGCGCAGCTGCAGCTTCATTTATCTTGATTCCCTGGCTCGATACTTTGCGGGATCAGGCCTTGCTAGAAGGCATGCCAGTCATGCTATCGCCATCTGCCGATTTATTCAGAAAACTCCATGGCGTTTCTAGCATCTTATTTTTGCTGCAGAGTGCGCTAGGCATCTATCTAGTGTGGCGCCTTACAAAGCCAAACTCATCATCTTCTAACTTAGTTATCTAACTGAGTTATCTAACCCAGGCAATAAAAAACGCCGACTAGCGGCGTTCTTCAAGCTCCTCAAGTCTGTTAAGACCCAAGTGATTTTTTCTTATTACTACTCATTCGAACCTTGCGTTTCTTGATGGGAGCAGGTGCGGCAGATGCTTTGCGATAGCCTGGTGATGACCAACCAATCTTCGATTCAGCAGCTTCAGAGCGCAGTACCCGTTTCTTCGGAGTAGCAGATTTCACTGCTGCAGCACGTGCAAAGGGTGCTGCATTCGAAGCAGAGCGACGTTCAGATCTTTCTGAGCTACTAGTTCGGATACCGGATTTGGTTGGTGCGCGATTGGGTTGGCGTTTGGTGCGTGGCGCTTGTAATGATTTCTTAGTTTGCTTAGAGGATCTACCCAGATTCGAGAATGCTTCATCGACCACATCTTTTGGTTTCCAGATCACCAGCAATTTACCAATATGTTGCACTGGTGCAGCATCAAGTTTGTCGCAGAGCGCTTCATAAATAGCAATGCGTGCTTCACGATCATCACCAAATACACGCACCTTAATAAGTCCATGGTGGCTAATGGCGAGCTTGGCTTCTTTGATCACAGCAGGCGTTAAGCCGCCAGCACCGATCATGACAACCGGACTTAAGTCATGGGCATCAGCTTTGAGGGATTTGCGTTGTGCGGGGGTGATAGTCATTGCAGTCATGGGCTTGATGATAGAGCATTGAGCACTTAAAAAGCCTGTTTAGACTGGATTTGTCTCGTTTTGCATCGATTCCTTTTGCTTTAGAGGACTAAAACTAGGAAAATGTAGGGCGAAAGTGGGTAAGTTGTGGCAAAGAATAAATTTAATAAAAGTTGGTTGCAGGATCA
>CANFRA010000012.1 GCA_947449305.1 Burkholderiaceae bacterium
TGATCCCACTGGCACTGATCTTGACTGGATCGCCTTTTTTGGTGGGGTATGCCAAACCCGTGCCGGTGAACTTTGGACGCTTACGCAACCCCAGAATCGACTCTATTTGGGTAGCCTTAGCTGGTCCAGTATCTAACTTTGTTCAGGCTCTCATCTGGGCGATATTACACATTAGCTTGTTGGGCTTTGGGATCGATGAAAAATTTTTAATCTCCATGACACAAGCGGGAATTTTATGGAATCTGGGTTTATTGGTTTTTAACCTCTTCCCTCTCCCCCCGCTAGATGGTGGCCGCATTCTATCGAGCTTGCTGCCAGCACGCCAATCGATTGCCTTGGGAAAACTCGAACCTTGGGGCTTTTTTATTGTCTTAGCTCTAGTTTTTACGGGCATCATCGGCAGTCTTTGGATGGAGCCGCTGATGGCCCTCTTCAAATCAGTGATCTACGCTCTCACCCTCCCGCTACAAATGCTCTTCTAGCTTGGCTGCCAAACAAAAGACCTTATTGTGGAGTATGCTAATTCTTAGTAAGCAGCGATTTAGTAACCCTTACATAACTATTCATTAGAGGTTTGATATGAGATTACAAAAGATTGTTTTAGCAACTACTGCAACAGTTCTAACGATTGGCGCAGGCTTTGCCTTTGCTCAATTCCAAAAACCAGAAGATGCCATTAAGTATCGCCAGAGCGTATTTACCGTAATGGCAAACTCGTTCGGAAAAATTAACGCTGTTGTTAAAGGTGATGCGCCTTTCAACAAAGATGAAGTGGCGAAGAATGCCTCCATCGTTGCAATGATGTCTACCTTGCCATGGCAAGCATTTGGTCCTGGTACTGAAGGTGGAAAAGCCGAATCTGATATTTGGTCAAATAGCGCTAAATTCAAAGCTGCTTCAGAGAGAATGCAATTAGCTGCAGTAGATCTAAATAAAGCCGCTCAATCAGGCGACTTAGATAGTATTAAGAAGGCCTTTGGTGCTACAGGAGCAAGTTGCAAGAATTGCCATGATGACTTTAGGAAGAAGTAATCAAGTAACCGACTACTACCGCAATTAGACTCAAGAGCACTAGAGCTATACCGCGTTGTAAGGCTCCATCCTTGGATGCACGACCCAAGTCAGAAGGCAAATAATTTGCTTCCTCGCTTGGGTCAATTTCTTTATCGCCACTGATCATCGGCCCAATCAAATCTTCACCCTTGAATTTCTTGTAATAGATGATGGCGGCAATATGAATGGTAATCAATGTGTAGATCACTACTTGATTGCCCTCATGAATCTCGGAGAAGATTGAGACTACCCAGTTGGGTACATATTTTGCCATCGGCCCCTGGAAGGCAATCTCATCATCTACAAACAAGCCAGTCAAAACTTGCACACTCAGAACCAAAAGCAAGGCAAATACAGATACGGCACCTAGAGGGTTATGTCCTAAAACGCTCGGCGCTTTACCTTGAAGGTAATTGAGAATCTGTTCACGATTCGGAAAGAATGAGCTAAAACGTGCATGTGTCGAGCCTACAAAACCCCAAGTGATTCGGAAAATCAATAAGGTCAACACACTGTAACCAAAGTAGGCATGCCACTCCATTGCATTGCCGCCAATATTCACGCTGATGAAGCTGCCAATAATGCAGAGCACTAATAGCCAGTGAAAGATACGAATGGGCAAATCCCAGACACGAATGATTTTCTTCATGTCTTAAGGATAAGGCAAAACAATAGTATTTATTTGATCTGCGGCAAGTCTTTTTGAATAATTTTTAATCCTGCACGCAAGGCTTCTTGATAACGCTCACGTTCTGCCTTAATCGTTTCAGCAGTCCAAGAAAAAAATCCTTCGCCAGTCTTCATACCAAACTTTCCGCTAGCTACTCGTTCGCTCACACACTTGGCAATATTGGGTGAGTTATTCAAAGTAGGGTAAATCTTTGTGCCGCCAGCAGCATGGATCTCAAGCCCTGCATGATCCCGCTGCATAGCAGGTCCAGCTGCAATATAGCGAAAGCCAAAGCCAAAGCGGACTGCCTTATCGATATCCTCAAGACTGCAGACGCCTTCATCAACCATTGAGAAAGCCTCGCGTGATAAAGCATGCTGCAAACGATTGGCTAAAAAACCGGGTAAATCTTTTTTTACTACCACCGGAACCATGCCGCACGCAGTCATCAACCTTGTCAAACTTTCACCTACCAATGGAGATGTCTTTGCTCCATAAACTACTTCTACACAGGGTACTAAATGCGCTGGCATAAAGAAATGTAAACCGATCATCCGTGCAGCAGTTTTTAAACCTTCTGCAATTTCACTAATTGGAAAGCTAGTACTGTTACTAGCCAATACTGCTTCAGGCTTGGCATATTTTTCTAGCTTCGCAAACAGTTCTTGTTTGATGTCTAGACGCTCTGGTACACACTCAATCACCAGATCGATATCAGACCAATCTACCTCCTCAAGAGAACCTGCGACACTTAATAGGTGAATACGGTTTTCATAGCCAAGCTCAGTCATCGTGTTGCTAAAGTAATCTGGTAATAGGGCACGACGCTCCGTAGTCGGCTCCACTACTTGAACAGCACAACCACCTCGAGCACAGACTGCAGCTACGTCCGCACCCATCGTGCCACCGCCGACGATCACTACCTTGGTTTCAGCTGGGGTAAACAACATTACATATTCTCCTAAAGGGGCAGACTTTTACCTAAAAATCCACATACAATGGGGGTCATTATTCAATAAAAAACATAGTGAGACATGATTCCCGTCAATTCGGTGCTGCAGGTCGGCCATTTCCCTGAATTAATGCAGGCAGAAATCGATCGTCGCTTTACCCCCACACACCATCTAGATCCTCAAGCTCCTCCGCCTGCCGGTCAGTTTGAGGCTATCTTGCTGCGCTCTAATACCAAGCTGCCTGAGGCCCTAATTCAGCAAATTCCCAGCATTCGGATGGTTGCCACTTGTGGGGTTGGCTATGACAACCTGCCTCTGGCTTACCTTAAAGAGCACGGCATTAAGGCCAGTAACACCCCAGGCGTCCTCAATGATGCTGTTTGTGAACTAGCTATAGGCATGATGCTGGGGCTTCTTCGCCGCATTCCTGAATCCGAAGCCTTTGTCAAAAGCGGCGACTGGTCCAAAGCCCCCTTTAAGTTAGCGACCACTCTGGCTGGAAAGACTGTGGGTATTGTGGGCATGGGGCGTATTGGCCAAGATTTAGCCAAACGACTAGAGCCTTTTAAGGTTGAAATTGCCTACAGTGGTCCCAGCCCCAAGCAGGTAGCCTACACCTACTATCCTAATATCCTAGATTTAGCCCAAAACAGTGATGTGCTCTTCTTAGCCTGCCCAGCCACCCCCGATACGGACAAAATCGTGAATGCTCAGGTTTTAGATGCAATGGGTCCAACTGCCTTTTTAATCAACATAGCCCGTGGCAGCGTAGTAGATGAAGAGGCTCTTTTATATGCACTGCAACATAAAAAGATTGCTGGTGCTGCCCTGGATGTTTTTGAGAATGAGCCCAACCCCAATAAGGGCTTCTTAAGCCTTGATAATGTTTTACTCACACCGCATATCGGTAGCGCCACCACAGAAACACGGATAGCAATGACCAATTTAGCTGTAGATAATTTAGAAGCTTTTTTTGCAAAACAACCACTTCCATCAGAAGTGTCTATTTAAAACGGAGTCAGCATGACCATTTCTTTAATTCCATCCACACTGCCTGCAGTGTTATCTCCTGTATTAACCCCATTTAAAGCAGATAGCACTCCAGACGCACAAAAATTACTCAAGCAATGCAAATGGCTATCAGCAAACGGCGTTGGTCAGGCGATCTTTGGTACAAACTCCGAAGCAAATTCGATGTCTGCAACACAAAAAATGAATACGCTCACCGCACTGATTGAGGGCGGTTTAAACCCAGAGCATATGATGCCGGGCACTGGCTCGACTTCTGTCGAGAGTACTTATCGGATGACTGCCCATGCCCTAAGCCACAAATGTGCAGGCGTATTGATGTTGCCACCCTTCTACTACAAAGATGTTACTGATGATGGTCTGTTTGCTTACTTCTCTGAAGTGATTCAAAGAATGGGCAATTCAGCATTGCAAATTTATATTTACAACATACCGCCTGTCACCAAAATCAATTTAAGCCTTTCATTGCTAGAGCGTTTGATTAAAGAGTATCCAAAAACTGTCGTTGGCATGAAAGATAGTTCTGGCGATTGGGAATATACAGAATCTGTAATTAAGTTATTAGCCCCCTCAGGCTTCCGCGTATATGCTGGTAGCGAAACATTCCTCATGCGTACCTTACGTGCTGGTGGCGTTGGCTGTATTTCTGCTACTGCAAACGTTAATCCAAAAGCAATTGCTGATGTAGCGGCGCACTGGAGAGAATCTAATGCCGATGAACGCCAAGCAGATTTAGATAAAGTACGTGCTGTTTTTGCTCACTATCAAATGATTGCTGGGATGAAAACTGCCGTTGCTCATTTCAGTAAAGATCCAGAGTGGTTAAGAGTACGCCCACCACTCATGCAATTGAGTGCTGACCAGCAAGCTAAATTATTAAGTGAGCTCAAAGCAATTAATTTCAGCATGCCAGGTCTTTAATTCAATTCATTGCAACATTATCAGGAGACAAAATGAAACTACTTAAAATCATTGTGCTTTCTTTCAGCGTCTTGTGGGCAAGCGCACAAGCACAGAATATTTCTATTGCAACTGGTGGCACTGGAGGCGTTTATTACCCAATGGGTGGCGGTCTTGCTGCCATGCTATCTAGCAAAGTACCGGGTATGTCAGCAACTGCTGAGGTCACTGGTGGTTCTGTAGATAACTTAAAGCTAGTAGGTACTGGCAAACCTTATGTTGCCTTCTCAATGGCTGATGCCGCTAAAGATGCCTTAGTTGGTGACGATAAATTTAAAGATAAGCCAGTCGATTTAAGAACCCTGCTAATACTGTATCCAAATCTCATGCACGTCGCTACCGTTGAATCAACCGGCATTAAAACAATGAAGGATTTAAAAGGTAAACGTGTCAGTACAGGTGCGCCAGGAAGTGCTACTGAAGTGATGGCATTTCGCTTACTAGAGGCTGCAGGCTTAGATAAAGATAAAGACGTCAAGCGTGAGCGCTTGAGCGTTGCAGAATCTGTCAATGCAGTAAAGGATCGCAAGATTGATGCTTTCTTCTGGGTAGGTGGTTTGCCAACTGCAGCTGTGACTGATCTTGCAAATAGCCCTGGCATGAAAATCGTGATGATCGATACTGCTGCTGAAGTTCCTGCTATGAATAAAAAATATGGCAACCTTTACTTCCCGACTGTAATTACTAAGCAAACTTATAGTGGTATGGCGAAAGATAACAATGTTGCAGCCGTTGCAAACCTACTCGTTGTTAACTCTTCTATGCCTGATGCTGAGGCATACAAAATCGTCAAGGCTATTTTTGATAATCAACTTGAACTAGTCCGCTCACATGCTGAATTCAGAAATATCAAATTAGATGGTCAAAAAGCGAATGCAACGCCAGTTGCTTATCATCCTGGTGCTTTGAGATACTTCAAAGAAAAAGGTATCAAAGTTAATTAGGCTACAGCGGGGTGAGTTAATCTCACCCCTTCTGCTTTAAGATGGCACATAAATATAAATATAGACAGGCTAGGCCATGAATCAAAACGTGATTGATAACGAAACCCAAGAAAAATTAGATGCCTTCATTAAGCAAGAGGAAGGCGACTCCAATGATTACAAAGGTCTTCTGGCCAAGTTCATTACCTTGGTAGCAGTCGGCATGTCTTTGTTTCATCTTTATGCGGCCTACTCCATTGTTCCAACACAGCAATTGCGTGTAATTCACGTTGCCTTAGTTTTGTTTTTAGTCTTTTTGAGCTTTCCTATTGCTGCTCGCTTTAAAAATAAGTTGATGTTTTGGGATGTTTTATTTGCTATTGGCTCAGTTGCGATTGCTTATTACATCCTGAGTGGTGGCGATGATTTTATGGATAGAAACACCGCGCCAAATCCTACTGATGTCATGGTTGGCATTGGTCTCATTCTACTCATCCTAGAGAGTGTTAGAAGAACCAACGGCATGGTCTTAGTAACCGTTACCGTTCTCTTTTTGCTTTACGCCTTCTTAGGCAACTACCTGCCTGCACCGTGGACTCATAAAGGCTATGATCTCGATCGCCTGGTGGGTTATATGTATATGAGCCTCGAAGGCATTTACGGCACTGCAGTCGACGTCTCTGCAACCCTGATTATTCTATTCACCATCTTTGGCGCCTTCTTGCAATTTACTGGCGCTGGTAAGTTCTTTATCGACTTCTCCTTTGCTGCAATGGGCGGCAAATCCTCAGGGGTTGGCAGAACTATTGTGTTGTCGTCATTCTTAATGGGGGGCCCATCAGGGTCTGGTGTCGCAACTACCGTTACCGTAGGCTCAGTTGCCGCACCCATGCTCGATAAGGTTGGCTATGAAAAGAATGCTGCTGGTGGTCTCTTAGCCGCCGGTGGTCTAGGTGCCATTATCTCGCCACCAGTTTTGGGTGCAGCTGCGTTCTTGATTGCAGACTTTCTCAAGATTTCTTATTTAGATGTGTTGCTCATGGCAACCATTCCAACCATTCTCTTCTACCTTGGTTTATTCGTAATGGTTGAGATTGATGTTCGTAAATATGGGATGAAAAATATTCATTTTGAAACAGCAGAAAGTGCTTGGTCACTAACGAAAAAATACTGGTTCCATTTCTTTTCCCTGATTTCCATTGTGGTATTCATGATGTTTGGTTTCTCGCCGGTGATGTCGGTATTTTGGGCAACAGTAGTATCTGCCTTCTCCAGCATGTTGCGCGAAGATACTGCCATCATTCCGTGGGCCTGGTTTAAAGGTAAGGAGCCTATTCTTTCTGGGCTTTATAACTCTAATCTCACTAAAGCTCTAGCATCAGGATCCACTGGAGTATTGGCTATTGCAGCAACCTGTGCGGGCGCTGGCTTAATTGTGGGTACCGTTACCCTAACTGGCCTTGGATTGAAATTTAGCTCTATTGTGATTCAGTATGCAGGTGGCTCGTTATTGCTCACCGCCATCTTCACTGCTTTAATTGTTTGGATTGTGGGTCTCGCTGTTCCAGTAACTGCGTCATACATTATTTGTGCTGTGATTGCAGCACCTGCATTAATTAATTTAGATGTGCCGCCCTTTGCAGCACATATGTTTATTTTTTACTACGCGGTTCTCTCCGAGGTTTCCCCTCCAACAGCGCTCTCCCCCTTTGCGGCTGCGGCGATTTGTAAGGGCAACCCCTATAGGACAACTTTACAAACCTGGAAATATGTAGCGCCAGCAATTCTGGTGCCATTCATGTTTGTTCTAGACAAGTCTGGAGTGAGCTTGCTCCTGATGGGCTCTAGCAGCGCCTTAGAACAAGCAGATTGGTCGCAAATTGCCTGGATCTCATTTACTGCAGTAGTTGGGATCATCTGTTTGGCAGGCGGTCTACAAGGCTGGTTTATTGAAAAAACTAAGGTCTTTGAGCGCGTCATCATGATCGTCTCAGGAGTTGCTTTAGCTTATCCATCCAGTGAGGCTGATCTCATTGGATTTATTGGGTTTGGCTTAGTGCTCATTACCCAAACGATGACCCACTTAAAATTAAGTCGAAAGCCTTCCTAGCCAAAACATTAGTAGTATAGAGATGAAGAATCAGGCCCGCAAATGCGGGCCTGATTTATTTAATGCCGATGTATTGAGGGTTTAAGCAATCTTTGTCCACGCCGCTTTACCAGCATATTTTTTAACTGCAGCCTCATCAAACTCAAATCCTAATCCTGGCGTCTTATGCAGGATCAAGTCACCATTCTTAAAGGTAAGTTGCTTATTAATTAATCTACGGAAATTGAGCACCTGATCATCTAAGAAGAATTCTACAAATCGGGCATTAGGGGTAGCTGCAACTAATGGTGCATGCAAATCATGCATCCAATGGGGGCATACCGTGACACCCTTTAAATCGGCATACGCAGAGATTCTGCGCCACTCTGTAATACCGCCACAAACAGCAGCATCTGATTGCAATATCCTGGCGCCGCCTGAATCGATTAACTCCCTAAAGCGCCAGCGTCCAGCTTCCATTTCACCGGTGGCAACATTGATCTTTGTTAGGCGGGCAAGGGCAGCATGCAAATCAATCGCATCTGGTGAAAACGGCTCTTCAATCCAGTAGGGGTTATAGGCTTCAAAGCGTCTTACATACTCTAGGGCAGTTGGTAAATCACGCCATGCATTGTTGGCATCTAAAGTCAGCAAAACATCTTCGCCAATGGCTTTGCGAGCAGCTTTGACTCGAGCCTCTTCTTGAGCGGGAGATAAGCGCCCCACTTTCATCTTGACGGCTTTAAATCCTTGCTTAACGTAAGACTCCATTTCCTGACCAAGCTTAGCTGGAGTTTTACCCTCAAGGTAATAGCCCCCACTTGCATAGGCAGGAACTCGATCATCCACTACTGAGCCAAGATACTGATGCAAAGGTAGACCAACAGAGCGGGCGTTTAAATCCCAGAGTGCTGTATCCAAAATAGAAATGCCTCGCATCACTGCGCCAGTACGTCCCTGCAAAATGGAATCGTTATACATCTCCATCCACAAGCCTTCACTGCGATGACTATTCTGCCCAATCAGCTTTGGAGCCAATAATTGCTCGACAGCAATTTTGGCAATATCACCACCAGCGCTACCAACATAACAAAAGCCAATGCCTTCATTACCGTCCTTGCCACGAACCTTTACCAAACAATAGTGCCGCTCAGAAACGGTACGAGTGGAAAATGAAGTGACTTTATCCAAGGGCACTGCTACTGAAGCAACTTGAACAGATTCAATAATCGGCATCTAAACTCCTTAATTCAAAAAATGATTGTATCGATAGTTTAAATGCTGGTTCTGAGGCTCAAGCGATGATCATTTCCGCAAACACTCAGTGTCAGATAGAAATGCTATGCCTGAAAATGCCAAGACTCGCTCTAATTTGCTGCACTACAACATAATTATCCGCATACGGCCTCACATTATTAGATAATTACGTGGTGAATAAAAAAGCGACTTGTCGTTCGCTCCTGCAAAAAGGAGCACTTCTTCTGATTGGGTATACCTGTCTAGGCTTACTGCCTGCTTTTGTATCTGCAGCCAATGCCCAAAGTAACCAAGCCCAAAAAAAGGTTATCGTACAAAATACGAAACCCGTTGGCTTTAAAGACACTTCAGCAAAAGGGGCTTCAAAAAGTAATAGCCTAAATCCTGCACTCTTGCAGCCTAAAGACCCTAATGAAGCAGATCTCGATAGTGCTAGCAATCTCGACTATCGCATCATTCAAGGTTGTCTGCGACGCAGCTTTAACGAGGATAATTTGCCTACTAGCGTTGGCATTGATAACCGTCAGTTTTCAGAGTTTTTCAAAACTCAGACTAAAACATTCTTTAACCGCATGCGCGGTGATTGCATTCCCTATGCAGCTGCATTTGGCAGTCGTAATCGCTTTGACTCTCTGAGCATCATGAATGGTCCAATTCAAGATGACAAAACAGAAGTGTGGACATTTACGCCGTCCGCATTTGGTGGATTCTTAATTCAACAAGACTATTTAAAAAATGAATCCAAGAACCTGACTGAACTACGACTTCCATTAAGAGATGTTTTATATGACCCTCGCAAGGTTGGTGACCTACTGCCAGTAGAATTGGTTTGGGAATTAAATTCTCTGATTAAACAGATCTACCCAGAAGAAAATAACTCATTAGAAAATACCAGCAGTATCGTTCGCTTAATTGTAGACTTTGGTGATCGCGAGAGGTGGGCTCAAATCTGGGCTACAGAAATCATTGACCCTGTGAATAAAGAGGTGTTTGCCAGCGCCTATTGGGTAGATCGCAACGATATCCCTGGTGGGTTCTTTACCGGCAGTGGTGAATCTCTCGAGCGATCTTTTTGGACAAATCCCCTGAGCTATCGTCGTATTTCACGAGGTGTTGGTAGCGTTCGCGCTTCTAGTAAGCGCCCAAGTAGTAATGCACCTACTACCCAAGCCCAACAACCCAAGCAGCGCTATCGTACCCATATGGGTATTGATTATGCTGCCCCAACCGGCACACCTATTTTTAGTGTAGCCAACGGTAAAGTAGCTCATCTTGGCTATAGCGGCGCTTTTGGTAATCTCATTATTTTGGAGCACCCTGGTAACTATCACACCTACTATGCACACCTCAGCAACTACAACGTTGAGCTTGCAGTAGGCAATGAAGTGCGTCGTGGCTTTGAGATTGGCTATGTTGGATCAACTGGAAGATCAACCGGCCCACATCTTCATTTTGAATTGAGAAAAAATGGTATCTATGTTGATCCATACGGAATCAAGACTCAGCTCGATTTATGGTCTATGCGAAGCAATGAAAGCGGCCAACTCACAAGAGAAATTCTTTTACTGGGAAGTCCTATCAAATCGAATTGAATGGGTTTTGGAAAAAATCCTGATCTAGAAATAAATATAGGGTCCACATGGACCCTATTTCTTTAAGGAATCAATCCTCAATCAGCCGAGAACTAATACCGGCAATTTTGAATGCACAATCACTTCATGTGTCTCGCTACCAAGCAAAAGACCTTTGATGCCAGTGAGCTTATGTGACGCCATCACAATGACATCCGCTTTTGATTTTTTAGCCCCATCCAAAATACCTCCGGATAAATTCGAATTAGAGATATGCAGTGTTTTTGCTTTGATGCTTGCACCCAGTGCGGTGGCGGCTTTTTTAAACACATCTTTTGCGTAAGCATCACAGGCTTTCTGGTGATCTTTTTGAGTAATTCCATAACCTAAAGTGCTATCGGAATACACCATGGGAGGTAAAGAGTCAGAGACATATACCAAGGTCACAGCAGCGCCATCAGCTTTTGCAAGTTCAGCCACCTTCTTCAAAGATTTTTTGCTGACATCTGAGCCATCGACTGGCACCAATAAATGCTTAAACATATTGACTCCCTTTAAATTGAACTAGTAACCTATACTTTCCATCATAATACTAATTATTAGCTTATAACAGCTGAAAAGGGGAAGTTAATTGCTCAAGTATTTTGCCATCTACTGTTCATTTTTATTCACCATGCTTGTAATCGATTTAGTTTGGCTCTTAGGTATCGCTAAAAGCCTTTATCGAGATGAGATGGGTGACTTGATGGCTACTGAACCTAAACTGATTGCGGGGCTCGCCTTCTATCTGCTTTATGCATTGGGGGCTATTATTTTTGTCGTCATTCCAGCCCTATCAAAACAATCTTTGATATATGCACTGCAATATGGTGCTTTATTTGGGCTATTTTGCTATATGACTTACGACCTCACCAACCTTGCCGTGATTAGAGACTTTCCAGCGCGACTGGCATTTATTGATATTGCCTGGGGAAGTTTCGTTACTGCAGTCGTTTCTAGTATTGCCTACTGGGTTGGCAATCGTTTTTCCTGATTTCACAGGCTTCAGGACTTGCCTCAATGTGCCGTTTTAGCAACCCAACCATTGCGACGCTCATACAGGACAAATAGAACGCCCCATATGACGACTGCAACATAAGCCCAAATCCAAGCAATTTGTGATGAACGTGAACCTGAAATATCTAATACCAAGCCGAAGATTGCAGGGCCAACCATACCGCCGCCAAATCCCATTAGGGAATGCAAGCCCATAGCTGCACCTTTGATATTTTCTTGTGCGCTAATCACAAGACCTGCAGTTAGCGTCGCAGAGTCAGCCATGATAAAAATGGCGTGCCCAATTGCAAGGACAACAATTAACCACCATGATTGACCTGTAGAACAAGCTAAGGCAATTCCGAGCACCGCACTAGTCAGCATCACAATACATACCCACTTTTGACGCCCTATTCGAAGTGCGATTTCATTTCCTAGAATAGAGGCGGGTACGCCGAAAAAGTTAATTACCCCTGCCAATGTAGTTGCTGCCAAGATAAAAGTTTCTCCGGATATCGCACCACAAAATACAAAGAAGGCTACGAGCCAACTTCTTGAGGCAAACAATTCTAATGAGTGCGCGGTATAACCAAAAATAAAACCCGATGCCTTTTTATCCTGTAACACTAACTTCCACTTCTCTACTGGAAATATGTCATGCAAACGAATTTGAATTGCCCCCTTCCACTTTTCATGCTGTAAAGGCGGTATCAAAAATAGAACAATTAAAAACGCTGTGAAGGGCCCTAGTGCAATGATGCTAAATACATAATGCCAACCAAGCGCACTGAGGATCCAACCTGAACATACATAAGAAAACCCAGTACCAATGCCAAAGAAAGCCGTGTAGAAAGCAATATGACGTGTAATCTCACCAGACTGAATGCGATCGGACAAAATTTTGAGGCCAGGCATGTAAGTACCAGCAAGACCAGCGCCATTCATTGCCATGAAAAATAGAGCAGTCCAAAAGTTGAATGCGAATAGACCCATACCCAATAAACCAGCTGTAGCGTAGAGGCCGCCAACCAAATAGACTTTACGCGCATCGACTCGATCAGTAAGCGCTGTCGCTAAAGGAACAGCCAACATATACCCAAAGAAAAAAGCGCTGGCAATTAATCCAGACTGTAGATTAGTTAAATGCCACTCTTCCTGCAAACTGGTAAGCACTACAGCGTAGCAAGCAAAGCCCAATAAAGCACAGGTTTGTGCCGTGAGCATAAGAGGGGTATAAGCAGATGATCGAAAGCGCATAAAGTATCAGTACAAACGTGAACTCATTCTACTCGCCCTCAAAAGCTAAGACCCGCTACACTAATGGAAATCAGATGGAGGGAGTATGAAAAATAATCGTATTTTGAGTCATTTAATCAAGTTAAGCGTAGTCCTATTCATCAGCCTGGGTCATAACTTAGCGCTTGCGGATAGCTATCCCTCAAAACCCATTAAGGCTATTGTCCCATTCGCTCCTGGCAGTACAACAGATCAAATTGGTCGCGCCTTTGCAGCCAAGATGACTGAGTTATTAGGTCAGCCTGTCGTTATTGAAAATCGACCTGGTGCAAATGGCCTGATTGGCGCAGATCTCGTTGCTAAGGCTCCTGCTGATGGCTATACGATCTTATTTGGCACCAATAGTACTAATGCTGCACTGAAAAGCTTAGTCAAAAATCTGCCTTATAACCAAGATACCGCCTTCACCCCAATTGGCTACTTTGGTTCGGCGCCACTCATTATTACTGTCAATAACGATGTGCCTGTTAAATCACTCAATGGATTTGTATCACTAGCTAAAGCCAATCCCGGAAAAATGACTTTTGCTTATGCCAGTACCTCACAACGTGTTTCTTCTGAGATGCTAGCAAGTGCAGCAGATATCAAAATGACTGGCGTCTCCTATAAAAGTGGTCCGAATGCGATGACAGATGTGATTGGCGGTCAAGTCAATATGTTCACAGCAGACTTTGGAGTTACATTGCCGCAAGTGCAAGCAGGCAAAATTCGTGGTCTCGCTGTCACCTCACTCAAACGCTCCCCCGCTATTCCAGAGTTGCCAACGGTCAATGAAGCGCTTGGTATTAAAGGCTATGAACTCATTGCGTTCTTTGCGGTATTTGGACCCGCCGATATGCCCAAGGATGCCATTCTTAAGCTGAATAAGGTAATCAATGATGCGGCTAAATCAAAAGATGTGATTGAGCGATTTTCTGCCATGGGTTTTGAAACTCAACCTGGCACACCAGAAGCACTTGGTCAAAAAATTAAATTAGAGACTGCAAAATGGGCCAAGGCTATCAAAGAAGCCGGCATTGAACCAGAATAAGGTTAGCCTTATTGTTGGCTGAGGTTTGGAGAGTCTTGAAAACCATTGGATCTATACGTTAGAACCAAGGTATCGCGATAGCCGTAATCTTCAAGCGGCTGAATCGGAGTAGATTCATGAATCATGCGCTCATCATTCATGAGCAATAGAGACCAGGGCTGAGCCAGCGTAAAGCGTAATCCAGCCGAACCACTGGTATCAAATATTCTGGTCTCACCACCCTTAATACCTACGCGATCTAATAAAAATACTGCTACAAAATCTACTCCATCACGATGCGCACCCTCAGGCGTGGGTCGACCAATGCCATCAGTGGTATCAATCCTAAATTGATGGGCCTCTACAAACCAAGTGGTCACTGGCTTTAAACCACTCAAGATCTGAGCAAGGCCTACCAAGAGAGATTGCCAGGCTGGATTATTTAACAAATCTGCTTGAATCGGCTCAAACCAACGCTCAATGCCACCATGTAGCGCGTTGTAATTGACTGACTGCCAGTGTGCACGATGAGGCACTAAATTCAGATGCTCGCCTTTGATCTCATAACTCGCATGGCGACGAAAACGATAACGGCCGCCATCCTTTAAATAGGGATCGCGAGGCAAATCTGCCCAGAACTGAGTTAAGCTCTGCAAATTTTCTAGTACTACCTTGCTGATTTCAGCCACGCTTTCGGCTGATGCCACAGCATACCCCTGAGAACGTAAAGCCTGTGTAAGCTCTTTAGCCGAAGTGAGTGGTGGTGCTAGCGTGGCAGTAGTCATCATCTTATTTTATGGGCAATGAGTAGCGCAGCTTTAATCAAGCTGAGCGCCAGATGCTTTGACAATCTTTGCCCATTTAGCCAGCTCATCCTTAAGCAAGGCTCCTAGTTTTGTAGGGGGTATAGGACTGAGGTCCAGACCCTGTGCAGCAAGCTTTTCACGCACATCAGCTCTTGCCATCACTTTTTCCATTGCAACTTGATTTTTCTTGATGACATCCGCGCTCACTCCCATTGGAGCAAAAGTTGCTACCCAAACCTCACCAACACAATCAGGATAAGTTTCTGCAATCGTTGGAATTTCTGGAGCCACACTAGAGCGCTTAGCAGAACTAATCGCAATTGCCTGCAGCTTGCCAGCTTTAATGTAATTGATTGCTGATGGCAGACTTGCAAAAGCAAAAGGAACTTGACCACCCAAGACATCATTAATTGCAGGAGCAACCCCTTTATAAGGGATATGTTGCATTTCAATAGCAGCACTGGTATTGAGCATTGCACCAAGAAGATGACTAATCGTTCCATTACCGGCAGAAGCATAGGAGAGTTCGCCGGGCTTCTTCTTTGCTGCGGCCACAACCTCAGCTAGAGTTTTATAAGGGGATCCAGGTGGAGACACCAATACGTAGGGTGTAGCACCGATGTAATAGAGCGGTACAAAATCATTGACTGGATCAAATCCTGGATTCTTATAAAGCGATGGATTAATAGCTTGCGCACTATTAATAGTTAACAGCAAGGTATAACCGTCTTTAGCAGTACGTGCCACACTCTGAGTACCAATATTGCCGCCTGCGCCAGGCCTATTTTCAACCACAATTGAAGCACCAATTGCCTCACCAAAAGCAGGCGCAATTAAACGGGCAACAATATCATTCGTTCCACCTGCCGCTTGTGGAACCACTAAATTAATCGGTTTATTAGGATAAGGTTGGGCCCATGCCAGTACAGAGATGCCTAGTCCAAAAATAAATACTAGTAGTGTGCTAATTTTTTTATACATCGTGTCTCCAATAACTATGTAAATTTAAGCGTGCGCGTACTTCATCTACATGCCCCTTAAGGTCATACCATTCCTTGGCATCCATTATTGATACCTTCAAGTCTCCAACACGCCTCTCAATGGCCTCAAGATCTTTCAAATTCTTCTCCTTGAGCTCAGGATTGAGCGCACCTTTCTCAATCGCTTTTAGTTCTTCATAAACTTGGGCGAGCTTAAGCTTTAAAAAGAAGTTTTTTGCAGCTGGAATATATGTAAATAAGGGAATAAAAATCACTATTAACGGTATGATAATTTTTACAAAGCGTCCAATCCAAACCGCCGTCCAAAATGGTAAATGACGGTGCAAGAAAGAAGGTCCATCTTTTAAATAAATCTCTGCATCTACGTGTAAAGGAAAATCTAGACCGATACTAGATGGAAACTCACCCACCTTTTGCAAACGTGAATACGATTTCAAAATATCGTAAGACGCACCCAGCAAAACAGACACTAAGGCTGGGCTAATATCTTCCTGAGCAACTAGTGTAGCTGTAGGCGCAATTAGTTGTATATCGTGATGCGGCAAATCATGCTCAATACTAAGCAAGCCTCTGGGAATATTTACCTTAGAAAGGTATGGCAGATTCCGTGTATAGGCATCCGCCTGCTCAAAGTTCATTAAACGAATATCAGGAACTTCATAGAATTTTTTAATGATGGGTGCTTCAGCAGCTACAACAATGAACGCAACATCTAATTCCCCACGATTCAGCTTCTCAACAGCCTGGTCAGGTTTTAGTTTTTCCGCACGAAATGCGCCTTCTGATAAGCCACTAATTTTTAATAAAGCATTGCTGAGTGCAAGCGTACCACTACCCTCATTACCAATCGAAACACGCTTACCCTTTAGCTGACTTAGAACTCTGAGCCCACCCTCACTCTTAAATGCTCCGTCGCGATACCAAACCCAAACTGGCTCATAGAACATTCCGGCAATTGAAACGAGCTTTGGATATTTACCAATATCGGCAACACCGCCCTGCACAATTGCAAAATCAACTCCTGATTTTGAATCTTCCAGCAAGCTAAGATTGTCGATTGTGCCGCCAGTCTCTATGACATTAAGCTTAATACCATCTTGCGCAAGCTCAGTCTTAAAGCGCTCTCCAAATTGGTAATAAAGTCCTGTCGGCAAGCCGGCAGCCATCCCTATGACCTTTGGTGGTGGCGGGATCAGAATCCACAAAACACCGAAAATCGTGAATAGAAATACGAAAAACGCTGCTAATACAGCTATCGGATTAAATAGGTGTTTTTTTAGGGATTTCATAGAAATTTCTAATGTTTTTTGCATTATGCCCCGCACACCAAAATAGGCAACCATTAGCTGCCCAGGAGGCTAATGAGCGCTTACTGACGCACTTGGTCGATGACTAGCCGAATATTATTCGCTCCGACTTTAACTACTTGTGGGGTTGAAATTAAATCTCCCACCTCTGGCATTGCCATACCTGTTTTAGAAATTCTGACCTCGATAGAGGCCTCGGATAATTGAGATAGTGGCGAACTTGGATTCATCGCTAAAGCATCTGTTAATGAGAAGCTCATCGGAAATCCTGAAACAGACGTCTTGAGCACTGCAACCGGCATACGTTCGCCTGGTTTGCGCGCGATGACCATCACAATATCGCCAGATTTCACTTTAGACTTTATATCGGCTGCTATCTCGATCTTGCCGCTAATACTTTTCGTATTTATGGCAGTTTTAGATGAGAGGCCCCCTTTAGTGCGTGCATCAGCAATCGATGCCTCGATTGAACGGGCATCTTCTGTTCCTGGCGGTAATTGTTGGGCAAGCTTTTCCCATGTCTGTACAGCAGCCTTGTAATTACCTGTGGCATAGGAGGCTGTTCCAGAAAGCCACAAGGCCATTAAATTATTAGGATCTAATTTCAGCGCTTGGTTAATGAGCTTTAACGGTTTACCAGCGAAGCTTCCATTAGCATTGGAGGCCAATACATCTGCATAGTCTGCCAAAAGCTGTGGATCAGAGTCAATAAAATTGCCGGCGCGCTCATATGCCTTTGCAGCCTCTTCATTGCGCCCTAAGATTCGATAGGAGCGAGCCAACATTACCCAGCCCTGTAAATTAGTCGGATCTTGCTCCATTTTTGCTGCAAACTCAGCGACCATTTTTTCAACACCGTCTTGTGTCATCGGTTGTTGAGCACTCTTCTCAGCGATACGGGTGGCATCACCCAAAGTAAAATAGAAGCCCGCGGAAAGTACTGTGACAAATAAACAAAGGCCAATCACAGTCAGCTTGCTTGAACCCATTACAGAGCGATCATCCTCTTCGTTTGTATCCTGAAAAAGGCGTTGACGCATTTCGGCATGGGCAATTTCATAATCAGCACTGTTAATAGAGCCTGCTGCGCGCTCTATCTCTAATTTATCAAGCTCTTCACGATAAATCGCAGCATTCATTTGACGGCGAGATGTTGCCTCTACTTTTGGCGGGAAAATAAATGGGCGCAATAAGAGAACAAGCACCAAAACTAGTAACAAGAAGGCGGGAATTAGAAAGCTAGTCATAGGGCCCCCTTTCCATTCTTATTATTGAGTAAAGCATCAATCCTTTTATTGTCATCATCTGACAAAGCAATACTACTTACAGCATTGTTTCTGCGGCGTAAATAGGTCAATAGCCCTGCTATCCCAATGAGAAGAATAATAAATGGACCAATCCAAAGCAGCCAAGTAATCGGCTTGACGGGTGGGCGATAGAGCACAAAATCTCCATAGCGTTCAACCATGAAACTTCTAATTTGATCATCGCTCTTACCCTCTTTAATCAGAGTACGAATTTCACGGCGCAGGTCATTCGCCAAATCAGAACGTGATCCAGCCAAGGATTCATTCTGACAAACTAAGCAACGCATTTCTTCAGAGATGCTAATCAAGCGCTGTTCGATCACAGGATCATCTGCCAAGGGGGCAGCATCTTTAGCAAACGATGAGCCAAAACTCAAGACACAGAGGGCGATCAACAGAATCGGCTTCATGATTTCGCAAGCTCGCTAATCAATGGATAGATCTTTTGATTCAGTATATTCATCGTAATGGGGCCAATATGCTTAAAGCGAATCACGCCTGCTTTATCAATCACATAGGTTTCAGGCACACCATAGACGCCGTAATCAATCCCAACACGGCCATTAGAGTCAAATGCGGATAACAGATAAGGGTTGCCCTGCATAGCTAACATAGCAAGAGCATCTTCACGCTTATCCTTGTAATCCAAACCAATAATGGGGGCAGCCTTTGATTTAGCAAGTTCAACTAGTACTGGGTGCTCCTCACGGCAAGCAACACACCAAGATGCCCAGACATTCAATATCCAAACTTGCCCCTTCATGCTTGCAGGCGAGAAAGACTGATTCGCGTTTGATAATTGTGGAATTTCGAATGCTGGTGCTGGCTTATTGATTAATGGTGAGGGAACTTCTTGTGGATCACGATTTAAACCAATCGCCAAAAAAATAACCAGGACTATAAAGAGCAGCAGAGGTAGTAAAAATTTTACTTTCATGCGGCTTGTCTTTTTAACTTAATGCGGTAGCGTCTGTCAGAGATTGCCAATACACCACCAAGAGCCATCAATAAGCAACCGCCCCAGATCCAATCTACAAAGGGCTTGTAATATACGCGGACTGCCCAGGATTTATCAGGTAACTCTTCACCAAGAGAAACATAAATATCTCGGGTTAAGCCGACGTCAATAGCAGCCTCAGTCATTGGCATAGTAGATGAGAAATAATTGCGCTTCTCCGGGTGCATTATTGTCTCGGTAGCACCATTCTTGTTGAGCAAGAAAGTTCCGCGCATTGCCTGGTAGTTCGGCCCTGGAACGACATTAACGCCTTGAAACTGAATTTGATATCCGCCAACCGAAACAGTATCGCCAGCTGACATGCGCACATCTTTTTCTTCTTGATAAGCACCAACCATGGTGACGCCAATCACAAATACCGCAATCCCAAGGTGGGCTAATTGCATACCAATAAATGAGCGTGTTGGCTTGCCCGCCTTTGCTTGGCGAATGATCTGCAAGCAACCAGAAGCAATGACCCAAAAAGCCAATAGGAAGCCAAGACCCGCTAACCGGGTGAACTCGCCCATCATCAATGGAATGCCGATACCCGCAAGCACTGCAACTAAGCCTGCAAGCCATAAGCGCTTGATCACCCCCAGCAGATCAGAGCTTTTCCAGCTGGTCCAAGGGCCAATGCCCATCAATACTAATAAAGGAGCCATGAGAGGCACAAACACACTATTGAAGTATGGCGGGCCGACAGAGATTTTTCCTAGATGTAGAGCATCAATTAATAAAGGATATAAAGTCCCGAGCAATACTGATCCTGCAGAAACAACCAAGAACACATTTCCTAGTAGGATAAATGTCTCTCTTGAGCTCAAGCTAAATTTGCCGCCAAGAGAACTCTTAGGCGCACGCCATGCATAAAGAACTAAAGAAGATCCAACTACGAGGACCAAAAAGATCAAGATAAAAATACCACGCCTAGGGTCAGTAGCAAACGCATGCACTGATGTCAGTACACCGGAGCGTACTAAGAAGGTTCCTAGGAGAGATAAAGAAAAAGCAGTAATTGCTAACAATACTGTCCAACTTTTAAAGCCGCCGCGCTTCTCTGTAACAGCCAATGAATGCAATAGCGCAGTGCCAACTAACCAAGGTATAAAGGATGCATTCTCAACGGGATCCCAGAACCACCAACCGCCCCAACCGAGTTCGTAGTAGGCCCACCAAGAACCTAAGGCAATTCCAAGCGTTAGAAATACCCACGCAGCGGTTGTCCAGGGGCGCGACCAACGCGCCCACGCAGCATCTAATCTTCCAGATAATAAAGAAGCAATCGCAAAAGCAAAGGCTACTGAGAAGCCAACATAGCCCATGTACAACATAGGCGGATGAAACACAAGACCAGGATCTTGTAATAGTGGATTTAAAGAGCGACCATCTTGCGCAGCAGGCAGTAAGCGCTCAAATGGGTTAGAGGTTGTGATCACAAAAAGCAGGAGTCCACTCATCACTAAGCCCAAAACTCCAATCACTCTAGCAACCATAAACTCATCTAAAGCTTTAGAAAGCTGGGAAACTAAAATAGTCCAAGTACTTAATAAGAAAACCCATAAGAGTAATGAGCCCTCATGTCCGCCCCATACAGCTCCTAAACGATACATGACAGGCATCTGAGAATTAGAATGTTCAGCGACATACAACACAGAGAAGTCGTTGATATAAAAACTCCAGGCCAAGATTACAAAGGCTGTGGCAAGTAACAAGAAAACCGTTTGGGCAGCCGGCCTTGCGAGGATTAACCACTCGCGGCGGCCTTGATGCGCCCCTACTAATGGAAGTACACCCTGAATCAGGGCAATACAAAGCGCCAAGATTAATGCGTAATGTGCAAATTCAGGAATCATTTCTTGCTTCCATTTTTCTGAGCTTGGTCTAAGGCATGCTTGGCCTCTGGTGGCATATAGTTTTCATCATGCTTAGCAAGCACTTCACTAGCAATGAATTCCCCATTAGCATTCATGCGACCTTGAATCACGGCGCCCTTACCTTCTTTAAACAAGTCTGGAAGAATGCCCGTATACGCAACTGTAATATCTTTCACGAGATCAGTAATGACAAAATGTACTGTCAAGCCGTCACGCCTGACAGATTCATCTTTCACCATGCCGCCAATCCGAAATACCTGGTCCTTCGGCGCCTTACCTGCAACTACTTCACTAGGGGTGATAAACAAAGCGATATTGCTATTAAGCGCATTTAGAATTAATAGTGCAGCAACCCCAATAACTACTAGAGCAGCAATAATGATTAAGGCACGTTTATGTCTAGATTTCACTGACTACTTTCTCTATCAAACTGCTCAGCAAGTTGCTCTTGCTTGAGTCTGAGCATAATTGCCTTAAAACGAGCACGCGCTACCAAAGGCTCAAGTAATAAAACCAGCGCACAAACACCAAAGCTACCCCATACATAGAGCGCGTAGCCACCCATTGCAAAGAATTCTGCTGGACTATTCCACATCAGCTCTTAACCTCGCTCAATTGTCTCACCCAATCGGTATGGGCTTCACGCTCCAGAATGATGGCTCGCACTCGCATCAAACCCACTGCAATCGAGTACATCCAGAAGCACAGGGCCATTAGCAACATTCCCCAGAGCATGGTCTGCGCCATCGCAGGTGCTTTTGTCAAAGAAACAGAAGCGCCTTGGTGCAAGGTATTCCACCATTTCACTGAGAAATAAATAATAGGTACGTTGACCACTCCTACGAGAGCCAAAATGGCGCCCGCTTTATCTGCACGACGTCGATTATCAATCGATGCCTGTAGAGCCATAAAGCCTAAATAGAGAAAGAGCAAAATTAATTCGGAAGTCAGGCGCGCATCCCAAACCCACCAAGTACCCCACATGGGTTTACCCCAAAGCGCTCCAGTCCACAGAGATAGAAATGCCATCCATGCACCTACCGGCGCCAAGGCTTGCGCCATCATCGCGGATAAGCGAGTGTTAAAAATTAAACTGAGTCCAGCCCATGCTGCCATGACAAGATAGATAAACATCGACATCCATGAAGCTGGTACATGAACAAAAATAATGCGATAACCCTGACCCTGCACTGCATCAACTGGAGCAACAAAAAAACTGATCCACAAACCAGCTAAACCAAATCCACCAGCAAGCACCCAGAAAATAGGAATCAGTTTTCCAGCAACCGGATAAAAGGTATTCGGGCTTGATAACTTAAACCAGTTAATCAAGCGGCTATTAGAAAAAGAAGGGATATTTACCTGATTCATTCAATCGCAATCTTCACAGCAGCAGCACTCACCCAAGGTACAAATGCTAAAGCCAAAATTAATATAGCGCCAAGCAAAGAAAAATGGCCAGAGGTATCTAAGCCAACACTATTTGCGTAGACAGCGCCCGCACCAAAAATTAATACTGGGATATACAAAGGCAAAATTAATAAACTCATCAATACACTACCGCCTCGCACACCAAGGGTTAAAGCCGCACCAATAGAACCCAACAAGGATAGCACTGGAGTGCCCAATAAGAGGGTGGTCATCAATACCGATAAAGAACTGGCATCTAAATCAAACTGGATACCAATCACGGGGGCTAATAACACCAGGGGTAGACCACAAACGATCCAGTGAGCAATGATTTTTCCCGTCACTAATAAAACCATGGATTGCGGCGATAAAACCAACTGCTCTAAAGCCCCATCCTGATAATCTGCTGCAAACATGCGATGCAAACCTAATAAGGTAGAAAGCAAGGCAGCAACCCAAATAACGCCGGGGGCAATTTTTCTTAATAAGGCGGTATCAGCTCCAATGCCAAGCGGAAATAAGCTGGTTACCACTACAAAGAAAAATAATGCAGTTAGGACTTCGCTCTTGCGGCGCATGACTAAAAGCAAATCTCGGAAGATGATGGCAAGCAAGGCTCTCATAGCTCTAACACCTGCATATTAGGAATGCTAACCTCTTGATGACTGGTAAACACTACAAGACCGCCAGCAGAAAGATGTTCAATCATTAAATTCTGTAACTCATGAACCGCCTTTATATCAAGGGCATTAAAGGGTTCATCCAAAATCCACAGCCTGGCCTGACGCGTTACCATGCGCGCCATTAACACCCGTCGCTTTTGTCCTGCAGATAAACAATTGACGGGTAAATTTTCGCGGCCGCGCAAACCAAAACGCCATAAACTTGCTAGGGCTTTTTCTTTAGCAAGAGCGATGTCATCGAGCGCTGCATACATCTGTATATTTTCTAAAGCAGTGAGATCTTCTTTTAAAGCATCTCGATGTCCCAGAAATAAGAGCTCACGGTGATAGGCAATAGGATCAAGCGCAATGGATTGATTACCCCAAAGCACTTCACCAGATTCTGGTTTTGATAAACCTGTTAAGAGGCGCAAGAGGCTAGTTTTACCAACGCCATTCTCACCACGCACATGCAAACAGCTTCCAGAGCTAACATGCAAATTGAGGCCAGAAAATAACTCTCTTTCACCGCGGACACAACAAAGTGCATGGGCTTCAAGCACCAAGGCAGGGTTACTAGAGGTCGCGGAAATATGGGCTGTCATGTGAGGCTGTGGCTTGAATCAAACCACCGCATGCATTGTCCAAGAGCCCATGAGGGCTGTCAAACAAGCAGAAATGGATTTTTGGGAATAATCCCTTTTAATTCAGATGCTTAGAAGATTATAAGCGGAGTCAAGGGAAGCCGCTTACCGACGCCAAAGGCGCTATTCTGGTTTGATGCCAGCGCTTTTAATAATCTTGCCCCAACGCACAGATTCTTTCTTCTGAAAGACCCCAAAAGCCTCAGGGGTCATGGCGTAATACTTAGCCCCCTCAGACTCTAGCTTTTTCTGCACAGAAGGTTGTTGCATGATTTTGCTGACCTCAGCATGAAGCTTTTTCACAATGGCTGGGGGAGTTCCGGCTGGCGCAAATAGGCCAATCCAGTTCTTAACATCAAAGCCGGGCAGCGTTTCGCTGATACTAGGCAGATCTGGCATCGATGGATCTCTAGTAGCCCCTGTTACCGCCAAACCACGTAACTTATCGCTTTTCACATACGGAAGAATAGTAGGCATAGTTGCAAACATTAATTGTGTTTGCCCCCCAATTAAATCGGTAATGGCAAGCGCATTGCCCTTGTAAGGAATGTGAATCATATCCACTTTAGCGGTAAGGATAAAGAGTTCACCCGCTAGGTGGCTAGCCGTTCCAATTCCACCAGAACCATAGGCGACCTTGCCGGGATTTGCCTTTAAATAGACTATCAACTCAGCAACATTTTTAACTGGAAGACTTGGGTTAACTGCCAATAAACCCTCGGCATCCAGCACGAAGACTACTGGCACAAAATCCTTCATCGGGTCATAAGGCATGCTTTTGACAAGATAAGGATTGACTGCGTGCGTGCCAATACTACCCATGATGAGGGTGTACCCATCGGCTGGAGATTTAGCAACAAAATCAGCTCCAATATTTCCGCCACTACCCGTCTTATTTTCAACAATGACAGGCTGACCATAAGCCTCACTTAAACCTTGAGCAATAATTCTGGAAAAACCATCTGCAATACCACCCGTAGCAAATGGGGAGATGATCTTGATTTGACGATTGGGATAAGTGTCGGCCTGAGCGAAAGCACTTTGCTGACTCAATATAGCCAGAGCAACAATAAAAGATAGTGCAATTTTTTTCATATGAAATGTCTCAAGATTTTTTAGTTAGTGGTGCAGCGGATAATCCCTGTACTTGATATTGCTCAATTAAAGTGCTTACTAAACCGGTAGTGATGAAGTCTTCAACACATGTGCTTAAAAATTCAATAGCTTCTAGATGTGACTTGTGAGCAGCAATCGCCTGCTGAATGCCGGTGAATTGACCATCCAATATGCGCGAACCAGGAATTTTTTGAGCAGCAGCCACTAGCCCTGTTTTAAGACCTGCGAGAGCATCAAGTTTTTCCCTGACAAATAATTCATTACTAGCCTGAACACTGTCAGCGTGCACCAAAGTCGCATACTTGAGATTGCGCTGTAGCCAAAGATCATAGGCACTCTTGAAAAACGAGGCAATCCGAATACCAGGCTGATCCACCTGGGATACATCAATAATAGATGAGTTGGTAGGAACTAAGTAACTAGCCTCAAGCTCTACATAAGCAGGTGTAAATGTCACTCTTTTAGCGCGAGCTGGATCAGACCCCACCAATGCAATACCGCACTTGCCATCAGCAGCCGAATTGACCACCTCATCCTGAGTTTCACAACCCAGTAGCTTGAGCTCGACGCCTAAACGCTCTGCAATAGCACGACAAATATCAGGCGCAATACCAGTGGGCTCTCCACTAGAAGATCTACCGGTAACTAGCAGAAAGTTACCTAAATACACGGCTGCGTAAAGAACACCGTGAGGAGCAAGTTGAGCCCTCACAGCAGGGGAAATGGAATTCATTAAATCCTATTAAATAAAAGTCTATAGCAACTTAGAACTGAACCGTCTCACCTTCAGTCATAGGGATAACTTTGATGCCGCTTCCCTTCATCGCCGCCTGGAACTCTGCCAAAGTGCCTTTAGCCATTGGATTAGAGTTGTAATGCATTGGAATTGCCATTTTTGGCTTCACCCAAGTTCGCAATGCATAGGCCGCATCATCTGGGTCCATTGTGAAATTTCCGCCAATTGGAATCATCACTAGGTCTGGCTTGTAATACTCAGAGATAAATTTCATATCGCCGAACAAGCCTGTATCTCCCATATGCCAAATCTTAAAACCATTTTCCAATTGAATGATGTAACCCATCGCTTCTCCAGCATGGTGGGCTTCCATTTTTTCAGTTGTAGGATTTTTATGAACTAATAAAGAGGAGTGTTCGGCCTTGACTGCTGTTACCTTAATACCCGGCAAAGGACTAACACTTCCGGATTTATTAAATCGATGCCCTAGATCCGCAGGTATCAAGCCTAAATGAATGAGTGGCGTCACCATATCCGCTGGGCCATACAATTTTGTGTTGTGCATCTTAGCTAATGCGGGAGCATCACCAATATGATCAACGTGTGCATGGGTCACCAAAAGTAAATCAACCGGGCCAATTGCGGCTAAGTCATTCTTGTATTGAGATGGAGTCTTTGGACCACCAGTAATCCAGGGGTCAATCAAAATAATCTTACCGCCTGGCGTCTTAATTCGAAAACCAGCCTGACCAAGCCATAAAATTTCTGTCCTACCCTGAGCACCGCTAGCAGTTGAAGTCTGGGCATGAGATAGCCCCGTACCGATTAGCAAGACTACTGAAACTAAAAAAGTAGAAATTGAACTTCTCAATGAAATACTATTCATACACCCTCTCCCTATTTCTTTTTTTATTAATAGGGAAACTATAGCCCAAAATCAGAATGGAGGCCTGTATGAGGCTCTATATGGCATTGCACCATTTTAAGGTTGAATACTTTCGATTTCTTTAAGCTTTAAACGATATGACATGAAGTACTTATAGACATTACGAACATAAATCATTGGCTCATAACCCATGCGTTCTGTTGCGATAAATTCAACATTGCCAAACCATCGATTAGGATCAAACCCTAATTGTTTTGCCTGATCTCTGGCTTTAGCAACGTTGTTAGGTCCAATATTGTATGAAGCTACAGCAAATAAGGAGCGATTATTACCATCAAATTGGGCATCAGGAAAATACTTGGTGATGAGTTGATTCATATAATCAGCGCCTGCATGAATATTGGGCTCCAAGAGACGAATATCGCCAACGCCCAAAGCCATACCAGTAGCTGGCATTAGTTGCATTACACCAATAGCACCAACCGTACTCACTGCACTTTGATTGAGTAAGGTTTCTTGAAATCCCAGTGATGCAATAAAAAGAGGATTTAATTTGTACTCTGTGCCAAACCGATTAAATAGAGGTCGCATAGATTCAAAGCGTGCCCAAGCAGTCTTATCAATCGGATCCTTTAATCCTTTCAAGTGCTGCTTATAGTCTTCCTGCCGAAATGCGAGACGGGATTTTTCAAAGTCATCGCTCTGGTAAAACCCAAGCAAATCATCATTTAAATCTTGATTATTAGACCGTACCACCCAGCCAATCCAACCCACATCCTTAACCGAGAGTTCTTCATGCATCACAATATTTTTATAGATCGACTGCCATAACTTAAATTTCCAATCGCCGACAATCACATATTGAATCAAGCCAGCGTTTAGCATCTCCAGAAGATCTTCGTCGTCTAAATCGCCTAATGGTGAAATTAAGTTGACCGGCAACTTACCATCTCGCCCTAACTCTTCGTTTAGTGCGCGAAGAGTCGTTTGAAAGTTGGTATTGCGACTACCGTATACCGTCTGCCCAGATAGATCGGTCATCTTTTTCAATGGTAAGGAGCTGGGGCCCGTAACCAAAACCTCCTGCTCAACTCTGCTTGCATGATTCACTATGAAGCCCTGAGGATTTGGAATGGGTTCATATAAACCAATATCACCAACCGCAATATCGGCACGCCCAAAGGTCAAGCTATTTAAAAGCTCAGCACCAATAGTGGGAACTAATTTAATCGATATAGATTTACCTTTTAACTGACTCGCATACTTAGCATTAATCCACTTCGCCAAACCTTTGCTTATCTCAATTGACAAACCCCGCAGCGTACCTTTGTCATTAATGTATATCGTTCGGTCATAGGGAACCGCCATCCGAATTTCCCGACGCTGCAACATTTCAGAATAGCTACCAGACCAAACTTCAGGCGCTTTATTTGTTTGTGCACAAGCTAAAGCGCTAACAAAGATTAGATTAAGCGCAAGAATGCCTTGAATAAGCGGTTTCATCTGCTTATATTACCCTAGCCCCACCAAAGAAAAGCCCCGCAAAGGCGGGGCTTGAGGTGCTCACTTGATGCTGATTAAGGAATCATAATAATGGCGCCAGAGACCTTCCTGCCTTCAGCTGCACGATGAGCATCAGCAGCTTGCTCCAAAGGAAACTTGGCGCCAATTTGCACCTTAACGTAACCCTTGGCAATTGCATCAAACACAGCCTTTGCATTCTCTTGTAGTAATGCATGCGTAGCGTTATGAGGAAATACCGAAGGTCTTGTTAAAAATAGACAGCCCTTCTTATTCAAAATTTCTGGCTGAATTTCAGGAGCGGGGCCTGAGGCAGCGCCAAATAAAGCCAGAGTGCCAAAAGGCGCAACGCAGTCTAATGAGCCCATGAAGGTTGTTTTAGCAACAGAGTCATAAACCACATTCGCCTTTTTACCACCAGTAGCCTTTAAGAATTCTTCAACCCAATTTGGCTGCGAGTAATCAACTACTGCATCACAACCTGCCGCTTTAGCTACAGCTACTTTAGCTTGTGAGCCAACACTACCAACAACAAAGGCGCCAAGTGCTTTTGCCCAGCCAGCCAAAATTTGACCAACCCCACCAGCAGCAGCATGTACCAAAACAATATCGCCTGCTTTTACTTTGTAGGTTTTTTGAATCAGGTACTGAGCAGTCATTGCCTTAAAGAAGACTGCGGCCGCAACTTCATCGGCAACATTATTTGGTACTGGCACCAACTTATCTGCAGCAACATTACGAGCGCTTGCGTACGCGCCGATACCGGCATTCATATACATTACGCGATCACCCACTTTAAGACCTGTCACGCCATCACCTAAGGCCTCAACCACGCCTACAGCCTCATGGCCAAGGCCCGTAGGCAAATCAAGTGGGTAATAACCTGAGCGCTGATATATATCAATGAAGTTAAAACCAATAGCGGTCTGACGAATTTGTACTTCGCCTTTACCTGGGGAAGGCAATTCTTTATCAATTACCTGAATTACCTCAGCACCACCTAATTTAGAAAGACTAACTACTCGAGCTTTTGTCACGTGTTACCTTATTTTTTATTGTTAAATAGAAAAATCATACTGTAAGAGTATCTTCCTCAATCACGGCCCAAGTGCTATCGCCTAACTTCTTTACTGCCATTGAATAGTTCCAGCCATCCGGAATACCGCAGCTCCACTCTTTAGGACCATTCTGAATGAGCACATTCACAGCATTTCTGCTGTCGTAGTAGAGGTGATAGATTTTTCCATGAATTGGATTAAAACCAAATTTTGCAGCATGCACCATCTCAGTAGCATCAAGCCTGGATTGTAGAGCCCGCGCTTGTTTCATCAAAACCTCTGCCTGTTCCATAATGCGCTCGTACTCTAGCTTTGCATTTTGGCGCGCGACATTCACTGCCTTATCTTTTTCTTCAACTACCTTAATAGGCGCAAATACAGGGGCTCCAACCTCCATTGGATATTCAATCCCGGCATGTCTAGCTGGATCGGCATCTTCTATTCTCATTAAAACCCCTGCATCGCCTAAAGTGATTACTTAATTAAGCCACAAGCAATACGCGGCCCTGAATTACCAGCTGGCTGAGACTTATAGTCATCAGGATCACGATGCACTACAACTGAGCGACCCACAACTCCAGTGGGGCCTGTATTGACAGCGAAACCATGCATTGTTGCTGTGTAAGTAGCATTGCCATTCGCATCTGACTTAATGTTTGGCATATCACCAGCATGATTCATACCGCTATTGGGCATGCCATGGCTTTTAATGTCTGGATTAAAGTGGCCGCCAGCGCTAGTAGCGTCGGGTGCAGAGCAATCACCTTTTTCATGAACATGAAAGCCTTGCTCCGCATTAGGCTTTAATCCAGAAAATTTTCCGTTCACTAAAACATTGCTACCTTGCCAGGTAAAAGTCACTTCACCTTTTGTATTGGAACCAGATCTAGAGTCTAAAGTCGCACTTGCTTTTTGACCTGTGCCCTGCTCCATTGATTGGCAAGCAACTAAGGTAAAAAGTCCTGCTACAGATAAACCAATCGCTACCTTCTTGAATGCTGTATTCATATTCATCCCCCTGGGTTTTAAAGTGTTTTTAGGTACGCTACGAGCGCCTGATATGTCACCTTACGGAAAGTGTGACACAAATTCAGGAGGGCTGCTTAGCGCTTATAAAAGCTCAGGGTAACCTCTCCAAGCTCTATGCCAAACTTGCTCATTTTGGCCTTATTAAGCATGACTTTAGGGGTGATGAGGTACATCCAATCGTTAAATTGCACGTGGTAAATGGTGCCGTCTACTGGCAAGGCTAGGGTATAGGTCCAATTCAGAGTATTACCTGCCAGATCGCCCTGTGCCTCGCCGACAACATCATCTGCCCTACCAATGTATTTTCCCGGAGATTGTTCAATCAAAGTCCAAATACGTTTTTGCTTAGTGCCGTCTGAATAATCAAAGCTCTCATCGAGAGTGCCGACTTTTTTACCATTAACTACTTTCCAATCTGCTTTGATGAGTACTGTAAATCGTTTCTTTACCTCGCCACTGCGGTCTGTGAAGATCCCATATGCATCAATCGTCCCTGAGAAATAATCACTGAGATCTAAGGTAGGCTTCTCATTTGCATACTGCTGAACATTCGGACTTGTACAAGCCAGTAAAAATGATGCGCAAACTATTGCGGTAAAAGACCTCAGATAGAGATATTTATTCATTTAGCAAGCCTCATTTAAAAGTGGTGGCGGGCAACCTTGACCCAGTAATTCGCTTCGTAACTTTGGTACGCTTGTTTTAGGATCTAGCCAAATACCAAAGAAAGCCTTTGAAAATTCTACGCCAGGTATTTGAGCAATACGCTTGCCATCATGGTAAAAAATGGTTCCTTGTTTTGGCGCATAGACTGCAGTCAAAGTCTGGCCAGACTCAATATTGGGGAAGACCTTCGCAAGCTCCTTGCCCCATAGTGCCACCTGTACATCTGGAACACCCATCTTTTTCATCTCTTCAGCGCTGCTATTAGCGATAGAAACACCTGAGAATGATTTTTGATAGCGTATATCAATCGCAAACTCCTGAGAAGAAGGCGTGCCCGCACGATAAAAAGATGCGTCGTAAATATGAAAACCCCACCAATTGAATCTACCGCTACCCTGAAGTTTTGCAGGATTTAATACGCTATCAATAAAGGTGACGTCTCGAGCAAAACTATTGGATGTCCATAAAAGAGTGGAGATAGACAAAGTTAAAAGGATCTTGACCAATCTCATGGCGTACCCTTTGAAGATGTTGTCTTAACTAAATACAAGGCTGTTGGACCAAATAATCTAGAAATTGCATGACGATTTTTAGCAAAGAATCGGTAAGCTACCTGCAAGCTTGCTTGTAATGATTTTCTAGAGAATACCCACGCCAAGAATGGGAGATCTGCCCTGCGATACGCCTCGGAGAAAACAGTCACACCCTGGATTAATACACCATTGTCATACTGTCCATACATGGCTGCCAAGGCCTGGTCACAAGAAATACCAATCTTGGCAGAATCAAAGAGCGCAGAATTAATATCCACAAAATCTAATAGCCCAGCCTGGTTTCTTCTGGATAAAAATAGAATCTCTGCCTGGCACAAAGGGCAAGTACCGTCATAAAAGAGAGTCAGTTTTTCTAATGAATGCATGTCTGAGCAAGTTTAAGCCTTATTGAATAAACTGGCTGATAACCACACTATCGAAAGATGCTATGCAAAAAGAAGTTGCCTTAAATGTATTTGGAGAGCCCCTCATCCCCTGCTCCTTTGACCCACTGACAGGCTTCTTTAGGGATGGCTGCTGCAAAACCAATGAAGAAGATGTTGGCAGCCACTTAGTTTGCGCTGTGGTCACAAAAGACTTTTTGCAATTTAGTCTTGAAAAAGGCAATGATCTAATAACCCCACAACCAGAGTACCAATTCCCAGGATTAGTTGCTGGAGATCAATGGTGCCTGTGTATTTCTCGCTGGGTAGAAGCTGTGAATGCGCAATGCGCCCCTTTAATCAAATTAGAGAGCACTCATATCAATGCCCTCCAAACAGTCCCCCTGGAGATTTTGAAAGAATATTCGAGCGAAGTGTGAAGGCTTTCTATACAGATCATTTTGTATTACCGCTACCAGCGGGACACCGCTTTCCAATGGAGAAATATTCTTATTTAAGAGATCTAGTAAAGACTGTTGCTGATATAGAGTTAATCGAAGCTCCCGCCGCAAGTGATACCCAAATTCTGTATGCCCATGATCCTAACTATCTCATCAATATCATTGAGGGAAGGTTAAGCCCTCAAGAACAGCGAGAAATTGGCTTTCCTTGGAGTGAAAAAATGGTTGAGCGCTCTCGCCGCTCTGCGGGTGCAACTATTGCTGCGGCAAAAACTGCTCTTGAAGAAGGTATTGCCGTCAATTTAGCTGGAGGTACTCACCACGCGTATCGCAATATGGGCAGTGGCTTTTGTGTATTCAATGACTCTGCTATTGCAGCACGTACGCTCCAGAAAGAAGTGAACGCAAAGCTGAAGATTGCGATCATTGATTTAGATGTTCATCAAGGCAACGGTACAGCTTCTATTTTGCAAAATGATTCCTCGATCTTCACGCTATCCATTCACGGTGAAAATAATTTCCCATTTAAGAAAGAGCAAAGCGATCTTGATTTGAGCCTTGTAGATGGCTGCAATGATCACACCTATTTAACTTCCTTAGAGCAATGCCTGGATGATCTTAGCTCCCGGTTCAAGACAGACTGTCTAATTTATCTTGCAGGAGCAGACCCTCATGAAGGTGATCGTCTAGGTAGGCTCAAGATTAGTAAGGATGGAATGCGCCTCAGAGATGAAATGGTTTGCCAGTACGCCTCAGATAAAAGACTGCCGATGGCGATATCAATGGCAGGCGGCTATGGAAAGGAAATTCAATCTACTGTAGAGATCCATTTCCAGACCATCAGAACCGCCCTACGTTTTCAGCAAGAATACTAATTTAGCCAGCTATCGCCATACTTGCTTTTTACCATCAATCCAAGTTTCCTGGACTTTGATATTGGCAATTTTTTCTGGGCTTGTAGTGCGAGGGTTTTTATCCAAGATCACTAGGTCAGCCTGCTTGCCTACTTCAAGGCTACCAATTCTATCGTCAGACATGAGTTGATAAGCCGCATTAATAGTAACAGCACGAATCGCATCATCCACACTCACACGCTCATTAGGGCCTAAGACTTCGCGAGGCGGCTTTTGCCATAGACGATCAACGCCTTCAGAAATATAACGTAAAGGGCTTACTGGAGAGATTGGAGAGTCACTGTGATAAGTAAAGCGCGCACCTTCTTTTTTAAATGAAGCGCCCGGGGCAATTCGGCTGGCACGCTCGGGGCCAACGATGTGATTATGAAAGGCTTCGCCCCAATAGTTCACATGACCTACAGTAAATCCAGGAACAACGCCTAATTGCACTGCCTTTTTCACTTGTTCAGGTGTATTAATAGTGAAATGCTCAATTCGCAAACGGCGCGTTTCAGGCTTTGCATTGCCTGCTAAAAGCTTTGCGTAGTTATTCAGGGTTTGTTCAACAGCACGATCGCCATTTGCATGAATCGATAATTGCCAGCCCTGATCAAAGAATGGTTTGATCAAGCCGAAAAGATCCTCATCTTTGTAATCAAGATCACCGCGTCTTTTGCTACCAATTGGATAAGTATATGGTTGGTTTAAGGCGGCCGTTAATCCCTGAGTAGAACCATCCGATACAAATTTGATACCCACAAAACGTAAGCGATCATTTCCATCATTTGGCTTAATAGTATTAAAGCCTTTGGGAATTGCTGGGCCATATAAGTAGCCCCTGACACGAAGCGGCCAGTCTTTGCTAGCGCTTGCACCTTGGAGTAACTTCACTTCATTATCTAAGCCCAACATGGCACCCACAGTAATTTCAGTGGTCGTGGTGACGCCTTTTGAAGCAATCATCTTCCCAGTCTTTTGAACCGCCTTGAGCAAATCCGCATCGGAAGGTGGTGGCATTTTTTCTAAGAATGGCAAGAAAGAGGCGGCCTCAATCAAAACCCCAGTGAGCTTACCTTGGGGGTTTTTCTGAAAGACGCCGCCACCAGCTGGATTAGAAGTGCTATCCGTAACACCAGCAATCTCAAGAGCCTTGTGATTGACATAGGCAATATGACCAGATTGATTCAGAACAAAAATAGGAACTTCCGTGCTGACCTTATCTAAAACATCAGCAGTTAATTCCGCCATGAATGGATTAGTACGGGATGGATCTACGCCAAAACCCATCAACCATTGCCCTTTAGGCAAAGTCTTTAAATGGGCTTTTAATTTGTTACTAAGAGTTGTAACTGTGTCGTACTTAGTAGTGAAGTTGGAGAGATCCAACCAAATATATTCACCCACCGCTGTCAAGATAATGTGAACGTGAGGGTCAATCAGGCCCGGCATGACAGTTTTACCTTGCAGGTCGATAATCTTTGTAGAGCTGGCCTGCCATCCTTTTGTCACGTCGGATTTAGCACCTACAGCAACAATTTTCCCATCTTTTATAGCAAGTGCTTCGACCTCTTCATTTTTGGCGTTTACGGTAACAATCGGCCCGCCATAAAAAATCGTATCCGCATTATTTTGAGCGAAAGCCAGCGAAGCATGAATGGCTAATGCTGTAATAAGAATATTTGATGAAAATTTCATTTAATAGAGCCCCAATGGATTAAGAGTGATGTTTAACAATCATAATTGGTTTTTCTACTACCAAGCACTTATACATATAGTAATGATCTAAAAACAATTCTTAAGCACTAGGAGCGCAATAGGGCAATACAGGTTCCAGGATAAATGAGAGATTGGCTTCCTCAGGCTTTGTAGTGATATAGGCAATAACGCATGCGGTAATGATTAGTAAGGCACCGACCCATAAGGCCCAAGATTTAGAATTCTTTCCCACATCAAACCCCTTCAGAAGATATCTTCTGTATTTTGCATTGAAACTCTATAAAGCAGGCATATTTTCAGATTAATGTATTTCTCTATTAAGAAAGTGCTACCTGGAGCATACTGATCACTTATGAAGATCACTCAATGGACCCAACACTGGCATGAAATTGGCTCCAGCCTGCGACTAATTATTATTGGTATTGCTGGTTTTTTAGCTTTTCTTCTACTGACATCAACCCCCTCTATAGCTATTCGCCTAGCAATATCTTGGATTGTTGCGGGAGGTCTCTATCTCCTCCTAACCTACTTGATGATGTATTTCTCCAGCAAGGAAAATATTCTAAGCTTATCTAGAAAAGAGGATGATGGTGCAGCCATCGTATTACTCATTATTGTTTTAGCATCAGTAGCTAGCTTAATTGCAATTGTCATCGTCCTTTCTGGCGTGAAATCACTCAGCATTGCTGAGGCTATTCCGAGGATAGCGCTAGTCATTTTGACCTATACCATCTCTTGGTTTTTTGTACACACCGCCTTTTCTCTGCGTTATGCGCATATTTACTACCAAGAATTTGAAATAACAAAAGAGGCTCCCCTGATCTTTGCTTCTAAATTAAGGCCAACCTATATTGATTTTTTATACTTCTCTATGGTGATTGGCATGACCTGCCAAACAGCCGATGTCAATATTGCCAACTCAAGAATGCGCTATCTTGTGATGATCCAAGGCATCACTGCATTTATCTTCAATGCCACATTACTGGCAATGGCGATTAATCTTATTGCAGGCGTAGTAGCTATCGATTGATAGTAAGCCCAACAGAACCAACTAAAAAAAATGATCTAGATCAAGCCCTCACATTCTCAATGAACTAGCATTAAAGATGAAGTATCACCTCTAATGATTGGTTCAATATGAAAAATATTTGCGCCGTAGCCTTCATCTTTTGGCTATTAGCTCCCAATTTAGCCTATGCAGACCGACAACTCGCTATGCGAAATGGCTGTATGAGTTGCCATGCGGATGCTGAAATGGATGCTCCGCCATGGCCTGAGCTTGCCAATAAATACAAGAAATACCAAGGCCAAGCAGGGGCAGCAAGTGCTCAAGGAGAAAAATTGAGGAAGGGTAAGTTATTTCAGAATATCAAGGCGCACCAAACATTAAGCCCAACTAATGCAACAGAACTTATGCAATGGATTATTGATGGTGCCAATTAGGGTAATGACATGATGAGATATGGCGCCTCAAACAAAATCTTTCAACTTAAACTAAACTTAGGAATCATTTATAGCAATTAAGTCCAAGGAAAAGTGATGAGTCTGATTGAGAAGCTGCAATGGCGCTATGCCACTAAAAAGATGGATTCGGCAAAAGCCGTGCCACAAGATAAGGTTGAGAAAATTCTTGAAGCCATTCGCTTAACGGCCAGCTCTAGTGGATTACTGCCTTATGAAGTGCTAGTCATTACTAATAAAGAGATTCGGGAAAAAATAAAGCCGATTGCAAACGGTCAATCTCAAATCGTTGATTGCTCACACTTACTCGTCTTCGCAGCCTGGGATAACTACACTGTAGAGCGCATTAATGATGCATTTGATATGACTGAGACAATTCGTAATTTTACAAGCGATGCTGGTACTGCTTATCGCCAGATGCTTCTCAAGGTCTACCCGGCGAGAGATGCGGAAATTAATTTCACACACGCTGCAAAACAAGCCTATATCGGCCTTGGTACTGCACTGATTGCTGCCGCTGATGAGCAAGTAGACAGCACACCGATGGAAGGGTTTGATCCACAAGTACTCGACACTCTTCTGAATCTCAAAGAAAAAGGTTTGCGCAGCGTTGTCATGCTACCCTTGGGCTATAGAAAAACTGATGAGGATTGGCTACTTAACCTCAAGAAGGTTAGACGTGCCAAAGAAAGCTTTGTTCGCTGGATAAAGTAAATAGTTATCCTGCAGAGATAAATAAAAACACCAACTTAATAGTTGGTGTTTTTATTTATGGAGAATCGTCAGTACTGTAGAGCTTACTGAGGCTTAACGCCAGCGTTTTTCATAGCGACTTTCCATCTCTCAATATCCATCAATAAGAATTTAGATGCATAGCTAGGGTTAGCAACTGCAGGAGTAGCGACAGAAGCATCCATTTCACCAAAGCGACGTACTAAGCCTGGATCTTTCAGCGCATTATTTAATGCCTTTGTTAGTCGATCAATCACTGGCTTGGGGGTATCCTTAGGCGCATATAAAGCATGCCAAACTGATAATTGAAAACCAGGGATACCAGATTGACTGAATGTAGGCGTTGAAGGCAGGGAACTGATACGTTCCTTGCTAGCTACAGCAAGCGCTTTAATGCTGCCAGCACGAATATGTTGCAATGTACTAGCTGGTTGATCACAAATAACATCCACCTGCCCTGCCAACAAATCATTGAGTGCTGGCCCAGTTCCTTTATAGGATACCGAGAGCCAGGACGCTCCTAGCGTAGATTTCATGAGCACTTCGCACAAGTTCGATGTAGCGCCAATACCTGCATTGGCAAAATTTACCTTATCAGGATTTGCCCTGACATAATCAATAAAACCTTGAAGTGATTCTGCTGGAAAATCCTTCCTTGCCACTAGAACCATTGGAACCTCAGTCACCATACCAATAGGAATAAAGTCAGTGGCTGGGTCATAAGGTAATTTTGTATACAGCGCTGGTGCAGATGCTTGCGCCATATTATGAAAAAGCAAGGTGTAACCATCTGGACTCGCTTTGGCAACCTTAGCTGCGCCAATAGTTCCACCTGCGCCGCCTGTATTTTCAATAATGACAGCTTGCCCTAAGTCTTTGGACATGGACTGCGCCAAAATCCTACCCAATACATCTGTGGAGCCCCCGGGAGGATATGGCACAACGATAGTAAGTTGCTTTTCAGGATATGCCGCCATCGCTAAAGAGGCTGACAAGCAACTAATTGCCAAAAGAAGTTTGTAGATGAGTTTCATAACACTCCTATCAAATAATGAGGGGAATTAAAGGGCTGCGGATCTGACATAGTCGAACATGGCAGTATGGTCGGCACCTTTGCCCAACTTCTCATCCGCCTCTTTAGCAGTGAGAACGCATTGCTTTGCCAGATTTGCATAGCAATTCATATTCTCAATAAAGTTCAGTGCAATTTGCACATCTTTACGCATTAAAGCCAATGAGAAGCCAGAATTAAAAGCATCATTAAGCATAAAATTTTCAACTTTATTTTCAGTCGTATTATTGCGACCAGTTGAAGCATTAAATACTTGATTTACTACATGAGGATCTAGGCCAAACTTCTTGGCTGCATTGAGAGCCTCAGAGGCGGCAATCAATCCAGCTGCGGACACATAATTATTCAAAGCTTTAACTGCATGCGCTGCACCTGCATCACCAACATGCACAATACTTTTACCCATGCATTCCAGTAGTGGATGAACCTCTGCAAAATATTCTTTTTTTCCACCAACAATAATAGCTAGTGATCCATCAATTGCTTTTTTAACCCCTCCAGATACTGGCGCATCAATAAACTTAATACCTAACTTCTCTAAGTTGTGATTGTTTTCTTTGGATGAGATTGGGCTAGATGAGCTCATATCTATTAGGTAGCTATTCTTACGTAACTGACTAGCAATACCTGTAGATCCATTGCTACCCCACAAGAGCGCATCAATGATGGCGCTATCAGGCAACATTAAGATTGTTAGATTAGCATCTTGTATTGCTTGTTCAGGACTCGATACGAACTGAAATCCTTTGTCATCTAAAAACTTTGCTGCTACCTCTTGATTAAGATCAAATCCAGCAATCTGATATCCGGCCTTCAGGAGGTTTTTTGCCATGGGGACTCCCATGAGCCCTAAACCCACAAAAGCGATCTTTGTATCGGATGCTTGCATTAGATACCCATTTCTTTAAATACTTCTTTAGCCACGCGGAAACTATCAATAGCAGCTGGGACACCACAATAAATTGCAACCTGCAAAAACACTTCTTGAATCTCTTCTTTTGTTAAGCCATTATTAATAGCCCCTCTGACATGTAACTTCAACTCATGCGGGCGATTTAGCGCTGCAATCATAGCGAGGTTCAAAAAGCTACGTGTTTTTCTTTCTAGGCCCGGACGGTTCCAAACCTCGTTCCAGCAATACTCAGTAACCAACTCTTGCATGGGCATATTGAAATCATCAGCATTCTTGAGTGAGTTCTCAACATACTCAGCGCCTAATACTTCTTTGCGGGTTTTTAGACCTTTTTCAAAATTCTCACGATTCATCACTTCTCCTGGTTATTAATTGTTTTTTGATTAATTTACTTCTTTATCTTTTGCATTATTAAGCTATTTATTTAAAGTATAGGCTAATGATTAATATACCCCATACTATTTCAGATGATGACTTCCATCCTATTTGACTCACCAGCACTTAGATCTAGGACTAAAGACTGATGAGAGCAGAATTAGCTGTATATTTAAGCCATTAATTACATTGGAAGATCATGGATAGAAATATTCTAATAGTTGGAGAGTACGGAAAAATATTTCTTGCTCCACTGATCCAGGCTCTTGGAAAATCCTGGACAATTAAACACTGCACCGTCGAACAA
>CANFRA010000013.1 GCA_947449305.1 Burkholderiaceae bacterium
AGCAATTATGTAACTGCTATCACAATCGGCAGCGGTACCGCAGTAATGAGCAACTACACTATTGCGCAAAGCTATAACAGTACATCTGGAACCACACAAAATACTGCGACTATTAATGCGAAGGCATTGACAATTACTGCCAATGATGTGAGCAATGCTACGTATGGCACTTCTTATGCACTGGGAACAACAGCCTTTACTAGCTCAGGCTTAGTCAGTGGCGACGCTGTTAGTGCAGTATCCCTAGCTTATGCTTCTACTAATACTGTTTCAGCAATCACTAACGCTGGAATCTATACCGCTGGCATTGTTCCTAGTGCCGCTATTGGCAGTGGATTAGCTAACTATGCAATTACTTATGTGCCTGGTAATTTGACAGTAGGGCGAGCAACGTTAACAGTTGCTCCAAATGCCATTACAACAGCATATAACGGCAATGCTTTAGATAATGCAGCGTATTCTCAAGCAATTGCTAATTACACTATTTCCGGATATAAGAACTCGGATTCTGTAGTGAACGTTCCTGTGACCCTGAGCGGAAGCATGGGCTTTAGTGGTGCTACTAACACTGTTGTGCAGAATGCCGCTAGCTATAGCCTAGCTGTAGGAACCTTGGCTGGCAGCAGTAGTAATACGAACTACACAATTGCATTCGCAAATACTGCTAACAATGCCTATGTCATTACCCCGCTAACACTTTCCATCTCCGCAACTAAAGTCTACGATGGCACAACAGCCTTTGCTGGTAGCGCCGTTACAGCAACTACCGGTATTGGTAATCAGGCCGTTGTCTTAACAGGCTCAGCAACGGCTAATAGCGCTAATGTTCTTGGGGTGAGCAGTCTTAATACCACTGGCCTGCAGATTGCTAATGGGACAAATGGTGGTCTAGCGGTCAACTATGTGCTACCAGCCAGTACTGGTAATGTATCGATTACTCCAGCCCCAATTACAGTAACCATTGCCACCCAATCTAAGGTTTATGACGCAACTACTACAGCAAACTTAAGTGCTGGAACAAGTAGTAGCGCTGGCAGCTATCAGCTAAGTGGCTTTGCGACAGGACAGGGCGCTTATATCAATCAAACAAATGCAAACTATGACAGCGTAGATGTTGCTGGCGCTACAACAGTTTCTACAACTTTAAGTAGTTCAAACTATATTGCTACAGGTAGTACTAATTTGTCGAACTACTCATTACCTCTCTCTATTAGCGGTAGTGCTTCCATTACTCCAGCAACCCTCACCATGACTGCTAATGCTGCAGCTAAGTTTATTGGTCAGGCTGATCCATCCTTTACTTACACCTTGTCAGGCTTAAAAGGCGCAGATACCTCTAGTGTGCTGATTAGCCCCTCTGTGACACGTCCGGCCGGTGATACAGCAGGTGCCACTTATACCTTGACACCTAGTGCAACAGCTGCAAACTACACCATTGCTCCAGTAACATCGACATTTACGATCATTGCGCAAGGCCAGTTACTTCTCACTGTTGGTAATACATCCAGAGCCTACGGCACATTAACCTCTAGCAATATTGCGGCCTCAGCTCCAGTGACTGCTTCCTATTGCACTATCGGTAGCGACTGTTCTGCTCCAAATATCGTGAGTCTATTGTTGACTCCAGGCTCTTCGGCCAATACTTGGATTGCGGTAGATGACAAAGTTGGCGCTGCCCAGGGGAATTACACCTTAACAGTGGCTCCGCCAACATTTACGGCTGCCAATAGCAGTAGCAGTGGCTACTTGAAGGTAGGTAACTATACCTTTACACCATCGACAACTGTTGTGACTAATGCTGGATACGCTACAAACTACGCTACTAGCTACCCAGTGCTCAGCGTACCAGGCACAATTTCTATTGCGCCATTGGCCTTGAACTTTAATACCTCAGTGCCATCGAAGGTATATGACGCAACTAATGTGATCAATGGAATAAGTCTGGTTTCGGCTAATGCAAAATCAGGTGATCAACTAAGCCTGATTGGCTCGGGTGTATTTTCTGCAGCCAATGCCGGTACCAATTTGCCTTACACCATTAATAACGTTGCGATTAGCGGGGTGGATTCCAGTAACTACTCATTTAGCGGTAATGTCACAGGTAGTAAAGGCGTCATTACACAGGCGGCATTGACGGTGAGTGGTATTAGTGCAAATAATAAAGTGTATGACGCAACTCAGGCAGCTACTTTCTCGGGCACCCCAAGTTTAATTGGGGTCATACAGGGTGATACCGCCACGATCGCTGGATCCCCAGTGGCTACCTTTGCTCAAGCTAATGTGGCAAATCACATTCCGGTTGCATTTGATAACACCAGCTTGACTTTAAGCAATTCGAATTACTACATTAGCGGTTTAACCCAGAATCAAACTGCCAGCATTACACCAGCACCGATTACAGTTACTGCCGCAAAGATATATGACGGTAACACCACAGTTGCATCATCCGGCTTAGTCATTGTTGGTATTGCTGGTCAAACTCTAGGCGCTAGTTCAGGTAGCGCCATTCTGACTAATCCCAACGTTGGAGCAGCAGGACTTCAGAGTTTAAGTAATCTTGTGCTGGTCAATGGTACCGGCCTCGCATCGAACTACACCGTAGTTAATCCCATATTTGGAAATGTCACTATTACCCCTGCGCCATTACTTATTACTGCAATTAATGATAGTAAGGTATATGGCAGCACAACGACAGCCAATCATGCTACTTACAACGTGCTAGGGGTTGCAACGGGAGCTTCTGGATATTCAGTATCTGGTCTAATTACTGGTACTGCTGATGCAATCGGCTCAGTTACCCTTGCTAGCTCAGGTGGCCTCGCAAGTGCTGGCGTAAATAATGGCAATACTTATGTCATCACCCCAAGCGCAGCTGCAGGTAGTGGATTGACTAACTACAGTATTACTTATGTTGATGGTGCGATGACTATTACTCCAGCACCAATTACTGTGAATGCTACTGCTGCTTCAATAGTCTATGGATCTAGTGTGCCTAGCTTGGCTTATACCTATACAGGTTTAGTCAACGGCGATGCATCTGCAAACTTTAGTGGCAATCTTACAACAACAGTTCTAAGTAATTCTAATGTTGGATCCAATTATCCTATTGGTCGCGGTACTTTAAATGTCTCCGGCGATTACTTTATAACGAGTTATGTACCGGCCAATATCACCGTTACCCCAGCGCCAATCACAGTCACTGCATCAAAGGTGTATGACGGAAGTACGGCAGTTTCTGCTTCTGGTTTAACGATTGTTGGTGTAGCCGGTCAAACCCTTGGAGTTGCTTCTGGGAATGCTATTTTGACAAACCCAGATGTTGGATCTGCGGCCCTACAAAGCATAAGCAATCTCGTGTTAGCCAATGGAACTGGTATTGCATCGAACTACACCATATTAAATCCAGTATTTGGTGCAACAACGATTACCCCAGCACCATTAACTATCAATGCTACAGCTGCGTCGATGGTCTATGGCGGAACAGTGCCCAGCCTGACATATACCTATACTGGATTGGTGGGTAGCGATACTACGGCCAATATCAGCGGAAACCTAACAGCAAGTGTCACTAGCACTTCGAGTGTGGGTACGAATTACCCCATTGGCCGAGGTACATTGGCCGTTAGCGGCAACTACGCCATCGCAAACTATGTGCCAGCGAATATCACTATTACTCCAGCGCCACTCACGATTACTTCCCTAGTTGATAGTAAGGTGTACGGAAATACTAGCACTTCAAGTAGCATTACTTATAGCGGTAGCGGGACAGTATCTGGATCAGCGGGATACAGTGTCTCTGGTCTACTCAATAGTGATACCGTTAGTGCCGTGACGCTAAGTAGCCCTGGTGGCTTAGCAAGTGCATCAGTCAACGGTGGCACTCCATACGCTATCACTCCAAGTGCGGCTGTAGGCACTGGTTTATCGAACTACTCCATTAGCTATATCAATGGTCAACTGACCGTTACACCAAGGCCGCTGACTATCGTTATAGACAATAAGAGCATGGTATACGGCGCATCTGCCTTGCCTAATCTTACTTACTCGATTGCTGGGCAAGGATTGGTAAATGGTGATTCGATCAATGTTGCCTTAAGCACAACAGCGACAGCTTACAGCGGTGTTGCTGGGTCTGCTTCTAACGTTGGTATGTATCAAATTAACGCAGCGCCTGCAAGCAACCCCAATTACACCTTCAGTGCACCTGCCAGAACACTTACCGTTACACCAGCAAATCTTACGATTACCGCAACTAATCAAACGACGACCTATGGCTCTCCACTGGTCCTATCTCAATCAGCCTTGACGACTTCAGGCCTTGTTAATGGAGACTATGTCACTGCAGCAACTATTTTGAGTGATGCAACCCAGACAGGTCAGAGTGGTGGTAATAGCCAAGTTGTTTCTGGCCTCATTAATGCTGGAAGTTATGCATCCAACTTGCTCATTAGCAATGCCGGCGGATTAGGTTTATCTAATTACAATATTACTTACGTTAAGGCAAATTTGACCGTCAACAAAGCAATCTTGACGGTCTCTGCAGTGAGTGATGGTAAGTTCATTACCCAGACTGATACAGTCGGCTCTGCAACAAATTGTGGCTCCGGTTGCGTAGGTGGTTATGCTGGCGTAGCTTATTCTGGATTTGTAAATTCTGATAATGCTAGCAATGGCGCAATCACAGGTCAGGTGACAGTGACTCGTAGCGATGCAAACAGCAGCTCTAGTAATGCAATTGGCCTTCACGCCGGCGTCCTGATACCTGGCGGTATATCTTCTACTAACTACATCATTGTTCCTAGAAATGGTGATTACACCGTATCCCCGGCAAATCAATTGGTTATTAAGGCTGGACTGGTTAATACGGTCTATGGAACAACGCCAAACTACGGCACTGTATCTGCCGCATACATGACCTATGACAGCAATAACAACCCACAAGTCTTGGCCAATCTGTCAGTGAATATGAGCAGTAATGTTGTGACTGTAAATGACAATCTTGGTACAACGGCTACATTTACCCTAACTGCTAACCCTGCAATTTTGAGCGGCTCAGGCAATATCAATGTTGGTAGCTATAGCATCAGTAACCAAAGTTCCAATGGAATTGGTATCACCAATCAGACAATTACTGGCAATAACTTCAGTAACGGTATAGTGGTAATGGGCCATCTCAATGTAACTCCGAAGGTTCTCAGTTTTTCTGATCTTGGTATTACTGGCGCTAGCAAGGTATACGACGGCTCTGTATACATGACTAATTTAGCTTTAACGACTAGCACTAGTGGATATGTGGGTGCCGATAATGTGCAGGCGCTTGCAACAGGTACCTTCAATACGAAAAATGTGGGTACAGCAATAGGCTATACCGTGGGCATTACCTTCACAGGTGCTGATGCTGCAAATTATGTAGTGTCGGGTGGAGCAGTTTATGTAGCGGGCGGCAATGGCTCTGATGGCCCGGCTAATGGCACGATTACTCAGCTCAATTCTGTAACCTACACTGGCCCATCTGGAGGTAACTGGTCTAACCCAGCAAATTGGACCACAACCGGTACTGCCGCAATCGGGGCCGTTCCAACACAATCCAGTTATGGTCCAAGCGGCGGTACTCCAAACGTCGCTAATGTCATTATTCCTGTGGGTAAGAGTGTTGTATATGACGCAGCTGTCGGCACACCTGTTACTTCCAGTGTGACCGATAACGGCAATCTCAGTTTCAACTTGCCAAGTGCAGAAACCATTGCGATGCCGATCAGTGGCAGCGGCTCCGTGACGATTACTGGATTAGGCAGAATTACCCTAACTGGTAACAACGCTTACAGCGGCCAGACTATTCTGCATTCTGGTACTAGCTTGATTGCTGGCTCTAATACCGCTATTGGTATCGGCAATATTCAATCCAACAATGGGTCCTTCGGTACTGCCAATGGAGTAGTGCTATCCAGTCTAAATGTGAGTGGTCCGCTGACGCTATTAAGTGATATTTCTACTTCAGGAAGCCAGTCATACGAAAATTTGACCTTAGACTCAACAACGACTTTGACATCACTGGGCAATGGCAATATCAATCTTTTAGGAACTATAGATGGTGCGGTAGACAAAACACAATCATTAGCAGTCAATGCTGGCTCAGGAGTAGTAACGCTTGGCGGTAGTATTGGCTCCGCCGCGCGTTTGAATTCTCTGGCGATCACTGGATCTAGAATCAACATCTTGTCTGATGTATTAACCGCTGCGCAGCAGACCTATAACGGCAGCGTCTTTATTGGAGACTCTTCCTATATAGGTCGAACACCTACTGTTGGCTTCTTGTTCTCTGGGTACAGCAGATACTTCCAGTATTCAAACTCAACGATTACTAGTACGATTACATATCTCAATAGCAATCCAATCTACGTTCGTACGATGGTGTCTGAGGATCCAAGTATTACCTTTAATGGATCTGTAAATGACTTGATTACGGATACCCACACCTTATTAGTAGCAGCAATAGCACCTGGTAATTCAAATGCTTCAAGCGCTGCTTCTAGTATCAACTTTGCCGGCTCCGTTGGCAATTTATCTCCGCTTTATAGTCTGAATGTTCAGGTGGTTGTCAGTCAGTCTCAAGAAAATGCAATATCTAATTATGTTGGCACAATCAGTCTTACTGGCAATATTGCAACGTATTCTGATCAAACCTATCGTGCGAGTGCGATGACGGCTCAAGCTAGCACCCAACCTGGAACCGTGACATTCTCAATTTATGACCCTGCTGCAAGCATTAATTACTTGCTACCTTTGCAAACTAATGGTGCTGGTGCTGGCCAAATGAATTTGCAAAATCCAAGCAGCCTAGATGCCTTAGTGATTAATGGCACGAATAACTATGCTTTGGTTCAAAATCAAAACGGGCTAAATAATTGGGGTGCTCCAGCAACCATTACCGATGCCTTGGGTTATGCGCCACCAGTTTATGTGCCACCAGCAATTCCAAGCAGTCAAAATACAGCATCTGCAATTCAGGATATTGCTAATTTCATTATGAATACTGCTGCACAGAGTAGAGCAGCGGTTAGTGTTGCCATGAGTTCTCCAGTGAGCTCACCCAATACAGAAGTTCGTATTGCTGATATGGTGTTACATAGCGGAAATATGCCAATACCAAATCCGGGCGAGGGCATGTTGAATGTCCTCATTAAGATTAATTTGGGTGGTCAGGTGGTAACTTTGAGTCGTTCGGCTACCGTGAAAGACTTTAAATTTTCTGTTCCAGAAGAATTGCTGCCACCATCAATTATCTCAACAAAAAATCGTTCTGATGAATTAGTAGAGAGAGCTGTTCAAGCTAATGGCGAACCGCTACCAAGTTGGATTAAGTATGATCCAGAGACAAATACCTTTATTGCTAATGAAGTACCTGCAGGCGCTAAGGCAATAGATATTCGGATTCAGACAATCAAGGACGGTAAGGTCTTGGAAGAATCCCCACCGATCACCATTGATGCCAAATAGCCGTTAGTTAAAACGGCAGCTTTGCATCTGGCTTAGCAGCCAACAGTACAGCCTTAAATTCTGCCTGAATGCGGGCAATCGCTGCTTCACTATCTGCCTCAAAGCGCATCACCACCACTGGGGTGGTATTGGATGGTCTGGCAAGACCAAAGCCATCAGCGTATTCCACGCGCACTCCATCAATCGTATTGATGGACTCGGAAGTAGGGAACTTGGCATTAGCCTTAATAGTTTCTAGTAAAGCAAAAGGCTCACCCTCAGCACAAGCTAGTTGTAATTCTGGTGTGCAGATTGCATTAGGCAAGTCATTCAATGTCTTATTTGGATCTTTTTCCTTGGAGAGGATCTCAAGCAAACGTGCGCCTGTATATAGACCATCATCAAAGCCAAACCAGCGGTCTTTAAAGAAAATATGACCCGACATTTCACCGGCGAGAGGTGCGCCCGTTTCTTTAAGCTTGGCTTTCACTAAGGAGTGACCTGTTTTCCACATCAAGGGAACGCCGCCATGCTCTTTCACATAAGTTGCCAAATTACGAGTGCACTTCACGTCATAAATAATCTGGCCGCCAGGATTACGGGACAGTACATCCTTGGCAAAGAGCATCATTTGACGATCTGGAAAGATCACTTGCCCATCTTTAGTGACAACACCTAAGCGATCGGCATCACCGTCAAAGGCAAGACCCAATTCATTATCGGTAGTCTGTAAGTTTTTGATCAGGTCCTGTAAGTTCTCAATATGCGCGGGATCTGGATGGTGATTCGGAAAATGGCCATCGACCTCACAAAAGAGTTCTTGAACTTCACAGCCTAGAGCTCTAAATAACTTACCAGCAAATGCGCCACCCACGCCATTGCCGCAATCGACTGCAATTTTCATAGGGCGAGCCAACTTCACATCACCCACAATGTGATTTAAATACATCGGGAAGATATCAAAAGTACTGCGGACTCCTTGCCCCGAAATAAATTTCTTGGCTTGAATGCGCTGACGTAAAGCCTGAATCTGATCACCGTAAATTGCAGCGCCACCTAAGACCATTTTGAAACCGTTGTAGTTTGGTGGGTTATGACTGCCAGTAATCATGATCCCAGACTGAGGCTTCTTACCATCAAGTACTTGGTTGGTACCAAAGTACACCATCGGTGTAGCCACCATGCCTAGGTCAATGACGTTAATACCAGTTGATAACAAGCCCTCAGTAAGCGCCCCTATTAAAGCGGGGCCAGATAGACGTCCATCACGACCAATGACAATCTCAGTCTCCCCAAGCTCACGCATCTCAGTTCCAAAAGCCTGGCCAATGAGTTTGGCAATCGATGGATCTAGGGTCTCATCAATAATGCCGCGGATGTCATAAGCTTTAAAAATAGATGGCGATAACTGCACGGTTAATCCTAGCTATTTAATAAATTAATACGTGCGGCAGTAACAGCATCAATGCTGTCATTGGCTTCTAAGTGAGAAGCATCAAGCAGGGCTTTCTCGATCGGCTTAGCGAGAACTTTTCCATATTCAACTCCAGGTTGATCAAAGCTATTGATGTTCCAAAGAACTCCAAGACTGGCAGCACGGTTTTCATAAAGAGCCAAGAGAGCACCGAGATAAAAAGCATTAAGTTCTGGCAGAAGGAGTAAGTTACTTGGACGATTACCTGGATAAACATCGTTTGGATTGTTCGCCTTTTTGCCATGCGCCAAAGCTTGAGCTTGTGCCAAGCAATTAGATAGCAAGATGCGGTGATGCGCGACAGCCTCGGGTCGATCACTCATGGGCTTGCGTACTGCAATGAAATCAATCGGGACTACATCACTACCTTGATGAAGGAGCTGGAAATAGGAGTGCTGTGCATTGCTACCCGCGCTACCAAAGACCACGGGTGAAGAGTATTTCACTGGTTTACCATCACGGTCAATAGATTTGCCGTTGCTTTCCATATCGAGTTGTTGCAACCATTTCGGAAACCAATCTAGGGCATCAGCGTACGGAATAGCCGCATAGGCCTTAATGCCCTGAGTTTCTTGTTGATGTAATAGGGCTAAAGCCATGATGACTGGCAGATTTTGTTCTAGGGGTGCATTCTTAAAATGCAAATCCATCGCATGAGCACCAGCTAAGAATTGCTCAAAAGTTTTAAAGCCGTATTGCAAGGCAATGGGTAGACCTACAGCAGACCACACTGAGTAACGGCCACCCACCCAATCCCAAAATGGGAAGATATTGTCTTCCTCGACGCCAAACTCTTTGGCAGCAGGAACATTGGCGGTGACAGCAAATAAAGAATTCGCAATTTGCCCCTTGGTACAGTCTTTATCTTTAAGCCAATTGACAACAGCTTTGGCATTCATCGTCGTCTCTAAGGTAGTAAAGGACTTTGAAACAATGATGACGCGGGTACTGTTGGGCTGAGCGCGATCGAGAATGCGTGCCAGCTCAGCGGTATCTATATTGGCCAAGAAGTGCATACGCATACCGCGACTCTCAATGCCGGGAACATGGGCTAGGGCCTCAATGGCCAAGCGAGGACCAAAGTCTGATCCACCAATACCAATATGAATGACATCGGTAACACCTACCCATTTATTACACAGGGCTTCAATACGACGCCATACATCAGTGACAGCCGGCATCACATCTTTGCCATCGAGCATGACGGGAGATTTGGAAAGATTGCGGAGAGCAGAATGCAAAGCAGGGCGATCTTCACTCAGATTAATATGTTTGCCGGCAAACATATCGGCAATAAAACCATCTAGCTTAGATTTGCGAGCTAACGAGAATAGCTTTTGCCACTGAGCAGTACTAATATTTTGGTAAGCAGTATCGAGCACCATATCGACAGCAGTATGGGTGCTGGCAGCGATATTTTCTGGGTTTTGCATGGGTCTAGAAGACATTACTAGATTTTATCAAGAAGGGGTCCTAAATCCCCTAAAACACTGAAAATGCTAGGAATTCGGTATATTCCTAGATATGAATACAAAGCGGGACCAATAGATGGAGCAAGTTGACTGTGTCGTGATTGGCGCCGGGGTGGTTGGCCTGGCCGTTGCGCGAGAAATGGCACTCCAAGGCCGTGAAACTATTCTGCTTGAAAGAGAAGGCTCTTTTGGCACGATTAGCAGTGCTCGCAATAGCGAAGTGATTCATGCTGGCATCTATTATCCAAAAGACTCACTCAAAGCAAAACTTTGCGTAGAGGGCAATCGACTGCTCTATGAATATTGTCGTACTCATCAAGTAGGAACTCAGCCTTACGGCAAACTCATCGTCGCTGATGAAACTCAAATCAATGATCTCCAGGCGATTCTCTATAAAGCACAAAATAATGGTGTGCCAGAGATTAAGATGATTTCAGGTGAAGAGGCAAAACAACTCGAGCCAAAACTCAAATGTTCTGCAGCAATACTTTCTGCAAGTACAGGCATTGTTGACAGCCATGGTTTTATGCTCTCGTTGCTGGGTGGCTTTGAAGATGCGGGCGGCATGATTGCTTACCACTCACCACTACTCAGTGCAAAGCCCATTGGACTTGACGCGCAGGGTGGTTTTGAATTAGACATCGGCGGCCCTGATGGTATGAAATTAAAAACCAAGTTGTTGATTAATTGTGCCGGTATGAGTGCTCCAGCAATTGCCCAAAAGATTGAAGGCCTCAATCAGGACCAGATACCGAAGGCTTACTTTGCAAAAGGGAACTACTTTTCACTTTCGGGTAAATCGCCGTTTACCCATTTAATCTATCCCATTCCAGAACCGGGTGGTCTTGGCGTACATCTCACCTTAGATATGGGTGGACAGGCGAAGTTTGGTCCTGATGTGGAATGGCTTGATATAGAAAATGAAGAGCAGATTGATTACACAGTAGACCCAAAAAGAGGAGAGGGATTCTATGAGGCCGTGCGACGCTATTGGCCAGAGCTCAAAGATAACTCCTTGCAGCCAGATTATTCGGGCGTAAGGGCCAAAATAGTGCCACCGAATAGCCCTGCAGGCGACTTCTGTTTTAATGGCCCGCAAGACCATGGCCTGCACGGACTCTACAACTTATATGGCTTTGAGTCCCCAGGATTAACCTCCAGTATTGCGATTGCCAGGTATTTAGAAGGAAAAATCAAAAATTCCTTATAATCTAGGGCTGAAATCGCAAAGGAAGAGTGGCAGAGCGGTTGAATGCACCAGTCTTGAAAACTGGCGAGGATGAAAGTCCTCCGTGAGTTCGAATCTCACCTCTTCCGCCAAAAATACAAACCCCAGCTCACTGTCTGGGGTTTTCTTTAGGGCTTCTGTTTTAGTTGCTTCTTCTTGTCTGATTGCTGGAGGGTCATCTTGCCCCCATCGGTATCAAACGCCCCTTTAAAGCCTGGGGGATACTTGCTCCAGGGGTAGCCTTTAATGGCATGTGCATATCCATATTGGAAGAGGGCATTCATATACTTTGTATCAAACTCTTCGTTATGAGGCTCATTAAAGTCAGAGCCGATATAAGCTAAATTAAAACCGACATTGTCACTCTGGGTGGTGTTATAGATACGATAAAGATCACCAATGCCTTGCGTTTGAATGAGTTGTGAGATCGCCCTACCTGCAACGCTTAAGGTCCGGCGCTCGGTTTCATTCCAGCGAGGATCTAATCTCGAATTACGAATAATGTAGGCCTGACGATTGACGCGACGCTTAAGACCTAAGTCATTCGCTTTCTGTGCTGCCGCAGAAGGATATAAAAAGACCTGCGTACTTGCGCCACCGTCTACATGCATCTCTTGAAAAGCTTGCCCATCTAATAAGAAATCAAACATCACTGGTGGGAATGCACCTGGAATAGAGGCAGACGCTAGCATGATGCGTCGAAATAGCTCTAGAGCCTCGGGGCTGCAAATGGTGGCAATGCGACCCATATTCCAAATCACAGGCTGCCCCGCGTCAATATTGGTGGTGCCAATTAATAGCCAGCGGCCATTAGCGTTGTACTCATAAGCAATTTTCTTGAGGAAATCCCCATCAACATATTTGGAGATCAGCCGATAGAGTGGGGTGGAGTCTGCTAAGCCATCACTAAAGATTCCCGATAGAATGCCACGCTCAACATAGACATCATTCGGCTTAATACTCGTATAAACCTGCTGCAATATAGGATCGTAGTCTTTACCAAGATATGCAAATGGCGCAATTAATGCGCCAGTACTAATGCCAGTCACCAAATTAAAAGATGGCCTTGATCCTTGCTTAGACCAGCCAACTAAAAGACCAGCACCGAAAGCACCATCATCACCACCCCCGGAAAGTGCTAAAAAATTGGCATCGCCAGTAAACGCATTCTTACCACGGGATTGCTCTAATTTAATGACGTCATTGACCATCGCATCGACACCAGCCTGCGTAGATATGAGGTAGCGCACGCTGGGTAAGCCAGATATCTGGGCCTTACTAAGGGACTGGGCTGGAACCGCGGATTTACGCTCTAAAGCAGAGCATCCTAAAAGACTGAGGGATAGGGCGATGCAGACTGCAAATGAAGATAGGCGCATATATTTCTGTAAATAAATTGATTATCTTTATTGTAAGGGCTATTTATTTCAGAAATGTAATATAGGCGCAGATTAGCTACGGCGTAAATGCACCTCCAGCTTCGAGTGCTTTGAGTTCATCACCAGTGATTCCGAGCTCTGCCAAAACTTCACTAGTGTGTTCACCCAATAGTGGAGGGTGTCTATGAACTTGTTGCGGTGTACCCATCATCTTGACTGCAAAACCAATATTGGGAACAGTTCCTTCAATCGGATGATCAATTTCCATCCGCATATTGCGATGACGACCATGCTCACTATCAAATGCTTCTGGATAGGTATTGATGGGGCCAGCCGGAATGCCTGCGGCCAACAAATCATCAACCCATTCATGACTAGATTTCGTCACGAAAGTTTTTTCAAGTTCAGTTGCGAGCTCTAAACGATTGGCTAAGCGCAGTGGATTCGTTTTAAAACGGGCATCCTCACATAATTCGGGGCGGCCAATTTTGTCGCAGAGTAATTTCCACAACTTTTGATTGGTAGCACCCATTACGAAGTACCCATCAGCAGCCTTCATAGCCTGATAGGGTGCACTCATGTGATTGGCGGTACCTAACTTATAGGGCTCAACCCCGGTACCCCAATATTGCGCAGTATCCCAGATGGAAAATGCTAAAGCAGAGTCAAACAGTGAGGCATCAATAAATTGACCCTCACCACTTTTGGTTTTACCAATGTAAGCAGACAAAATTCCGTAGATCGCAAAGAGCGCACAACCAATATCAGCTACTGGAACGCCCGCTTTTACTGGTGGACCATCTGGATAGCCAGTCACACTCATGACACCTGACATGGCCTGCGCCATCAAATCAAAACCAGGCCTATCTGCCCAAGGACCCGTTTGTCCAAAACCAGAGATGCTGGCATAGACCAAACCAGGATTGATAGGTTGCAGAGAGGGGTAATCAATTCCCAGCTTTTTCATGACACCAGGGCGATAGTTTTCTACCAAAATATCCGCAGTCTTCACCAATTCAAAAAAGACCTTTTTGCCAGCCTCGGTTTTGAGGTTGAGGGTCAGACTACGTTTATTGCGGTTCATATTCAAAAAGCCCATGCTGTCTGAACCCTTCATCTTGAAGCCCATGGCTCCTCGGGTTTGGTCACCTGTGCCCGGAGGTTCTATCTTGATGACATCGGCACCTAAGTCAGCTAGGAGCATGCAGCAGTAAGGACCAGCCATGACTTGGCTGACATCTAGTACCCGTACCCCAGCAAGGGGTAAAGGTTTGGAAGACCCCTTTAAAGCAGGGTGGTGAGGTGTTTTGCTCATTGTCTCGCTTGTTTTTATATGATTAGAATGATTATCTAATAGTATCAAAGACAACTAAAACAAGATTTGGAGACTGTATGTTGATTCAATTACCTAAGTTGGCGTTACGTAGCCTGATTGCTGTAGCACTGAGTTGTGCGCCATTTCTTGCGCTTGCTCAGCAAGCTTTCCCAAATAAACCGATTCGACTGATTGTGGGTTTTGCTCCAGGTGGCGGAACGGATATTGTGGCTAGAGCGATCGCGCCGAAGATGGGTGAGATTTTGGGTCAGAGCGTTATTGTTGAAAATAAGTCTGGAGCTGCGGGGACGATCGCTGCAGATCAGATCGCTAAAGCTAATCCAGACGGTTATACCTTGTTAGTTGGCCACTCTAATTCCAATGCTATTGCACCATTTGTTTTAAGTAGCGTCCCTTACAATCCTGCAACTGATTTCACGCCCATTACCTATTTAGGTTATGTGCCAAACGTATTAGTTGTTAAATCATCATTGCCAGTGAACTCAGTAGCACAATTGATTTCACTTGCTAAATCTAATCCAGGGCAGATGACCTACGGTTCATCTGGTATCGGTAGTACACAGCATTTAGCGGGCGCACTATTTGGCAAGATTGCTGGCATTCAAATTAATCATGTCCCTTATAAGGGTAGTGGCCAAGCGATTATTGATTTGCTTGGTGGCCAGATCACAATGAACTTTGATACCTTGCCGCCAAACTTGCAGCAGATCAAAGAGGGTAGCTTAAAAGCGTTGGCAATTTCTACTCCTAAGCGTTTATCGATTCTGCCGAACGTGCCTACCTTTAATGAAGTCGGCATTACTGGATTTGATGTTACTAACTGGTACTCCATCATGGGACCTAAGGGCATGGATCCAGCTGTAGTCAACAAGATCGATCAGGCAGCAAAAGCAGCGATGGCTGACCCCCAAATCAAGAAGACATTGGATTCACAGGGATTGCAGCCTGAAGGCCCAGCAACTCCTGCAGCCTTTGGTCTTTTCCTGACTGGGGAACTTGCGAAATACCAGCGCTTGGTGAAGAGCTTAAATATTAAATCTGAATAAGCTTCTCCATGACGCAAAAAGATCAAGAGGGTAAGGTTGCGCAAGTAGTTCTTGAGTTGCGCGGCAAGATTGCGTACGTTACCTTCGATCATGTGGCTGCGCGTAATGCTATGACGGTTGCCATGTACGAAAGCCTAAAATCCATTTGCCTAGATATTGCCAAGAACCCAGATATTCGGGTGGCCATCTTTCGTGGGGCAGGTGGTAAGTCTTTTGTTTCTGGCAGTGACATTGCGCAATTTGCTGACTTTAAAGATGGTGAAGATGGCGTGCGCTACGAAGCAGCCATTCATGATTATTTAAACCCCTTAGCAACTCTGCCGATACCCACGATTGCCGTGATTGATGGCATGGCGGTGGGCGGTGGTCTTGCCATTGCGACATGTTGCGACTTTAAGATTGCTACGCCCGATGCGAAGTTTGGTGTGCCGATTGCCAGAACCCTTGGCAATTGCCTCTATCCTGGCAATATCGCCTGGTTGGTTGCGCACATGGGTATGAATATCGTTCGGCGCATGCTTCTCTTGGCTGAAATGATTTCAGCAAGCGAGCTCAAAACCCAAGGTTACTTATTGGCCACTTATGATGCCGATCAACTGGGCAAAGAAGCAGATGCTTTGGCAGAGCGCTTATCTAAACTAGCCCCCATTACTCAAAAAGCTAGCAAACTCATCATGGCCAGAATCATTGCCAACCAACTGCCAGATTGCGAAGACCTAATTCGGGAAACCTATGGCAGTGATGATTTTAAAAACGGTGTTGCTTCCTTCTTAAAAGGTGAGCCACCAGTTTGGACTGGTAAATAAATTAAGTAGCAAGCTACTCTAAAAACATTTCTTGTAGATTATTTAGGTAGCGAAGACCCAAAGGAGTTGCTTTGAGTTTGCTCGGATTCTCATCTAATAAACCTTTTTTACTCGCTGCCTCTAAGCCTTTACTAATGACACTCAAAGGCAGGCCAGTGCGCTCGCTAAAGGTATTGGTATCAACACCATCAGTTAGCCTTAAGGTGTTGAGCATAAACTCAAAGGGAAGATCTTTGGAGGCAATTTCACGTGACTCAATGAGAGCATTGCCTTTAATCTCCATGGCCTGCATATAAGTTTCTGGATGACGCTCGCGAACTTGACGGGTAATTTTTCCTGGATAAGAAATCTTCCCATGGGCACCAGCACCAATACCCATGTAATCGCCAAAGCGCCAGTAGTTCAGGTTATGTTTGCATTCCTGATCTCTCTTGGCATAAGCAGAGACTTCATAACGCTGATAGCCTGCTTTGGTAAGGAGCTCTAAGTTTTGCTCAAAAATGGCATCGATCTCATCATCACTTGGTAACTTGGGAGGAAAGTTTGCAAAGTAGGTATTGGGCTCAAGCGTAAGATTGTAAAGAGAGAGGTGAGGAGTCTTAAAAGACAGGGCAGTCTCTACATCTAATCTTGCGTCTGCAAGACTTTGATTAGGCAAGCCATACATGAGGTCTAAATTAACGGACTTAAAGTGTTCTAGGGCAATCTGGACTGCACGCTTAGCTTCAGCACCATTATGAATCCGGCCTAGTGATTTAAGTTGTTCATCTTGAAAGCTCTGAATGCCTAAAGACACCCGATTGATCCCAGCTTTAGCAAAGCCAGCCAATTTATTCGCTTCAACAGATCCTGGGTTAGCTTCCATCGTAATCTCTGCACCCGGCTCTAAATTAACCCGAGCACGCACAGCGCAAAGCAACTGATCCATGCCTGCTGCAGATAGGAGACTTGGCGTACCGCCACCAATGAAGATGCTGTGAACTTGCCGCCCCCAAATATTGGGCAACTCAGTTTCAAGATCAGCGATGAGCGCATTAATGTAGCGCTGCTCATCAAAACCACCCGCAAGGTTTGTAGCACCCTTGATTTGATGTGAATTAAAGTCGCAATAGGGACACTTCTTTTCACACCACGGAAAGTGAATGTATAAAGCCAGAGGCGGTAATGCAGTGAGCGTAATTTGAGTTAGCACAATGATTAGGCGCGCAATTGTAATTGGCTAATGAGCTCGCGAAGAGCTTGGCCACGATGGCTGATTAAGTTCTTTTGAGTAGGATCTAGTTCAGCAGCCGTCTTACCTAGCTCCGGAAGAAAAAAATGTGGGTCATAGCCAAAGCCATTAAGCCCTCTTGCTTCATCCACAATCACGCCATGCCAGCTAGCCTCCACAATCAGTGGATTTGGGTCATCAGCGCTATTGACTAGTACTAGAGCGCAAACATAATGTGCGCCGCGATCTGATTGATTATTTAATTCAGATATGAGCTTTTGATTATTGGCAGCGTCATTTGCATGCTCACCAGCATAGCGAGCAGAGTGCACTCCAGGCCTACCATCTAAGGCATGAGCGCAAATACCAGAGTCATCTGCTAGGGCAGGTAAACCGCTGGCGCTACTCGCATGACATGCTTTAGCAAGGGCATTCTCAACAAAAGTGTGATGTGGTTCTTCTGCCGCAGGTATACCAAGCGCTCCTTGCGGTATGACCTCAAAATGCAATGGCATCAAGAGCGCCTGAAATTCTTTTACCTTCCCAGCATTATTGGAGGCAAGAACGAGCTTATGCATTAACTATTCAACTCAAGAAATAGAACTAATCAAACGGCTTACTTCAGCGCTTCTATTTGTAACTGGGTTAGTTCCCCAATGCCTTGTTCAGCTAAGTCGAGAAGGGCATTGAGCTCGCTTCTTGAGAATGCTGGACCTTCTGCGGTACCTTGCACTTCAATCATGCCGCCTTTGCCAGTCATCACAACATTCATATCCGTATCGCAAGAGGAGTCTTCTGGGTAATCTAGATCTAATACGGGGGTGCCTTGATAAATACCAACGGAGATAGCAGCTACGCTATCAATAATCGGGTCTTGAGTCAGGGCTCCACTTTTGAGCAAATGATTGACTGCATCTCGCGCGGCAACGTAAGCGCCAGTAATTGCAGCAGTACGTGTGCCACCATCGGCTTGCAAGACATCACAATCTAGATGAATCGTGCGCTCACCCAAAATTTCCAGATTGAAGATGCTGCGCATTGCGCGACCAATGAGGCGCTGAATTTCTTGTGTACGACCAGATTGTTTACCGCGTGCTGCCTCTCGATCACTTCGAGTGTGGGTAGAGCGGGGAAGCATGCCATATTCAGCAGTAACCCAGCCTTCACCCGAACCTCTTTTATGAGGCGGCACCTTATCTAGAATGCTGGCAGTACACAGTACTTTGGTATCCCCAAAGGCGATCAGAACGGAACCTTCAGCATGTTTAGTAAAGGCTCTAGAAATCGTGACAGGGCGCAGATCTTTTGGCTTGCGGCCGCTTGGACGGGTGATAGGTTGGGTGCTCATCAAATTTTGCCTAAAGGTTTGGGTTGGAACAAATAAAGAATCTACAATGTCCCTATGATATCGAGCATGACTGGTTATGGCAGCGCTTCTCGCCAAGTATCCCTAGGGGCTGGCGTAGTTGCTGATCTGCAGGTGGAATGTCGGGCTGTTAATAGCCGCTTTCTGGATTTAGGCTTTCGTCTGCCAGACGAGTGCCGAGGGGCTGAGCCTGTCTTGCGGGAGCTGGTAACCCAGAGCCTTTCTCGCGGAAAGGTCGAATTTAGAGCAGCCTGGCGGATTAATAACACTGGCGGAGCTACCAAAGCCAATCCCCAAGCCTTAGGTGCCTTAAATCAGGATCGCCTAGAAGCCCTCAAAATCTTGCAAGCCAAAGCGCAAGAAACCTTTGCAAATGCTAGAGAGCTCAGTATTTCGGATGTACTTCGCTGGCCAGGGGTTGTTTCGGAGCCGCGCGGCGAAGAAGAGGGCTGGATTGCCGCTACTGTCGAAGCTGGTAAAGCAGCCCTTGCAGTTTTGATGGATAGCCGCAATGCTGAAGGTAAAGCCTTAGTTGGCGTTCTCACAAGTATTACTAGCAAGATGCGTGAGATTGTGAAGGTGATCGAACCAAAGGTTCCTCAATATGTAGCGCAATATCAAGAAAAGCTCACTGAACGTCTAGCAGAGGCCTTAGCAGCCCAAGAGCAAGCCAAGTCTGGCACAGAACTGATGGAGCGTATTCGCCAGGAGGTTGTGCTCTATGCAGTGCGGATCGATGTCGCAGAAGAATTCGCCCGCTTAAAAACGCATCTACAAGCAGTTGACACTGCTTTAGCTGGCAAAGGTCCCGTTGGTAAGCGTTTGGACTTTCTGATGCAAGAGCTTAACCGTGAAGCCAATACCTTAAGCTCAAAGTCTGTTTCTGAAGAGTGCACCCAGGCCGCCCTAGAACTCAAACTCTTAATAGAGCAAATGCGCGAACAAGTGCAAAACTTAGAGTAATCCGTACAATTGAATCATGACTAAGACAAACCCAATCCCAGCATATCAAGGCAGTATGTTGATGATTGTTGCGCCATCTGGTGCAGGTAAATCTTCTTTGGTCGATGCACTGCTGCAAGCGGATGCGGGCTTGACATTATCTTTATCAACCACGACTCGAGCACCTAGGTCAGGTGAGGTGGATGGAAAAAATTATCGCTTTGTTTCTAAAGAAGAGTTCACTCGCGAGAAAGAGCAGGGCCACTTTTTAGAATGGGCGGAAGTGCACGGTCATTTCTATGGCACGTCTAAGCCTTGGATTGAGTCACAAATGCATGCGGGTAGCGATGTCGTACTTGAGATTGATTGGCAGGGGGCGCAGCAGATTCGCAAGCTCATTCCCTCTGCTCAGTGGATCTTCATTTTCCCTCCTTCAATAAATGCTTTAGAGGAGCGTCTTCGTAAGCGTGGGCAGGATGATGAAGCGACTATTGCTAGGCGTTTGGCTGCGGCACATGTGGAGCTGCTGCACGCCCATGAGGCTGACTATATTGTGGTGAATGACTCTTTTGATCAGGCTCTGGTCGATCTAAAGCACATTTTGGCCTCTAGCCGCCTGCGTTCTGGGCCTGCTATGGCCAGAAATCCAGCCCTTTTAAAGCGCCTCGGGGTCTAATCAGTTATCCTATAGGTATTGAAGCTAAATTTAAGTGAGTTCAGCATGGCCCGTATCACTGTAGAAGATTGTCTTAAAACTATCCCAAATCGTTTTGAACTGGTTTTGGCTGCGACTTATCGCGCTCGCCAATTGGTTCAAGGTCACTCCCCACGTGTTGAGTCCAAAGATAAAGCAACAGTAGTTGCGTTGCGTGAAGTTGCTGCTGGTGTGACCGACCGTGACATGTTGACCAAAGTACCTTTGTAATTTAGGAGTTCCGGTGTGGAGCTCCCTCTAGGTACGGCAAAAGCATCGGAATTAGTAGGAGGGGTCTCGCCCATTGAGTCCTCTTTAGAAGCCATCCAGGCTGAGCTGTTGCATACATCCTCAGACACACCCAAGCAAATCCATCAACACGGCGGTACACAATCTGTTTTGGCAACATTGCTAGCGCAATCGAGTCGGCATTTATTTGGACCAACCTCAGCACCCAGTAAGCCTTTAAAGCATCAAGTCGTTTCAATTGAGAATTTACTCTCGAAACTGACTTACTTAAAGCCTGATGAAGTTGCGCAAATTAAAAAAGCATTTCAGTTTGCAGACACTGCTCACTTGGGCCAATATCGTCATAGTGGCGAACCTTACATCACCCATCCAGTTGCAGTAGCAGAGCTCTGCGCTACATGGCGTTTAGATGCTTCGTCAATCATGGCTGCTTTATTGCACGATGTGATTGAAGATACTGGATCCACTAACGCTGACTTGGTAGAAAAGTTTGGCACTAAGATTGCTGAATTAGTAGAGGGCCTGACCAAGCTCGATAAATTAGAATTCCAGAGCCATGCCGAAGCGCAAGCCGAGAGCTTTCGCAAAATGTTTATGGCCATGGCACGTGATGTACGTGTCATCTTAGTAAAGCTGGCTGATCGCACTCACAATATGCGCACCCTAGATGCAGTCCCGATGGAAAAGCGTCGTCGGGTTGCCGCAGAAACGATAGAAATTTATGCGCCAATTGCCCACCGCTTAGGCTTAAATATTATTTATCGAGACTTACAAGACCTGAGCTTTCGTTATTCCATGCCAATGCGCTTTCGGGTGATTGAGGCATCGGTCAAAAGGGCGCGTGGCAATCGTAAGGAAATGATTGAAAAGATTTTGCAAACCTCACGCTTAGCGTTTACAAAAGTCAATCTCGAAGTAGATCTACGTGGTCGTGAGAAAACCCTCTACAGCATCTATAACAAGATGCGTAGCAAGCATGTGAGTTTTTCTCAGGTCTTAGATGTATATGCCTTCCGCATTACGGTACAAAGCATTGATGACTGCTATCGCGCGCTTGGAATTTTGCATTCTCTCTACAAGCCTATGCCCGGCAAGTTTAAAGATTACATCGCCATTCCGAAGTTAAATGGCTATCAATCACTCCATACAACGCTATTGGGTCCATCGGGCGTACCAGTAGAGTTTCAGATTCGTACGGCTGATATGCATGCGGTAGCCGAGGCCGGCGTTGCGGCGCACTGGGCTTATAAAGATGGCTCGCCGGATATGAGTGAAGTACAAAATCGTGCCCACCAATGGTTGCAATCTCTGATTGATATACAAGACAGCAGTGGCGACTCACAAGAATTTCTGGAGCACGTCAAGATTGATTTATTCCCTGATGCAGTTTACGTATTTACTCCTAAGGGACAAATTAGGGCACTACCGAGAGGCGCTACGGCGCTTGATTTTGCCTATTCCATTCACAGCGATCTTGGGAATACTTGTGTTGCAGTCAAGATTAATGGCTTGCAGCTTCCACTGCGCAGCGAACTAAAGAACGGCGACATTGTTGAGGTGGTGACTTCAGCTAGTTCACAGCCAAATCCTGGTTGGTTAGTTTTTGTACGTACCGGCAAAGCACGTGCATCCATACGCCATTCTTTAAAAACTAAACACTATTCCGAATCTTTACAGCTAGGTGAGCGTCTCTTGGCCAATAGCCTTCGTCAGCAAGGCGTTGATGCTGCGTTACTGACTGCAGAGCTATGGGAAAAACTCATCCATTGGACAGGTGATAAAACCCGCGAAGAAGCCTGTGTCAATATTGCTTTAGGACGTAGGTCGCCTCAAGAATTAGCAATTCGTCTTAAGATATTGATTGATGATGAAGGCGGCAGCGATCAGATGCGCTTAGGCGCAGCAGATTGGATAGCGGCTACTTCAGAAGCACACCACCATCAGCGTCAAGCTATTTTGGTTGATGGTCGTGAAGGAAACTCCATTAGCTTTCAGACTTGTTGCCATCCCATCCCAGGCGATAACATCATTGGCTACCTTGGTAAGGGCGATGGTTTACAAGTTCATACGAACGACTGCCCAGTTGCCCTGCGCATGCTCTCAAAAGATGGCGATAAGTGGGTAGAGGTAGAGTGGGGCAAGGAAGTTCATCGTGAGTTTGAAGTGGATTTAGCGATCGATACTCGCCAAGGTAAAGGAGTGCTTGCGCGGGTTGCCAGCAGTGTGACTTCTGCGGATTCCAACATCATGAATGTATCGATGGATGATCGCTATAAGGAAGACTCTGTCACCATTCGTTTTACGATTCAGGTATACGATCGTTTGCATTTATCCAAGGTCATGCGCAGTCTACGCACCAATCACGACGTCATGCGCGTTACTCGTACTCGCGCAGTCTAAATTTGCAATCTGCCTAGAGATACTGAACCGCGAGTATTTCAATCTCACAAGGTCCCGTGGGGGTTTGAATCACAACACTGTCGCCCAGTTTTGCTTTAATTAATGCTTTAGCAATCGGCGATACCCAGCTCACATGATTTTTTTCAAGGTCAACCTCATCGACCCCAACAATGGTGATGACGGTTTCTTTTCCAGCCTCCGATCCCTCCAATGGAGAGTAGGTTACCGTAGCCCCAAAGAAGACTTGGTCAGCATCTGCGTCACCATTTTTTCGGGCTAAATTATCGACAACTACGGCAAATTCCAGACGTTTATTGAGAAAACGAATGCGGCGATCAATCTCCCGCAGGCGTTTTTTACCGTAAATATAGTCCCCGTTTTCCGAGCGGTCACCATTTGAGGCTGCCCAATGAACCACCTGGACAATTTCAGGCCGATCCACGTTTAAGAGCTTAAGGAGCTCGGCTTTGATGCGTTCGTGGCCAGGGGGTGTAATGTAGTTTTTCTCTTCCATGGCATAATTATGGCTGTTGCGGCTGTAGCTCAGCTGGATAGAGTACTTGGCTACGAACCAAGGGGTCGTGGGTTCAATTCCTGCCAGCCGCACCAACTTATTGAGGGCCTAGTTGAAAAACTAGGCCCTTTTCATATTCATCAGGCCTTCATCAATATCCCTTATAGTTGGGATAAGATTGCTTCAAGCTCTTGCCCGAAATTCCCACATTTTTCTGTATCAGCACTTCAAAAGCTTAAAAGAACCCCTTTTTAATAATGACCCTCAGTACAGATGCCCAAACGGATACTTCCATTGCGAAGTGGGTATCAGTTGACACGGCCACAGCAAAAATTGTGGTTACTGGCAAAGTGGATGTCTATTCACTTGCAAATGCATGGACCCAAATACGGTCTGCGCAAGATGAGTGGTTAAAGAATCCAGGCAGCCACTCCTTAACATTTGATGCTTCTGGTGTTTCTTCGCTAGATGGTTCAGGCATCGCCTTTTTAATTGATTTAGAAGAGGCCCAGAAAAAAGCTGGCGGCACATTTTCAATAGTAGGTCTAGATTCTCGCTATCAGCCATTGCTAAAAGAATTTGATCCCATCTCAAATCTATTCCCAGTTCCAGTAGTTAGCCCTAAAAGAGGTTTTGTAGTGAGTACCGGAATGGCAGTGCAAAATTTAATCGATGATGCAAAAGGCTTAATCACGTTTACTGGACACCTGTCTGCGGATTTGCTTTGGTCAGTGCGTAATATCAAGCAAGTACGTTGGGGCGATTTTGTTAATGCTGCCGTTCAGGCTGGTATTGCTGCCTTACCCATTGTCGGTCTGGTGTCCTTCTTAATTGGCGTCATCTTATCTTTCCAAGCAGCTATTGGTATGAAACAGTTCGGTGCGGTTTCTTTTGTTGGACCCATAGCGGCTCTCGGTATTGTGCGTGAGATGGGGCCTCTGGTCACGGCTATCTTGCTTGCCGGTCGCTCATCGGCAGCATTTGCCGCAGAGATTGGTACGATGACTGTGAATAGTGAAGTTGATGCATTAGTGAGTGGTGGCCTGAGCCCAATTCGTTTCCTGGTGGTACCCCGCGTCCTTGCTGGAATTTTAGTCATGCCGGTGCTGACTTTGTATGCTGACATCGTGAGTATTTTTGCCTCGATGATCACGATGCTGGCATATGACATTCCATTGATTAATTTCTGGAACGGGATGTTGCAGATAGTCACGGTTGAAGATATCGGTTCTGGGCTCATCAAGGCTACCTTATTTGGTGTTGTGATTTCTGCGGTCGGATGTTTGCGTGGTATGCAAACGGGTACTGGTGCGGCAGCAGTAGGTATATCAGCTACGCGTGCAGTGGTGAGCAGTATTGTCTTGATCGTCTTGGTGGACGGTGTCTTTGCTTATATCTCCTATAAGACAGGGTTCTGATGGATGCAATAAATCATTCTGTCGCCGCGATTGAGGTAAAAAACCTGACGGTAGGCTATGGCTCAACAGTGCTGATGCAGAACCTTAATTTCACGGTGAATAATGGTGAAATATTTGTTATCTTGGGTGGCTCTGGTTGCGGTAAATCGAGTTTGTTGAAAAATCTCTTTGGCCTCTATCAACCTTTAGCCGGCGATGTGCTGATAGAGGGTCAAAATATTACAGCGGCACAGGGAGCTGATCGTCAAAGAATTATGACCAGCTTTGGAGTGATGTATCAGCAGGGCGCCTTATTTGGATCTATGAACCTGTTAGATAACGTGACATTATTTATGCAGGAATATACTCAACTTACCGATGATCAGATGAATCTACTCGCTCGCTGTAAGCTTGATCTCGTTGGCTTATTGCCTTACGAGTCGTATATGCCTAGTGAAATCAGTGGCGGCATGCAAAAGCGTGCAGCCATTGCCAGGGCCATGGCTTTGGATCCAAAAATTCTCTTTTTAGATGAGCCATCTGCCGGCTTGGACCCAATCACCTCCGCTGATTTAGATAGCACGATTCAAGACCTGTCCAGAAATTTAGGGATTACTTTCGTGATTGTGTCGCATGAATTGGCCAGCATCTATGCCATAGCAGATAAAGTCATTATGTTAGACAAAGGCGCCAAAGGTATCATCGCTGAGGGTGATCCAAAAGTGTTGAGAGATACCAGTAAAGACCCTCGAGTACATCAATTTTTTAATCGCATTATGAGCAAGGACGCGGCATGAGCAATAACTCAAATCCCAATTATTTTCGTCTAGGTGTGTTTGTGCTTGCTGCCATCGGAGTGTTGGTTGCTGTCATTCTCATATTTGGTTCGGGCCAGCTCTTTAAGAAATCTTTCATGATTGAAACCTATATTAAGCAATCTGTAACAGGCTTAGATACTGGTGCTGCAGTTCGATTTAGAGGTGTTAAGGTCGGTCAGGTTACTTTCATTGGTTTATCTGGTGATATCTACGAGAGAGATGTTCCATTCGAGAAACGCCTTCAGTATGTTGTTGTACGAATGCAGATCTTTGGGGATAAGTTAACTGAAGAACAGATCACTGACTTTGTCCATAACAACCTGCGCGCTCGTGTGAAGTCTATGGGTATTACAGGCGTTAATTATGTTGAGTTTGATTTCTCGAGTGGGCCCTCTGAATACACTCCGCTCCCATATAGCTGGAAGCCGGCAGACCCTGTTATTCCATCCCTCCCAAATCAGGCCGACGAAATCATTTCTGGATTGCAAAAATTTGTTTCTACCTTAAATCATGCAGATTTTGAGGGCACTCAGAAAAAGTTTGACTCACTATTAGTTAATCTCAATGTACTGATGGCAGGTGATGGCAAGGGTAATGAAGGTCTCGTTCGGTCGGTTCAATCCTTAAATGTCATCATCGAGCGCATTGCTAAAGTGACCGATAAGGATGAGCTCAATATTTTGATGCGTGAATTGACTGGCACAATCGTGTCATTGCGCCAAACTGTGGCGAGTATTCAGGGGGATACGAGTGCGACGATTGAAAATCTCAAGCAAACAACTGAGAATCTCAATGAATTTAGTCGTATAGCCAGTCAATCTCCATCGAGTTTGATATGGGGTGAGCCTCCTCCAAAAATCGTACTCCCAATGAATGGCACGCAGGGACAATCTGGAGTTCAAAAATGATCAAGCGCATTCTGATAGCTGCCCTAGTGTTGAGCCTATTTGCCTGCTCGCTACCAACTCGTGCTCCTGTGACTCCGACAAGTTATATGGTCAATCCTGAGCGCAGCGGTCCACCCCTAAAGAATCGCACAAGCTATTGGCTTAAGATCGGCCCCGTTTCTGTAGCTGCACCATACGACGGGAGGTCTTTGGTGTATCGCTTGGGCGACCAGCGTTTTGAAAAAGATTTTTATAACGTCTACACAACACTACCTGCCGAAATGGTTTCCAATGCAGAGCGCCAGTGGATTAATCAGTCTGGTATTTTCTCTGCAGCTGTAGGGCAGAGCAATACCTTCTTTCCGTATTACACCTTGCAAGCGACCGTCAATGAATTCTATGGAGACTATCGTATAAGACCGGAGGCAGTAGTCAGCATGGAGTTTTTCTTGACTGTTGAAAATGGTGGAAAGGTCAATCCTATGATTGGTAGCAATCGCTATACCAAGCGGATTGCACTAAAAGACAATACGCCCGCGGCATTAGTCTTGGGTCAACAGCAGGCTCTTGCTGAGATCTTTAAGGAGTATGAAGTTCAGCTAGACAAATATGCCGCTAATCTGCCTAAGCCCTTAGGGCATTAAGATTAAGATAAGCGGTATCTATTAATAGCAGTTTAGGAGATGGTATGGATTTAGGAATCAAAGGTAAAGTCGCATTAGTCATGGCATCTAGCCGCGGTTTAGGCCAAGCAATGGCAGTCTCGTTGGCGCGTGAGGGTGTCAAGGTTGCCGTTACTGGTCGTAGTCCAGAGGGCTTACAAAAATCGGTTGAACTGATTCAGGCTGCTGGTGGTACAGCCCTAGCTCTGAGCTGGGATCTCTCTGATGCATCTGTGATTGATAGCTTGGTTTCGAAGGTGGAAAAAGAACTTGGTCCAATTGATATCTTGATTAACAATACCGGTGGACCGCCACCAACGCCCGCTGCTGGACAGGATCCTGCACTCTGGCAAAAAAGCTTTAACGATATGGTTCTATCTCTTATTGCGATTACTGATCGTGTTTTGCCTGGCATGCGTCAGCGTCAATGGGGTCGTATTATTACTAGCACTACCTCAGGTGCCATTGCCCCGATTAAAAATTTAGCAATCTCTAATACTTTGCGCGCTGCTTTGCTAGCGTGGTCTAAAACATTAGCAGCAGAAGTAGCTCACGAAGGTATTACTGTGAACATCATCATGCCAGGGCGTATCGCAACTGATCGCTTACGTCAATTAGATGAGGCGAGAGCAAAGCGCGAGAGTACTTCTTATGAAGAGGTTGTGAAGGCAAGCTTGAGACAGATTCCGATGGGTCGTTACGGCGATCCTAAGGAGTATGGCGATGCCGCTGCCTTTTTAGCGAGTCAGAATGCATCCTTTATTACTGGTACTGTCATGCGCGTAGATGGCGGCCAGACACAGGCAATTTGAAGCTGTTTTTAACGAGCTTCCTGCGGGGTTTAAGACAGGAGCTACGTTCTCATGAGCTAGCTTGGTTGTTTGTAGCACTCACGCTGTCAGTGACTGCTTTGTCTAGCGTCAGTTTCCTAGCTGATCGGATGCAAAGGGCGTTTCAGTTTGATGCTCGCCAATTGCTGGCCTCTGATGTGCTGATTGCGGCAGATCAACCATTGCCAGAGCGTTTTCTGGTGGAGGCGCGCAGTAGAGGATTGCAGATAGCGCAAACCATTGTGTTCCCCAGTATGGCAACTGTTGGGACGCGTAGTAAGTTAGCCTCTTTGAAAGCAGTCAGTTCACTGTATCCCTTACGAGGTGCATTGCAGGTTCAGTCAAGCAACGCTACTTTAAACTCCGGACCGCCATCAGGATCTGTTTGGATTGATCCAGTGATGTTAGGCAGCTTGCAAGCAAAGCTAGGCGATCAAATGAGCCTAGGACAGAAGACTTTTCTCATTGCTGGTGTGCTTGAGCGTGAAATTGATCGTGGCGCAGGTTTCATGAACTTTGCTCCTCGCGTCATGATGTCATTAGATGATTTACCGGCAACTGGATTGATTGGTCTTGGGAGTAGGGTGACCTATCGATTACTTCTTGCCGGGACTGACGAGCAGGTTCAGTCATATGAGAAGTGGGTAAAGACCTATATCGATTCTGAAGGCTTGCGCGGTTTGCGGATTGAGACCTTAGAAAACGCCCAGCCTGTGATGCGAAAGACATTGGAGCGAGCTGAGCGTTTCCTATCTTTGATAGCGGTCTTAACGGCTATGGTTGCAGCCGTAGCGATTGCCTTGTCAGCGCGCCGTTATTCACTCAAACAAGCCGATGGTTGTGCAGTTCTCAAATGCTTTGGCGCTACTTCAGCCATCATTCTGAAAAAACAAATCACCACGATTCTCAGTTTAGGGATCTTTGCTGCCGCCTTAGGCTCAGCTTTTGGCTATTTAGTGCAATTGGCGCTTACTTTCTTATTGGGGAATTTGATTTTGACAAGCTTGCCTAGTGTGTCAATTTGGCCCATTGTGTGGAGCTCGCTCTTTGCCTGGTTTTTACTGATTGGCTTTGCCGGGCCGCCGCTATTTGCATTGGTCAAGGTTTCGCCGATACGACTGATTCGTAAAGAATTCGAAGGCATCAATCGCTCTTCTATTTGGGTTGCTATCTTTGGCTTAGGTACCGCTGCGACTTTAATTGCGCTTGCGGCAAGAGACTGGAAGCTAGCATTTTGGACGGGCCTGAGTTTTGGTGGTGCAATCATTATTTTTTCTGGAATTTCTTGGATGGTATTGAAGTTCCTCAGCAGAATTCAGACCAAGAATTTTGCTATTCGTTTTGCAATCACCGTACAAAGTAGGCGTTCTGGCTTTGCGGTCATGCAGATTACCTCGCTAGGCATTGCTTTAATGGCGCTATTGATGATCTTATTATTGCGGCAAGACCTGCTCAATACATGGCAGGGCAATATCCCAGCAGATGCTCCTAATCGCTTCATGATTAACGTACAGGGTGAGCAAAAAGCAGATATTACTAAGTCGCTTGTAAATGCTGGCGTGTCAACACCAGACTTTTATCCGATGGTGCGTGGACGTTTGATTGCCATTAATGAGCGCAATATTTCTCCTAATGACTACGTGGAAGATAACGCCAAGCGTTTAGTGGATCGAGAATTTAATCTCTCGTATACCGATCAATTACCAGCAGGTAACCGCATAACTGAAGGCAAATGGATCATCGGTGATAGCCCACAAATCTCTATGGAAATCGGCATTGCTAAAAACTTAAAGCTCAAGATGGGTGATCAACTCACTTTTGAGGTGGCAGGCGAGAACATTACTGCCCCTATTACTTCGCTGCGTAAATTGGACTGGGGGTCCATGCGGGTTAATTTCTTTGTGATTATGCCGCCCGGCCAATTAAGCACCTTGCCACATTCTTGGATTACTTCTTACTATCAAGCCCCAGAGCAAGAGGCTCTTGATTTTCAGGTGAGTCAGGCTTATCCCAACCTTACGGTCGTTGATGTATCGGCTTCCTTAAAGCAGATCCAAGATGTTTTAAATAAACTCTCTGCTGCATTGGGCTTATTGTTTGCATTTACGATTGCAGCAGCAGTGTTAGTGCTCATCGCTGCAATTTCTGCCACTCAAGATGAGCGTTTTAGAAATGCTGCATTGCTTAAGGCAATAGGCGCATCGCGCAAAACATTGGCGAGCATTGCTCGTGTTGAACTACTAGTCATTGGTTTAGTTGCCGGCACCTTAGCTGGGCTTGCATCTGGAGCAGCTGCTTGGGCCCTGGGGCGCTATGTCATGGAGATTGAATTTAATGCCTTTGCGCAGGCGCTCTTCATGGGAATCGTTTTTGGTGTTATTGCTTGTCTGGCTGCAGGTTATCGCTTTGGGCAAAAAATTCAGGGTGCCACTGCGATTGAATGCCTAAGAGAGAGTTACTGAGTTTTTAGGTAATTCTACGAGGCGGGTACCTGCAAACCGATCACTTAAAGTCTGGCGTTGCATTGGATCTTTGCGGTCTAAATAAATCGTCAGAGGCCAAAAAAAGAGGGCTACTGCAAAGAGCATTTCAATAATTTGCCATTTCTCTAAATGAAAAGCCCACTGCAACAGAACACAAGGAGTGATCCAGAGAGAGCCATAGAAGTAGCGCAATAATGCTTGGCGTCTTTTGAGTGGTTGGCCCTGTTGATCAATCATGCGAATGCGCCAGGTTTGCATCGCCAATGTTTGTCCAGATTTTGTCCAATACCAAACAAAGTAAATTCCTAATACGGTATAGAGATACAAAAAGTTTAGCCAGCTCGGCAGTGATACCCCAAACAAAACGCCTAAAGCAAGGTTGGGGACTAAAAAGATCAGGGCAATCACTCCAAGCAGAACGAGTTGCTCATACAAGGAGCATGAAACACGGCGCCAAAATTGCGGGGAGGGTAATGCGCTGAGTTCAGCGGGGGTCATATCACTAATTTAGTAGAAATTCAAAATCTAATTATTAGATGAAGCGCTTTCGGGGGCGGGCGGAGCTTCTGCGGTTGGTATGCTTCTAGGATTTGGTGTTGGTGGTGGTGGAGTGCCACTGAGGTTAACTGTATGTTGTTGCAGTGTAGGTGCATTGATGACGCTAGGCTTTTTCTTGGCTTGTGCATCAGCCAATTTTTTCTTTTGCTCATCACTGAGTTTTTGGTAAGCAGTCCAGGCCTCTGCTTTTTTCTCGGCAGGGAACTTCAAGCTACTTAAATAATTTTCACGGGCAAGACGACGCTCTTTCTGAGAGAGTTTTGACCAGCTGGCCATACGCGATTGCAAACGCTGCTGATCTTGTTCGCTCATCTTGGGGTAGATATTAGCTACCTGAATCCATTTTTTGCGGCTATCGGGATGCATGTAATCCCAATCGCTTTCCAGTGGAGCCAGAATTTGTTGTTGCGAAGGTTTTAAGCTTTCCCATGTGCCATCGGGTTTTTTTGCTGGAATGGCCGCAGTCTTGCCATGGGCAGGACTTGGCGCAGATTGTGCTAAAGCGGTAGAGACGCCAAAACTAAATGCACACATCACCAGTGCTGCACAAGCGCTAGCAATGAATGACTTCGGTATACGTAACATCTAATGTTGTGGAATTATTTGCTTTGCACTGAGTCTGTAGCATCAATGCCAGAGTCAGATAGAGGACCATTTTTAAGAAAGGCCAAGAAGCCACCGTCTGCATAAGCGTCTGGTGGGACGTCATCGGACAAGAGTGCTGCATCTACTTCAGCGATATCGTTGATACGTGAATCATCTTGCCATTGGGCAATTCCAATGAGTCCAAAAACTAAGACTACTAGTGGGGCTATCCAGCCTACTGTGTCCCACATTCCATTCGACCCAGCATTCCAGTTGCCTGAAATACCAGCCAAAGCTGGCTTTTGAGCCAGCACTTTTTCTGCTTTTCTGAGAGAAAGCGCCTTCATGCGGGCAGCATGGAGGCGGTCTTTAATGCCAGCGGACAGATTTTGCGTACTCTGGCTCAGCAGGGCAGCGCTAGCACGACCAAATTGGTCTGCTTGGATCTCGGTAAGTTGGTCATTATGGTGTTTCACAGGGTAATTCCTTTTAATTTCAATGCTTTAGCTAGGGTTTGTGTGGCTCTAGAACAATGGGTTTTGACGCTTCCTTCACTACAACTCATTGCTTTAGCGGTCTCAGTAATACTTAGCTCATCCCAATAACGCATCAGGAAGGCTTCTCGTTGACGTACAGGTAATTTAGCAATTTCTGACTCCAAAGCCTGTAAAAGCTGACGCTGTTCAAGCTTTTTTGCCCCATCTTGGTGAATTTCACTATCATCTGGAGCTGAAAGCGATTCTAAAGGGTCAAAATCATCGTTTTCATCCGCTTTCTTACCCATGTTTGAAAACAGGGTGACCCAGGTATTTCGGACCTTTTGGCGCCGAAACCAGTCATGGATACGGTTTTGCAGGATTCTGGTGAATACCAAGGGAAGTTCAGCGGCCGGCCTATCGCCGTATTTTTCTGCCAACTTGATCATGGCGTCTTGAACAATGTCTAAGGCAGCGTCTTCATCACGGACGGCATAGATCGCTTGCTTAAATGCGCGCTTTTCAACACTGCTCAGAAAATCAGATAGTTCTTGGGCTGATGCCATGCGATGAATTAGACCTGAATCCGTAAGAATTGGGCTATTTTAGGGGATTGCTATAGAATATAAGGCTTACTACCTAGATTCTCATTTACGAAGTGGTTTTTCCGGTAGCAGCGCCGTTCGAACTCGGGCCATAAGCAAGGGATAGAACAGA
>CANFRA010000014.1 GCA_947449305.1 Burkholderiaceae bacterium
CACGGACACTAAGCCTATCAGCGCCTCATTATGGGGTGCTGACTCGGGATACAACACATGCAAAGTATTCTGATCATTGCCCCAAATTGGATTGGAGATGCTGTAAGCACCCAACCTCTTCTGGCCAATCTCAAGTTACTTTATCCAGACTCTAAGATAGATATTCTGGCAAGTAATTGGGTGGCGCCTGTCTATCGTGCCTGCTCGGAAGTGCATGAAGTCATTGAGGCGAAGTTTGAGCACAAAAAACTGCAATGGAACTTACGCAAGCAATTAGCTAAAAAAATTGAGGCTAAAAACTATCAAGCCTGTTTTGTATTACCTAACAGTTTTAAATCTGCCCTCATACCCTGGTTAGCCAATATTCCTTTTCGGATTGGCTATCGCGGTGAAATGCGTTTTGGCCTAATTAATTTAGCTCTAGATAACCCAAGCAAAATAAACCGCCCACCCATGGTGGAGCACTACTTAGCGCTGAGCCAACTTCTAAAAGATGATGAATCTATCCCGCCTAATAAATTAATGCCCAAGTTAAATGTATCTAGTGCAGCTAAAGAACAAGTAGAGCAAAAATTGCAAGACGCCAACATCAATAGCGACTCTATTTATGCAATATGTCCTGGCGCTGAATATGGCCCATCTAAAAGATGGCCTACCGAACACTTTGCAGCGTTGGCAAAACGACTCATTACGCAAAACTCAAATAATCAAATCATTCTTTTAGGTAGCAAAAGTGATCATTCTCTTGCCCAAGAAATTACCTCCCAGACAAAACAAGCTAGCAATATTCATAACTGGTGTGGCAATACTTCACTTGATGAAGCAATTGCCTTGATTGGTATGAGTAAAGCGGTGGTTAGTAACGATTCAGGGCTGATGCATATTGCAGCAGCCCTACAGATTCCTCAAGTTGCTATCTTTGGCTCTAGTGATCCAGCCCACACGCCGCCTTTATCAGAGAGGGCTAAGATAATGTGGCTCAATATGTCTTGCAGCCCATGTCACAAAAGAGTGTGCCCTCTAGGTCACTTACGGTGCCTAAAAGATATCCTCCCGGAGCAAGTATTGGCTACACTCAACACATTGAAGTAATTACTGGAAAAGTAGGCGATGACAAAACTAGCAAGGCTCTTTCATAATGCTGATGAAGTCGTCGATGCTTGGCGAGAGGCTCTGCGCAATCGTGATGTCAAGGGCGCTTTGGATATCTGGCTTGATGATGACTCCATCACTTGCGTCCTTCCCGAAGGGCATCGCCTTAGCGGCCATGTAGAAATTCGAAAGGGCTTAGAGAGACTTTTATCTAAGCAGCCATTATTTTTAGAGCCGATTGCTTGTATTAGTCATACAATCCCAGGCGCTGCAATTTATGACACTACAGAAGCAGTACACCTCAGATCTGATCAAGTTGAGGCTGAATTTTTCCTCAACATCACATTAGTGCTCTTGCAAGATAGTCAGGGCTGGCGCATCGCACACCTTCATGCCAGCCGCTCGACTGAGGAAACTTTTGATGCCCCCTCTACACCGCACGGCCTCCATTAAATTTCGATATGGATGAGCAAGTATTACGGTCGCTCATCAAGTGGCCTGATGTGCCTGATTGCTTTGGTTGGCTTGCTTTAGATCGCCGAGGGCAATGGCGTATGCGTGATGAATTTGCGCAGCAAAATAAATTACCTGGCCAAGTCATTACCCATAGAACCTTAAATGAATTTATCTCCAGAAACTATGCTTGCGATAGCTTAGGAAGATACTTTTTTCAGAATGGTCCGCAGCGTGTCTTTATCACGCTCGATACTACACCTTGGATAGCCCGTATTACACCAAGTGAGAATGGCTTAAAACTGCTTACTCAATGCAATAACACAATAGAAGCAAGTGGCGCTTTAAGTGACGAAAACGGTAATGTTTACATCGTCGGAAAAGTGAGTCAACCAATCTACCAGCAAGAAAATAAAGGCTCGTTTGCTAAAGAAGATTGTCAGACCGTAGCGCTTTTGCATGATCATGACTTAGATCATTTCTCCCAATTAGCAAAGTTGTATGAAGAAGCCTGCAGTTTTGGTGGTTCCTGGGAATGGCAAGAGAAACGATTGCCTTTAGATCCAATCCATTCAGAAGAATTGGCTGTTCGCTTTCACTTCATTGCAAGGCCAAGTGATAAATCGTAATCCTAACCAGGTATTTTGCCCTGCTCTTTGAGCTCATCTTGATACTGTCTTTGCATTTCTCTTAAGCGTGCATCAATACTAGAGCCTTGATAGTAGTCAGACCCACCTGAGGAACGAGCGATTTTCAATTGCTCAATTGCCGATGGCCAAGCACCCTCAAGAGCATATTTTTCTCCGAGAGCAAAATGACGCATTGGTACATTCTTAGCCTGATCATAGGCCTTTGATAACAAACTCCACCAGACAATTTCATTAGGCTGCGAGCGGGTACGGGCTTTGAGCCAGATAATCGCATCATTAGTTCGACCGAGAGCTAAATCCGCATTGATCATTGCGGCGCCCGCCGCATAAGACTGAGGGTAAGTACGTAAAGTAACTTGTGCTATCTGCAAAGCTTCTGCACCCTTACCTTTTGCCAAGGCTAATTCAGATGACGTGATGTCCAAAGATAAGCTCTGCCTCTGAATCGGTGAACCTGGTGCACTTGAGGCCTGAGCCAAATTACGAGCTTGCTGTAAATACCCCTCTGCTTGATCTATCTTGCCCTGGCGTTGAGCGATGAGTGCTAAACCATAAACACCCTCCATTTGTTTGCCAGCCTGAGGCTGCTTACTCAAGCTTTCAAAAGTATTTTTAAGGTCATACATACCGCTAGAAGTGCCTGACTGCTCCATGCGTGCTCTAGCTTTAATAAAATAAAACTCAACTGCAGTGGGAACAGTACGCGCAGCCACCCTCCTCGCCCGATCTTGCATATCAGCAATACGATCAGTCGTTAAGGGATGGGTACGTACATAAGCTGGTACGCCTTTATCCATAACGCTGGTAGCTCTTTGTAAGCGCTGGAAAAATCCAGGAGCCCCATTTACGTCATAGCCGCTAGCTTCCAAAATCTGAAAGCCAACACGATCTGCCTCACGCTCAGCATCTCTTGAATACGAAAGTTGATTGTCGATAGCTAATGCCTGACCGCCCTGCATCAGACCAGCAGCTGCTGAAGGGTTACGAGACATGGCCAATGCGCCAAGCACCATGCCAGCAATCGCGATCATGGTGTTAGTGGATTGCTTATCCATTTGGCGCGCAAGGTGACGCTGCAATACATGTCCAGTTTCATGACCCATAACGGATGCCACTTCTGAATCGGTTTCCGCACTCACCAGCAGGCCAGTATGAAAGCCAATAAAACCTCCTGGTAAAGCAAACGCATTAATACTGCTATCTTTGACTACAAATACTTCAAAGTTATAGGCACCGCTACCCTGCTCATTGGCACCGCCAAGCTGTAATTGTTTAGCAGCCTGTAGTAATCGGCGTTCCATAGCATTTAGAAAATCATAGATTGGTAAGTCATTTGAATAATCTGGATCAGGACGAATCTGGCGCATGATCATTTCGCCATACTTACGCTCATCAATCCGACTCAGAGAGTCCCCTCCAGGATCCCCCATATCCGGCAAAATAATATTAGGCTGGCTTTGTAAGGTATTACGATTGGGTAGTTTGGAAGATTTAGCATCCGGAGACTGCATCGCTCTACCGATATTTTGGATGGCTGCAGAATTACCATCTACAGAGACATCTCCGACAGGCGAGGCGGCATAGGCAGGCCCAATGCCCGAGCACGACAAAGCTAATACTAACTGAGCAGCTAAAAAGCGCTGCCAAAGTGAGGTTTTTCTAAGGAACTTTATATCCTGCATCCCTATATGGTAAAACTTATCCCATGAATAAACTAACTCATTTTGATGAAAGCGGCCAAGCCCATATGGTAAATGTGGGAGATAAGGCTATCACCCATAGAATCGCTATTGCAACTGGCAAGATCAGCATGCTCTCTGAGACCTTCAAAATGGTTGAAGCAGGGACTCACAAAAAAGGAGATGTACTGGGTATTGCCAGAATTGCAGGCATTCAGGCATCAAAGAAAACCGCTGATCTCATTCCACTTTGTCATCCGCTGGCATTAACCCATGTTAGCCTGGAGTTTCAAACTAATACGAAAGACAACAGCATTACCTGCCAAGTGAAAGCAGAAACGACTGGCCCTACCGGTGTTGAAATGGAAGCCCTCACAGCAGTCCAAGTCGCTCTACTTACAATTTATGACATGTGTAAAGCAGTAGACCGAGGAATGGTGATGGGTGATGTCAAACTACTGGAGAAGAGTGGCGGCAAATCTGGTGAATGGAAAGCTCAGTAATTGATTGGAAATACAGCGTCAAAATCTCAATAACAATAGATACACATTAGGAGTTAATTTATAAAATGGATAAGCAAATTAAGTCTTTTGAAGAATTAGAGAATGATGAAGATAAGCTCAATCGATTAATGATGGACCATCAAAGGGATGTTGATTCACGCAGAGAAATTGATTTAGACCAAGTCAGAAAGATGCTGGCATTTTATAAAGTAAAACTGGAGGAAATTTCAGACTCTTTGTACACTGAGGGGCAAGAACAAAATCAATCTAGTGGCTCCGACTATTGGTCTAAGCGTAAATAACCCACGAAAGTAGGTTAACTTCGACTTTCAGAATTTTTAATAGTTCACTATTTGCCAGCCACTTGGGCAGGCTTGCGTCTGTGGGTAATACAGGCCATTTTCAGGGCAATAAGCTGCTGTTTGTGGCTGAGGTGGATAGTAATACTGCGGCACATAGTAAACAGGTGCGGGCCTGTAATATGCATGAGCAACTGCTGCCCCTGCTACAACACCAACTGCAACAGGCCCCCAATTGTTTCGACCCTGCCAATTACCACCGTGGCCTCCCCTCCATCCATGAGCACTTACAGATGAAGCTAACCCAAAAAGGGTTGCTGAAGTAAATAGCATTACCAGCATCTTTTTCATTTGATACCCCCATTAATGAATAGAGGTTTTACGCCTCTTATTGCTATAACGCCCATCAAAATGGATAGGTTGACTAGGAATACTATTTATCTGGACTCTAGATAAGCAAAGGTGGCAACCCTTAAGGAAGGGTCCTACTTTCTGGGCTTACAGGTCTGGGAGCACAACTTCAAGATGTTCTTACACTCCGATTTAAACGAAAAGACGGATGAACGATCGACACAGAATGAATAGTTATTCACACAATTGCTCGCACAACCCGATTCAAGGCCCGATAAATCAATATCCGAGAGATTGATTTCGTCCCCAGAAGATCCTGCGCAAGAAGCCAGAAAGAGAACTGTCAGAAGAGGAAAAAGAAGTTTTTTCATATATCCCTCTTTTATAGATTATGTCCTATACAAATGCAATAGTTAAGAACCCACCCCCACTAATAGAACGCTTTAGAAGTGATTTATGAGGGCAAAGAATTAAGCTAGACTAGCCAAATGAATCACCCAATTATCCAGGGCTTGCTTGCCACAGCCATTCTTTTAATAAATGCTTGCTCTAGCATTCCCCCCGTTAGCGATCGGATAAATTCAGCTAACAGAGTCGCTAACTCGGTTGGATTTGAAAAGGCCACTCTCTCAACTAACCAATTTGATTTGATTAGTTATCAAAGAACATCTAAAAGACCGACTGAAACCTTGGTTGTTTATATCGAAGGGGATGGATCTGCATGGAAAACTGGTTCCACACCATCTGATAACCCAACGCCCAATAACCCAGTAGCACTCTTACTAGCAATCCAAGATACAAGGCCAGCCATTGTCTATCTTGCGCGGCCCTGTCAATTTACCCCTTTACCAAGTAAAGGATGCACAGAATCTATTTGGACAAATGCTCGATTTAATAAAGATGTGATTGATTCTAATAACCAAGCTATTGAAATGCTAAAGAAACAATATCAAGCAAAAGAACTAATACTGATTGGCTACTCAGGTGGTGGCGCTGTAGCCAGCCTAGTGGCAGCGCAAAGAAAAGATGTCAAAGCTCTGATTACTGTTGCAGGCAATCTAGATACCGGTACTTGGGTAAAGCTATTTGGTCTTGACCCTCTCACTGGTTCACTGAACCCAGCAGACAAAGCAAAGGAGCTTAGCTCCATTAAACAGACCCATTTTATCGGAGGAGTCGATCAGATTATTCCCCTGTCAGTAACTCAAAGTTATTTAAATAAATTAAAAACTCCAAATCAATCCCAATTAATCGAGATAAAAGAATATGGCCATGTTTGTTGCTGGCAGCAGAGCTGGCAAACACTCTTAACTCGGGTCCAGCAATAATCTAAATTCTTCTTAAAATTCATTATTGATATCAAACCACTTCAGGGGAATGGTAGACAATATCAATTTAGCCACCCTAAGGCGGCCAAATAATTACTCTAGCTAATTATCAGACTCTTACTTATTAAGCCTGCACTCAGATGGTAAGAGCTGGGGCAGCAGATTGGTTTCTGAAGATCTGCAAGACCAGCCACCGGCCCAAGCGGCGCCCTCTGGTTTTGAGAGGTCAATTGGTTTAGGTGCATTTGCATCTGGATCATTAGTTGGAATGAGATGCAGTGTGTTCTTGCCCTCTGGAGCTACACTGACTTGATAGTCAATAGCGATAGCTCCTGACGGCGTGATTTCGATTAACTTCACACTGCGAGTGGGTCCAAAGGTAAATGAGCCGCTTGTGGCCTCATCCATTGCTACAGTGCCACGGCTTGCAAATGCTTCAGTAACAGCAAGCTTTGCACTAGAGGATAAATTCATCCCCTCTACAACGCGACTGCGTGCAATGTAATCTTGATACTGAGGAACAGCAACTGCCACCAAGATGCCAATGATAGCCACTACCACCATTACCTCAATGAGCGTAAAGCCCAACTCTTGGTTTTTATCTTGGTTCTTCATTGCTTTACTTAGACTTTGCATATCTTCTGACTCCTGAGGTGAAATTCCTCATCATCCAGTCTATACCTCTTCTACTCAAGCAATCTAAGCGTTAAAAAAGCCGGCTTTAGAGGCCGGCTTTTCTGATTAATCTGAAATCCGATTAATGCTCAGCTTTGCCTGCATTCCGCTTTTTCATATAGGTGCCTACCAAAATAACAATAGCAACACCAATGACCTCAAAGGCTAATTTTGCATCACCCAATGCCTCTTGGATGCTGTCTTTAATAGCAGGATCATCTACCAACATGCCGCCTGCCAGTAGGCCTAACAAGCCGGCACCTAAAGTAATAATGATTGGGAAGCGATCCATTACTTTCAAAAGAAGTGCGCTACCAAAAATGATTAATGGAATAGAAAGTCCAAGGCCAATAATCAAGAGAAGTAAACGAGTCTCCTCAGGGCCTTTTTGTGCTGCTGCAGCGACAGCAAGAACGTTGTCTAAACTCATTACCAAGTCAGCAATCAAGATAGTACGAATAGCTGCCCAGATACTAGACTCAGCCTTCATATCCTCCTCACCACCACTATCAGCCAGAAGCTGAATGCCGATATAAAGGAGTAATAAGCCACCAACGATTTTAAGGTAAGGCAAAGACAACAAGGCTACGGCTGTAATGGTCAGTACGATTCTTAAAATAATCGCTGCTGCACTGCCCCAGAAAATAGCTTGCTTTTGCTGAGCAGGCGGTAGGTTGCGTGATGCCAGAGCTATCACTACTGCGTTATCGCCGGATAGCAAAATATTCGCTACGATGATTGATAGAAGTGCCGCCCAAAAGGTGGCATCTGAAAATGCTGAAAAATCCATACTGTCTCCCTACGTTTTTATGTTTTAACTACTTTTTCTGAAGCGCTAATTACAACATAGCTTTTAATAAAGCTGCCATTTCTGATGGATTCTTTGTTACTTTAAAGCCGCACTCTTCCATTACGGCAAGTTTGGCATCAGCAGTATCCGCTCCACCAGAAATCAATGCTCCAGCGTGGCCCATTCGTTTTCCAGGAGGTGCTGTTACTCCGGCAATAAAGCCAACTACTGGCTTTTTCATATTATCTTTACACCAACGAGCAGCTTCAGCCTCATCTGGACCACCAATTTCACCAATCATGATGACGGCATCAGTTTCTGGATCTTCATTGAACATTCTCATGATATCGATGTGCTTTAAGCCATTAATTGGGTCGCCGCCAATACCAACCGCAGTAGATTGACCTAAACCAATTGCGGTTAATTGACCAACTGCTTCATAGGTCAAAGTACCGGAGCGGCTCACAACACCAATTCGGCCCTTCTTATGAATATGGCCAGGCATGATGCCGATCTTGATTTCATCAGGAGTAATGATTCCAGGACAATTAGGGCCAAGCAATAAAGTTTTCTTGCCACCAGCAGCTTCTTTAGCATGCATCTTATTGCGCACTTCCAGCATATCGCGCACAGGAATACCTTCAGTAATACAAATCACGAAATCAAGATCAGCCTCGACTGCTTCCCAGATTGCAGCAGCAGCACCTGGAGGCGGAACATAAATGACAGAAGTTGTTGCGCCAGTTTGCGCAGCAGCCTCTTTAACAGTCCCATAAATTGGAATGTTAAAAATAGACTCGCCCGCTTTTTTTGGATTAACGCCAGCAACAAAGCAATTTTTGCCGTTTGCGTATTCTTGACACTTCTCAGTATGGAACTGACCGGTCTTACCAGTAATACCTTGCGTAATGACTTTGGTGTTTTTATTGATCAAAATAGACATATTGAAATTCCTGGATTATTTGTTTTTGGCAACCGCAGCCACTACCTTGGTAGCAGCATCAGCCATTGAATCGGCACTAATGATTGGCAAACCAGAGTCCGCAAGAATCTTTCTACCTAACTCTTCGTTTGTACCCTTCATGCGCACAACCAGTGGTACCGTCAGGTTTACAGCCTTACATGCTGTCACCACGCCATCAGCGATCACATCGCAACGCATAATGCCGCCAAAGATGTTCACCAAAATTGCTTCAACACTCTTGTTTTTGAGCATGATCTTAAATGCTTCAGTGACTTTTTCAGCTGTAGCGCCACCACCAACGTCTAAGAAGTTTGCTGGCTCGCCACCGAACAACTTAATGGTATCCATCGTTGCCATAGCTAAACCAGCACCATTTACCAAGCAACCGATGTTGCCATCTAAAGAGATGTAAGCAAGGTCAAATTTAGAAGCCTCAATTTCAGCAGGATCTTCTTCATCGACATCGCGATAAGCAACAATTTCTGGATGACGAAATAAGGCATTCGGATCAAAGTTAAATTTTGCATCCAGCGCCTTGATCTTGCCATTGCCCTCCAGGATCAATGGGTTGATCTCCACTAATGAGGCATCGGTATCCCAATAGGTTTTATATAAATTCTTGAATACGTCACGCGCCATCGGTATAGAGGCATCCGGAACGCCAATACCTTTTGCAATGATGTCGCATTCAGCATCTGTCAAACCAATCAATGGATCAACAAATACTTTGATAATTTTTTCTGGATGAGATTCTGCAACCTCTTCAATATCCATACCACCTTCGCTCGAAGCCATGATCACATTCTTTTGTGTGCCACGGTCTGTAACAATACTGAAGTAGTACTCTTTTTTGATATCTGCGCCATCTTCGATCAAGAGGCGATTAACTTTTTGACCTTCTGGTCCTGTTTGGTGAGTCTTTAACTGCATGCCCAAAATTTCAGAAGCATATTTCTTCACGTCGTCCATGCTTCTGGCTAATTTCACGCCACCGCCTTTACCACGACCACCTGCATGAATCTGCGCCTTGACAACCCACACTGGGCCACCCAATTTTTCAGCAGCCTTCATTGCCTCGTCGACACTAAATGCAGGAATGCCGTTTGGAACAGGCACATTAAATTGGCGTAGAAGTTCTTTGCCTTGGTACTCGTGAATTTTCATAATTACTCCGAAACGGTATTTTTTAGTAAGCGATGAGGATTAGTTAAACCGATACTGCCTTGATCCCATACTTACTCTAGAAATAGCGAAATTAGCCAAATTTGAATAAATGCGAAGGGCTTGACCGACCCCATAAGTCTATCATGCTGCAACGCGGCAATTGCCTATTTTCGATCCGTGATTGCCCTAATTGGGCTTTTGCCCGCCAACTACCTTAGCAACGACTTCAGAGCTAAAACCCTTAGAGGCCAAGAAACGATATTGCCTCGCACGCTCCTTCTGATCCTGGGTTACTTCGCCATACTTTCGAGCCCAAAGCTCATGGGCACGCTGGTATTCGGTCTCCCGCAAGGACTGCAGCAGGGCCGCTGACTGAGCCCCATCAATCCCCGCTCTTTGGAGCTCATCGGCAATTTTGCGCGTCCCATAGCGCTCGCCCCGTCTACGAACCAAGGCTTCAGCAAAACGCTCGTCTGATAGCCAGCCTCTGGCCTCAAAGTCATCCAGCACTGCTGTGATTTGTGCCGTGGTCGATTCTGGAGCTTGATCAACCCGATCACCTCCCAGCTTTGCCCATCTTGCCTCTGACTCTGCTAGCTTTGCCGCTAAACCTTTACGACTATATTCTCGGAGCGATAAAAGACGCAAAGCCCGAGCTTTGAGACTCGGGCTTTGTTTGGTTCTTTCTTTGCTGTTACTAGCTAGCTCTGACATCGAACTATTCGACTTCCTCTTCTTCACTCAGCACATCAGTTACTACAGCTGAGCCAGATTTAACACCTAACTTCGCACGAATTTTTGCTTCGATGTCTTTAGCAATCTCTGGATTCTCTTTCAAGAAATCGCGCACATTATCTTTGCCTTGACCGATGCGATCGCCGTTATAGCTATACCAAGATCCAGACTTTTCAACGATATCAGCTTCAACACCCATATCAATGATTTCACCTTCTCTGGAAATGCCAGCGCCATACATGATGTCAAAAATGGCTTCACGGAATGGGGGAGAAACCTTGTTCTTTACAACCTTCACACGGGTTTCATTACCAACAATCTCATCGCCTTTTTTGATGCTACCAATGCGCCGAATATCTAAACGCATAGAGGCGTAGAACTTCAGCGCATTACCGCCAGTAGTAGTTTCTGGGGAGCCAAACATCACACCGATCTTCATGCGAATTTGATTAATAAAAATCACTGTTGTATTGGTGCGCTTAATAGCACCAGTCAACTTACGTAAAGCTTGACTCATCAAGCGAGCTTGTAAGCCTGGTAAGGAGTCGCCCATATCGCCTTCAATCTCAGCTCTTGGAACCAAAGCTGCAACTGAGTCAATCACGATCAAATCGATAGAGCCTGAACGTACTAATGCATCAGCAATTTCTAGGGCTTGCTCACCAGTGTCTGGCTGAGAAATCAACAGATTATTGACATCAACCCCAAGGCGCGATGCGTACTGCACATCTAATGCATGCTCTGCATCGATAAATGCGCAAGTACCACCAAGCTTTTGCATTTCTGCAATCGCATGCAAAGTTAAAGTTGTTTTACCAGATGACTCTGGGCCGTAAATCTCAATCACACGACCCCGTGCAATACCGCCAACTCCCAAAGCAATATCAAGACCTAGTGAACCGCTAGACACTACTTGAACATCTTGACTGATTTCAGCATCGCCTAATCTCATGATCGAGCCCTTGCCAAATTGCTTCTCAATTTGCGCCAAAGCTGCTGTTAATGCTTTTTGTTTGTCTCCGCTCATTCCCTCAAATTCTGAGGAGGCTGATTTTCTTTTGTCATCCAAGGCCATTTTTTAATTCCTTTTCGCTTTAATTGGGCTTTTTCCCGAAGTTTTATCTACCGTTTCACAACTTAGAAGTTACTGTATATAAAAACAGTAGTATTTGCAAGCGACTTTTTAAAGGAATTTACAGATTTTTTACTAGGCTAGGTTTGATAGAGGTGCGATCCCAGTAGAAAAAGAGGGGCATCGCTACTGCCCAGACCATGCTAATGAGGCCTAAACCGAGGATTTGGGACCCAGAACCCCAGTTTGCCGCCCCCAATCGAATCCCAGCCCCATAAGATAGGGGGCCAGAAATTGCCCCTAAAACTACCCCTAGGACAGGCCAGCCCTTTAGCCAAGATAAGGAGCTATTGAGGGTGCTCGCCACTAAAAGCCAGAGCACCCACATCCATACTGGCGATACATAAGGAGAGGGCCAGGCGCCTTTAAAGTCAAGAAACCCTAAGTACATCAAGAGGCTATCGGTCAGAATTCCAAAAGTGAGGACTTTGAGCATCAAGCTGAGCTCTAGCTTTGGGCTCTGGGAGCGCCAGACAAGAAAAGCAATATAGGCCAGGCTTCCGATCACCGCCCAAAGGACCTGCTGATGAGCAGCGCCCAAGATACAAGCAAACCAACCCGCCTGGAAAAGAACAAAGTTCCAAAATTTAGCCATAAGACGATTCTAGCCAACCTAAGAAAAAGGCCACTGCCGGTGGGCAATGGCCTTGAGATTTGGTGGCGATTCAGGGATTCGAACCCCGGACCTGTGGATTATGATTCCATCGCTCTAACCAACTGAGCTAAATCGCCGAACGAGTGATTGTAGCAAATCTGCCCCATTCTGTAACGGCCCAAGCTAGAAACCGTAATATAGGGGCATGCGAAAAGAGCTCCCAAAATTCCTGATTGTGACCATTTTGAGTGGTTTTCTGGTCTCGAATGCACCTGCAGCGCAAATCTTTATCACCAACTACCCCTCGGAAGCGAATGCCAAGGTCTTTGTTACTAAATATCATTCAGAGGCTAACTGCATTGTTTATGAAACCCAATACTCTAGTGACAATGAGCCGGGGGTCTGGTTCTATACCAAGTACAAAAGCGATGCTCGAGCAGCGATCTACTACACCCAATACAAATCAGAAGCTGACTTGATCGTCTATTTCACAAAATACAAAAGTGATGCGCGCTGTCGCTACTAACTAAAGTTTTACCTATGAGACTCCTTTCGATTTCTACAGGCAAAGTTGTGCCACTGTTTGGCAATCACCACCCAGACTACAAATCGGTTGCTTCGGCAATCCGTAAAAAGAGTGTTAGTAATTTAGAGGATCCCTTGCCTGTTGAGATTCACTCTCTTGGAGTCAAAGGAGATGAGCAAGCAGATCTCAGTGTGCATGGTGGAATTGAAAAAGCAATTTATGTTTATCCAGTGGAGCATTACGCTTTTTGGAACGAACTTCTCTCGCGTGAAACTAAAAAACCCACTTTACTGAATCACGGGGCAATCGGTGAGAACTTCACCATTGAAGGCTTGCTAGAAACCGAAGTCTTTATTGGTGACAAACTCCTCATTGGCGATCTTGCATTTGTCGTCGTCAAACTGCGTGAACCCTGCTTCAAATTTAATGCCACCTTGGGCTATAAAGGTGCCACCAAAGCTATGGTGCAATCAGGCTTTTGTGGCTGGTATTTGCGTGTACTCAAAACTGGCACTTTGGCCGCCGGCGCGCAGATCACCATTATTCCTGGAGCTAAAGATACTTCTATTGCCGAGCAAAATCGCAATCTACTTCAACATCGCAATCAACAAGATTTGTGGGAATAAAAAAACCCGACCATTTTGTGGTCGGGCTTCTTATTTACTGCAGACTAAAGATGCTTAGTCATTTGCGTAGATATCTACGTCTTTAGTTTCTTTAACAAACAGTGTACCGATTACCAATGTCATCGCAGCGATGATGATTGGATACCAGAGACCGTAGTAAATATTACCGTTTTGCGCTACCAAGGCAAAGGAGATCGTTGGCAACAAGCCACCGAACCAACCGTTACCAATATGGTATGGCAATGACATTGAGGTGTAACGAATACGAGTTGGGAACAACTCAACTAGCATCGCAGCGATTGGACCATAAACCATGGTTACCAAGATCACCAAAATTACCAAGATACCCAAAACTGCAGGAAGATTAATAGCAGCAGGGTCAGCCTTTGCAGGATAACCAGCAGCATTCAATGCATCACGAACAGCTTTCTTAAACTCTGCATCTTTTGCTTTCGCATCAGCTGGAGCCATGCCCTTAGAGGTATAACCCTGAATTTCTGTGTCGCCAATCTTCACAACAGCAACTCCACCGGCTGGGCCAGGAATTGTTGTGTAGCTTGCAGAGTTAGAGGCCATCACTTGCTTAGCAATGTCGCATGAGCTAGTGAACTTTGCAGTACCCGTTGGGTTGAACTGGAAAGTACATTCACTAATATCAGCAGTAATATTTGCTGGTGCAGTTGCCATCGCTTTTTCCAATGCTGGATTAGCAAAGTGGGTTAAGCCATTAAACAAGGAAACTGGTGTGTTCGGGATGTATAAAATGATCGCTAATAGCAAACCGCCCATGATGATCACTTTACGGCCAATCTTGTCTGACAGTGCGCCAAAGACGATGAAGAATGGTGTACCGATGACCAATGAAGCAGCAATCAACAAGTTTGCAGTCTTAGGATCTACTTTCAATACTTGAGTGAGGTAGAACAAAGCATAGAACTGACCTGTATACCAAACCACTGCTTGACCAGCAACCAGACCAAACAAAGCCAAGATCACAATCTTTAAGTTTTTCCACTGACCGAATGACTCTGTCAAAGGTGCTTTGGTCAACTTGCCTTCATTTTTCATTTTTGTAAATGCTGGTGATTCAGCCATGGACAAACGAATCCAGACTGAGATACTCAATAGAACAATGGAAGCAATGAAAGGAACACGCCAACCCCAAACATCAAAGTCTGGGCCAGTAAATTCACGTGTGAACAAAATCACGAGCAAGGACAGGAACAAACCAAGAGTAGCGGTTGTCTGAATCCAAGCTGTGTATGCACCGCGCTTACCCTGAGGAGCATGTTCTGCAACATAAGTAGCAGCACCACCGTACTCACCACCCAAAGCCAAACCTTGCAGCATGCGTAAGGCGATCAACAATACAGGTGCAGCAACACCAATCGTTGCAAAGTTAGGCAAAATTCCCACAATAAATGTGGCGCCACCCATGATCACAATGGTGACCAAGAAGGTGTACTTACGACCAATCAAATCGCCTAAACGACCGAACACCAATGCGCCAAATGGACGCACGATGAAACCAGCCGCAAATGCTAACAAGGCAAAAATGAAGGCAGAGCCAGCATCTAAGCCTGAGAAAAACTGCTTGGCGATAACTGCAGCCAAAGAACCGTACAGATAAAAGTCGTACCACTCAAAAACCGTACCCAAAGAGGAAGCAAAAATAACTTTGCGCTCAGCGGCGGTCATTGGGGCTGCTTTAGTTGATGTTGACATCAGTAGCTCCTAAAATTTTTATTAAATAAAAAACAACTCGCCGATTATGCTTTGAAAAAACCCAAAGAAATCCACCACTTAGGGTAACTCCCCATCGATTTGAGTTAGGGTTTTCCCGATATAAGTGGATTAGGTGCAACATCATAAAACCTTGATCAAAGTAAGGTTTAGCCCAGCTTTATGGCAATATGCACTTTCGGGGTGCATATCTGTGCATCCAGGTGCAAACCACAGCATTAATCAAGCAGCATTTCGCTTTAATAGTCCCAGATTTAACAAAAAGGCATTGTCAAAAATGCCATCCGATCAAAAATGAACAAGGAGCAATTTAAATGAAAAGACGTGACTTTCTAGGTAAGACTGCACTTGGCGCTGCTGCTGGAGTATTGGCTGCACCGGCGATTGCCCAATCCATGCCCGAAGTGAAGTGGCGCTGTGCCTCTAGCTTCCCAAAAAGCTTGGATACGATTTATGGTGGCGGTGAATTCATTTCTAAACGGGTGGCCGCTTTAACAGACGGCAAATTCCAGATTCGTATTTTTGGCGCTGGTGAAATTGTTCCAGCCTTCGGCACTGTAGATGCAGTACAGCAAGGAACTGTAGAGTGCACCCATACTGCTGGCTACTACTTTGTAGGCAAAAATAAAACGTTTGCTTTTGATACAACCGTTCCATTTGGCATGAATCAGCGCCAACAAAATGCCTGGATGTATTGGGGTGGTGGCTTAAAACTACAACGTGAGTTCTTGCGTGACTACAACATTATTTCCTTCCCAGCAGGCAATACTGGAACACAGATGGGTGGATGGTTTAAAAAGCCAGTGAAAACTGTTGCAGACCTCAAGGGTCTCAAAATGCGAATCGCTGGACTTGGTGGCGAAGTGATGTCACGCCTAGGTGCTATTCCACAACAAATCGCTGGTGGTGATATTTATCCTGCGCTTGAAAAAGGGGTAATCGATGCCGCTGAGTGGGTCGGCCCGTACGATGATGAAAAATTAGGCTTTTACAAAATTGCACCTTACTACTACTACCCAGGATGGTGGGAGGCTTGCTCAATGTACTCCATGTATGTGAACATTAAAGAATGGGAAAAATTGCCTAAGCAGTATCAAGAAGCCTTGGCCTCAGCCTGCGCAGAATGCAACATCGACATGATGGCTGAGTACGACTACAAAAACCCAATCGCTTTACAAAGCTTAATTAAGAATGGTGTGAAGCTACAGTCTTACTCCACAGACATTATGAAAGCAGCTTCTACTGCCGCTTTTGAAATGTATGAAGAAGAAGCTGCGAAGAATCCATCGTTCAAGAAGATTTACGAGCCTTGGAAAAAATTCCGCAACGATCAAATGCTGTGGAACAAAGTCGCTGAGCAAACTCTCATGAGCTTCATGTTGACTAATCCAGTCAAATAAAACCTTATTGAGAATCTGATATGCCAAAACAATTTTTAGTTTTCGCAAGTTTTGTTGATCGTTTAAATGACCGTTTTGGTGTATTAGCGAGTTGGATGGTATTGATAGCCGTACTGGTCAGCACAGCAAATGCGCTGATTCGGTACGGCTTCAATTTGAGCTCCAACGGCTGGTTGGAAGCGCAGTGGTATTTATTTGCTGGGATGGTGATGTTCGGCGCTGCCACTACGTTTCGCCTTAATGAACACGTGCGTGTAGATGTACTCTATGCGATGTACCCTAACAAAGTTCGCCTTTGGTTAGACTTTTTAGGTGGCATTGTTTTCTTTCTACCAGTGACCATCATCATTGGCTACTATTCTTGGGAATTTTTTATTACCTCGGTTATTCAAAATGAAACTTCAAGTAATCCCGGGGGGCTCATTCGTTGGCCAGTACGTGGCGTAATTACCCTGGGCTTTTTCTTATTAACGCTCCAAGGCATTTCAGAAATCATCAAGCGCTATGCGGCCATTATTGGCGTGATTCAAATCGATCCTAAGTACGAAAGACCTTTGCAATGATTAGCCAAGATTTAATGGCCCCCATTATGTTTGGGGGCTTGATTGTATTTTTATTAATTGGATACCCAGCCGCTTTTTCACTTGGCGCTGTAGGCTTATTCTTTTCTTTCATTGGGATCGAAATGGGCATGTTCCAGCCCACTTTTTTGCAAGCATTGCCAGACCGAGTTTTTGGCATTCTTTCAAATGACTTATTGCTCTCGATCCCCTTCTTTACTTTCATGGGCGCGATTCTAGAGAAGTGTGGATTAGCAGAAGACATGCTCGAAGGTTTGGGTCAGCTATTTGGTCCAGTCCGCGGTGGCTTAGCTTATGCCGTCATTATTGTTGGCGCAATTCTGGGTGCTATTACTGGAACCGTTGCCGCATCCGTAATTGCAATGGGCTTAATCTCCCTACCAATCATGCTGCGTTATGGTTACAACCCACGCGTAGCAACTGGTGTGATCGCCGCATCTGGAACAATTACTCAACTGATTCCACCATCACTCGTATTAATTGTGTTGGCTGATCAGTTAGGTAAATCTGTTGGTGATATGTATGCTGGAGCTATTGGGCCTTCCATCATTCAAGTAGCGCTGTTCTGTTTATTTATTTTCTTTTTATCCATTTTTAGACCGCAAGACGTACCAGCACTTCCACCGGAAGCGCGTCCAAAAATTAATTGGAAGTTATTCAAGAAAATTCTCTGGGGTATTGTTCCTTCCATTGCCCTCATCTTCTTAGTACTCGGAACGATTTTGATGGGTCTAGCAACACCAACTGAAGGTGGTGCGATGGGCTCAGTAGGAGCGCTAATTCTCGCGGCCATGAACAAGCGCTTACAAAAAACTTTAGTTTGGGATGCAATGACCTCCACTATGCGTATTAACGCGATGGTGATCTTTATTCTGATTGGCTCTACTGTCTTTGGCTTAGCCTTCCGCGGTGTTGATGGGGACCTTTGGATTGAGCATCTCCTCTCAGGTCTACCCGGTGGCCAAGTAGGTTTCTTGATTGTGGTGAACTTGTTTGTCTTCTTCCTAGCCTTCTTCTTAGATTACTTTGAGATTGCCTTCATCATCATTCCACTGCTCGCTCCAGTTGCGCAAAAATTGGGAATTGACTTGATTTGGTTTGGCGTGCTTCTCGGTGCCAATATGCAAACCTCCTTCATGCATCCACCATTTGGATTTGCCTTGTTCTATCTACGAGGGGTCGCACCGAAATCGGTGAAGAGCTCGGATATTTACTATGGAGCTCTGCCATGGGTTGGTTTACAACTGATTCTGGTGGCGATCATCATCTTCATTCCAGAAACAGTGACTTACTTTATTGATAAGCCCGCTATTGCAGTGGATGTCAACGCAATCTCAGTGGATCCATTAGCTGGTGTTGAGCAAAATGAGATCACGGTAGACTCTAGCGCAGATATCGAGCGGCAATTGCGCGAAAATAAATAATATAAAAATAGTGGCACAAAACAATAGAGGGGTTTTGCAATGCAGGCAAAGTGGGGTATTCAAGGGATGGCGGTCGCACCGCATTCCCTTGCTTCTGAATCAGCGTTAGCAGTTTTAAGAGAGGGTGGTAATGCATTAGAGGCAATGGTTGCTGCTGCAGCCACTATTGCTGTTGTTTATCCCCATATGAATTCAATCGGTGGCGACTCTTTCTGGGTCGTACATTCACCAGGTAAGGCAATGGGTGGCATTGATGCATGCGGTGCCGCTGCTGGTTTGGCTAGTAAGCAATGGTATGCAGATCGTGGCATTACTAAAGCGATTCCATTTCGTGGACCCGTTGCAGCCAATACCGTTGCCGGCACAATCTCTGGATGGGGCGCTGCACATAAGCTATCTAAACAAGGCCTAGGCGGCAAGATTCCTTTATCTCGTTTATTAGCTGATGCGATTCATTATGCGGAAACTGGTGTGCCAGTCACTTACAGTCAATCAAGCTTGACTGACAAGAAGCGTGCAGAGCTTAGTGCTATTCCAGGTTTTTCCAAGACCTTCTTAGTGAATGGTAAGGCACCGGCTGTTGGTAGCATCTTCAAACAAGAACGTCTAGCGAAAACTTTGCGCCAGATTGCAAGCAAAGGTACGAATGATTTTTATCGTGGCGATCTTGCTAACCTACTAGCAAAAGAGCTTACTGATATTGGAAGTCCATTGCGCTTAAGCGATCTTGCGCGGCATCAGGCAAAACTCATTGATCCACTCGAGCTCAAGCACAGCATGGCCAAGGTGTACAACATGGTGCCGCCAACTCAGGGTGTGGTGTCATTGATGATTATTGGCATCTTAGATCAATTGAACTTAAAACGCTTTAAGGTCGACAGCACTGAGTATGTGCACCACTGTGTTGAGGCAACGAAGCAGGCATTTAAAATTCGGGATCAGTTTGTCACAGACCCTGCTTACATGACAAAAAATGCACAGTCATTTTTATCCCCTGCGTTTCTGAAAAAACTGGCAAAAAATATTAATCCCAAAAAAGCCTTACCTTGGGGCCAGGGCAAAGGCCCGGCAGATACCATCTGGATGGGCGTGATTGATGGCGATGGCAACTGTGTCTCTTTCATTCAAAGTATTTATCACGAGTTTGGCGCTGGCATTGTTCTGCCTAAGTCTGGTGTCAATTGGCAGAACCGTGGCTGTAGTTTCTCTTTGGACCCTAAAACGCTGAACCATCTCGAGCCTTATCGCAAACCCTTCCACACACTCAATCCCGCGCTGGCTTTATTCAAAGATGGTCGCTCAATGGTGTACGGAACTATGGGTGGCGATGGCCAACCTCAAACACAATGCGCGCTATTTACACGCACCGCTACTTATGGACTTGATCCACAAGATGCTATTAGCCGTCCACGTTGGTTGCTGGGAAGAACTTGGGGTCAAACCAGTGATAGTCTCAAACTAGAATCTCGCTTTAGTCCATGGGTTGCAAAAGAATTACATGCCATGGGTCATGAAATTGAGATGTTGGACTCTTTTGACGAGACTGTAGGTCACGCTGGTTGCATCATTCGTGATCCATCCGGCACATTACGCGGCGGCTGGGACCCACGGAGTGATGGGGCTGTTAGCGCGTTTTAAACCTATGAAACCAAAGCTATATAGCTACTGGCGTAGCTCAGCCGCTTTCCGTGTTCGTATTGCTTTAAAGCTTAAGGGCATAGACTACGAAGTTATTCCAATTCACCTTGGCAAAAATGGTGGAGAACAACTGTCTGAGTCTTATCAAAATAAAAATCCCAATCGTCTCGTGCCGCTATTAGAAGATGGAAAAAATAGTATTCATCAATCGCTCGCCATTATTGAATACTTAGATGAAATTCAAGCCAAACCAGCTTTACTCCCAAGCTCACCAATAGATCGTGCCTGGGTGCGATCATTGGCCATGGATATGGCGATTGATATTCATCCTATTAGTAACTTGCGGGTACTGCGCTACTTGATAAAAGAATTTGGGGCAAGCAATGAGGTGAAGGATGCTTGGTATCAACATTGGATCAAGCTAGGATTAACGAGTGTTGAAAAGCAACTCAGCACTGATAAGCGCCGTGGCCGTTTTGCCTTTGGTGGTCAGCCCGGTCTGATTGATGTTTGCTTAGTGCCACAACTCTTCAATGCTCTCAGTAGCAAAATGGATATGAGTCACTACCCGACTCTGATGCAAATATTGGATGAATGCATGAAACTACCTGCATTTATAGACGCCTCTTGGGAAAAGCAAATAGATGCAGAGGGACCAAATCCCTTTAGTTGATTTTGGATTCCATCATTTTTACCAAGGCATAAACGGATTCGTTATAGGGTGTCGGAACTCCATAGCGCTTACCCAATTCAACAATGTATCCATTTAAAAAATCTATCTCGGTCATTTTTCCTCTCGCCAAATCCTGAGCAGTTGAGGAAACCTGTGTCACCATCGTCTTTGCAATCGACTCGTTTGCAGCAAGCGCCTCTGACATACTGATCTTGACATCTTCAAGCGCAGCAATAGCAAGAAACTCTTTGGTAATTTCTTCAATTAGCTTCACAATCTCGGGAGACTTCACCATCTCCCCATAGGAAATCTGACCAATTCCTGAAATCGCATTAAAGGAACAGTTCACCAAAAACTTAAGCCACATATCTCTTTTAATCTGTGGCGCAATCGAGCATGGAACGCCCGCCCCTTCAAACAACCTACAAATTTCACTGAGGTGTTGATCATCGGCAGGAGAGGTAATGCTAAGACTCCCAACCAGGAGTTCGCCGCGACCATGATGCTTCATAGTTCTTTGACCAATCATCCCTGCAGCAACATAAACCACTGCTGCATAAACCGGATTAGCAATCATTTTGCAGGCAATATCAATATTTGCCACTCCATTTTGGAGGCTTAAGATCACTGCCTTGCTTGGCAAAACAGATTTAATTTGTGCAAGCGTACGCTCGGTATCAAGCGACTTCACACTCAGTAAAACTAAATCAGCATCCTTCAGGGTGGAAAGATCAGAACTGGCTTTAACTCTCACTGTTTCATGAAATGCCTTGCAATCCATTTCTAAGCCAGATGCATTCAAGGCCTCTATACGCTCAGGTCTTGCAAGAAAAGTAACATCATGATGGGCGCGAGCTAGCATGCCACCAAAGTAACACCCAACTGCACCCGCACCTAAGACGTATATTTTTTGATTACTTGGTGTTTTATAAATCAAGGACCAGTGTTCCGCTCTTGATATGAGAGATACAGGGGGTTAAATACTCCTGATGCTCAGCATCACTCAAAATACAATCACCATGCTCTACATCACCACTGATATATCTTGTCTTACAAGTTCCACATAAGCCTGATTGACATGAGGTGGGTATCTCAATACCTGATCTTGCCAAAGCATCGATCAGCGACTCGGCTCTCGTGACACTTATTTTTTGGCCAGTACTCTGAACCTCGATCACCAACTCTTCAGAGTCCACGCTAGAAATGTTATTCAATTTTTTGTCTCACTCCACAAAAGAATGGGCTGCGATTGCAGCCCATCTCTTCTAATCTATTAATTAATGCTTAAATTGTGCTTTTGCAGTTTGCTCAAGCGCTTCCATCTTTTGCTTTACGAAGTCAGTGCGCTCTTTGCCTTTATACTGCTCGCTCTCGGTGAGAATCGCAATTACACCTTTAGCCACAAAGCGTCTTTGCGCTACCTCCTCCTCAGTAGTGGCACCAATTGGCAATTCAAATACAGTGCCAGAGCAATAGCTATTGGGCGCACCATTCAATTCCTTTAACCACTCAGAAAAAGATTCTGCACTTGCCGCTGGATTAGAACCACGAATGGCATCCCGCAACATCTTCCTAAATAAATAAGGGCCCGCATCAAATTTAGTAGGATTCTCTAGAGCATGGATTGCGATCGGCCTTTGACTAATAATGGCCTCGTAATCACCAGGTGCATATTGAGCCATCTTGTAATTGGAGCGCGCTCTGTGATCACTAGGAATGTCCACAATATCGTTAATGGAGTGCTTACCAAAACGCTCGGCCCTTCTTAAAGCAACCTGGCCGTCCAAAAAGTCGATTGATTCATATCCGACCAGCTCTTTTTGTCCGATTCCACGAGTATCAATACCGGGACCCATCACACGCCAGCCAATCATCTTGCTATTGAAGTCATCAACTGGAACTGTCCAGCGAATAATGTGAAAGCGGCTGAATAGCTTCTTATTAGAGCCATCTTCAGAAGTGTAGGCATGCAAGCTGAGGTTTGGTAACACTTGATGTTGAACACGAATAAACAATTTATCGTTGTTGACACGACGCGCACCAGAACAAGCTAAGCCTCGCCCACCATGAATTGGCACAAACTGCATATCCGGGTGCACTTCCATTGTTGGAGAACCTACCTCATCAAAGGTCGTACCTTGAAAGTGGCCGCCTACTACGTTTTTGGCAGCGTGTAATTCAGCTGTATGAAAGTTATCTGCAGCATTGTCTTGAACTTGCAACCAATTGCAGTGCTGGAAATTACTATAAGGAACAAGCTCATCGCCAGGGGCTACTGTGAAATCAGACTCCCACTCTGGGAAAGGCGGCTCTTTATCAGGAGGGCCCATATAGGCAAAGACTAAGCCATTTCTTTCGAAAGCTTTATAGGCGCCCTGTTGAATGGAGCAGGCATATTTTTTTGCTTCTGCTTCTTCACCTTTGGGAAATGGTGCATTCAAACAAGTGCCATCTACATCAAATACCATGCCGTGATAACAACACTTAATGCCATGCTCTTGAATCTGTCCGTACTCTAGTGAAGCACCACGATGAACGCAGTGTGCATGTAATACGCCAATGCGGCCACTACCATCACGAAACGCTACCAACTCTTCACACAGGATAGTTAAAAATTTTGGTGTGTCGGTTAGTTCAATTGACATGCAAACTGGATGCCAAAAGCCGCGCATGTACTCGCCTGTTGGTGTGCCAGGGCCAACCTCTGTGAGCTCAGGATCATGTCCTGGCACTTTATTGGTGTAGTAGCCACCATAAGGAACTAATTTCTTAGGCGTTGTGGATCCTGCCGATGCGCCGACCTTTTTCTCCGCTTGTTCCTGTTTACTTGTCATTGATGCTGCTCCTGTGGATTAACTAGCTATATCTAAAACTATTCAATTACTCAAACATATCTGGCTGGTTTTCTTTTAGATAACCCCAGATTGGCTGGAAATGTAACCAACCAATATACTCGCTGCCCACGTGTTCACGGCTATAACGCGCGGTTTCTGGTGTTAACAACACAGGCTTAATACCCGTAGCCTCAACCATCATTTGCTGTTTGCAACAACGCTCTAAAGCAATAAACCAGAATGCTGCAGCCTCAATACTATGACGACTGACTGTTAATAAACCATGATTGCGGTGAATAATCGCTTTCACTTTTTTCAATGAACCTGCTACGTTGTAACCTGAATTATCCTCAACTGCTACTTGACCAGCTTGTTCTGCTAAAACCATATGGTCCTCAAAGAATGCTGCGGCATCTTGAGAGATTGGATCTAATGGTTTACCTAGTGCTGCAAATGCTGTTCCATAGACTGTATGTGCATGACACATAGCTACGATATCAGGATGTTTTTCATGAACTGCTGCGTGCAACACAAATCCCGCGCGATTCAATGCATGCTTACCTTCCAAAATATTGCCTTCATGGTCGGCCAAGATTAAGTTTGACACTTTCACTTGATCAAAGTGCACTGCCATTGGATTAGTCCAATACAGATTTGGATGCTCTGGATCGCGAACCGTTAAATGTCCCGCAAATCCATAGTCAAATTTTTCTAGAGCAAATGCTCTGCATGCAGCAACCAATCGCTCCTTGAGATGCTGACGCTCCTCAGCAAAATTATTAAACTTTGGCTGGTAGGGAAAAATCTGGGATTTGTCTTCAGGTTGATAAATTGACTCTCTATCGCCCAAGTCCAATTTACGTTCTTTTTCCATTACTGCAGCCATGTGAATTCCTTTTTTTAAGTGAAGCGAATTTGGTGTTTTGAGAAAACTCAAAAGATAACTAAGCCGTAATCATCGGCTTTCCCAAGGGTTTTGACAAACGATAACTATTCATAGATAGATGAATGAAATTCATGTATATTATATTTACATGAGAAAAATGCCAAGTTATGTTCTTTTGCGGGCTTTTGAGGCTGCTGCCCGCCTCGAAAGCTTTACCTTGGCCGCTCAAGAGCTACACCTCACTCAGTCGGCCATTAGCCACCAAATTAAAGAGCTTGAAGATTATTTTGCTAAGCCGCTATTTTTGCGAAAGAACCGCAAAGTAGAGCCAACCTCAGAAGGACGACGTTTATTGGACTCTCTTTCTAGGGTGTTTGATGTCATTGAGGCGGCATGCAATGAAGTCACCCTTGCTCCAAGCTCACAAGTTCTTGCCCTACACTGCTCACCCAGTTTTGCTGCAAAGTGGCTCAGCCCAAGACTGCCTGAGTTCATAAAAAATAATCCTGATATCACCATTCGCCTCACTTCTGGAGCAGAGCCAATTGATCTTTTGCGCAATCAAGAAATTGATATTGCGATCTCTTATCAATTTACCCATGAAGGGCCTGGTATCACCTCTATGTCTTTGGGTGAAGAAAAAATTCTTCCACTATGCGCACCTGAGCTCATTGACGCTAGTATTCCGGTAGAAGAGCTGATGAGTAGACTCATGCTCATTGAGTCCTCCTTAAATCTCCATACCTGGGAGCAATGGTTTGAGATCAACCATTTGAAAAATCCATCAACCCGCAAGATGTCATTTGATCGTGCAGCCCTATCAGTATCAGCCGCCGTTGATGGCATAGGTGCCGTACTTGAGAGCGCACGCTTTGCGGAAAGAGAAATTTCGCGCGGAGAGTTGGTAGAACTTGGTAAAGGGATCTTTTTACCTACTACCGATAAGACTCATTTTTTATCTTATCGGTCGAATGCTAAAAATAGTCAAAAAATTAAACTGTTTAAAGAATGGCTATGCTTAAAAGCAGGAGTGGCTGCAAACTAAATCAAGGATATGTTTTATTGGCGAAAGAATTTTTCCATTTCGCGTCGAAACTGAATTGCCTGCAAAGTGGCGTCATAATCCACATCACTCCAGCACACGGGTTTGCCAGCTGGAATATCTTTATTAAGCACCATGTTGTGCGCTAAACCAATAGGTAGAGCTCCGAGCTTCAGAGAGTCAGCAGCAGTCATGAGTTTTCCGTAAATAGTAAAGCCACCCTCTCCGTCTAATTTCTCACCTGACTTGAGTGTGCGCTTAGCAGTGGCCACCACGTCGCCCTTCCAATCTCCAGTTGCGCCTGTAGCCTCTCCTCGCACAGCAATACTTGCCACTGAGATGCCTAGCTCTAAACCGATCAAGTGGTAAGGCTTATACATCGCTGCATATTTACCAGTGCTATCTGTTTTTAGGCCGTATTGTGAAAAGCAATCAATCACATATTGACTCGGTGCTTCAAATACTGCAAAAACACCCCAACGTAAATCTCTAAATACCGGACGTCCATCTCGCTCAACTGAAGACACTACTTCAACGGTTCCCTTTTGCTTCAAAATGCCGCCCTCAGCTACTGGTCGGAAGATATGCGGTAAGTCATCTACCCCACAAGGTGGAAACTCTAAGCCATTAGTAGGGGGGATTAAGTCGCAAGCATTTGATACTGCAGCCATTTCGAGGGCTGACTTAGTTCCATCTAAAAATGAATTGAACATTTGTGCATTAAAGTCGCCACCTGCAACCTGCTCCTCAGAAAAACCATAGTGACCCCAAACCGTATCCGGCGTCGACTGGTGATAGATGGGCAAATATTTAGTGCCCTTACCAGCACATACCACTTCTAAGCCAATAGTTCGTGCCCAATCTACTAATTCTGCAATGAGAGCAGGCTGATCGCCTGAGGCCATTGAATAAATCACGCCAGCCTCTGCCGCCTTACGCGCAAGCAAGGGCCCAGCCAAAACATCTGCCTCGACGTTCACCATAATGATGTGCTTGCGATGATCAAAACACATTAATGCATGACGAATCCCTGCTGCTGGGCTGCCTGTAGAGTCGATCACAATATCGATGTGTTCACTAGCAATCATTCTTTCTGCATCGTCAGTCACAAAAGTGGTGCCTGACTTCGCTGCATCTTGTAGCGAAGTAGCGCCATAACGAGGTGCATCCCAACCTACGCGAGCGAGCGATTCTTTGGCCCGCGCGGGAGATAAATCAGCAACTGCAACTAAATGAATGCCTGGAGTTCGCGGTACTTGCGAGAGATACATAGAACCAAATTTGCCTGCGCCAATGATGCCCACACGCACGGGGTTATTGTTCGCAGCACGTGTTTTGAGCTTTTGAATAAGGGACATCTAAAAATCTCCAGTTAATTCGGTATTAAGTAATAGGTAATAGTGGGAAGATCATAAGGCATCAAGAGAAAAGATCATTTTTTCAATGATTCTTTTGCTACCTTATAAATGCTGCCTGCATTGACGCCAAAATATTCACGCAATGCTGCTCTCGTGTCACTTCTGCCGAAACCATCAGTGCCGAGCGTAATGTATCGTCTGCCTTCAGGAATATAGGCACGAATACTTTCTGGGAGCGCATGCACGTAGTCTGTAGCGGCCACAATCGGGCCACGGCCCTCAGTAAGTGTTTGGCTAATAAACGCTTGTTCGTTGCCAGTCTCACCGGAAAGCCTTGCTTGCTCTTTCGCCTTGCCATCTCTCGATAATTCACTCCAACTGGTCACACTAAAGATATCGACATTGATGCCAGCATCGGCAAGCATATCTGCCGCCTTCAGCACTTCGGTCATGATGGCGCCGGAACCCAGCAAAGTCATACAAGGTTTGCCATCCCCATTGCTAGCTTTTACCGTCTTTAATTTATAGCAGCCACGAATTACACCCTGCGCTGCATTCTCAGGTAAATCAGGCTGGGAATAGTTTTCATTCATGAGCGTGATGTAATAAAACAAATCTTTTTGATCAACCAACATATCACGCATACCTTGATCCACAATCACCGCTAACTCGCCTGCAAAAGCAGGGTCGTATGCCTTGCAATTGGGAATAGTTCCAGCAACAAGCTGGCTGCTGCCATCTTGGTGCTGTAAACCTTCACCCCCCAATGTTGTTCTACCCGAGGTTGCTCCTAATAAAAATCCTCTAGCGCGCTGATCGGCGGCCGCCCAAATAGCATCCCCAATACGCTGAAAGCCAAACATCGAATAATAGATATAGAAAGGTAGCATTGCGATGCCGTGCACGCTATAGCTAGTTGCCGCAGCAGTCCAGCTTGCAATGGCGCCCGCCTCACTAATACCCTCTTCCAGAATTTGTCCATCTAATGCTTCGCGATAGCTCAGTACCGATCCAATATCTTCTGGTTCATAGCGCTGACCTACGCTTGAGTAAATGCCAACCTGCTTAAATAAATTGGCCATCCCAAATGTCCGCGCTTCATCAGCCACAATAGGTACAACTCTAGGCCCAAGCGCTTTATCTTTAAGCAAATTTCCAAGCATGCGGACAAAAGCCATCGTCGTCGACATCTCTTTTGATTCAGCTTTGATTGCAAAAGCTGCATAAGAAGCAATATCGGGGACATTTAATTTGTCACATTCTGAATAACGCTTAGGTAGCTGACCGCCAAGCTTAGTACGTTGTTCTTTTAAATACTTCAGCTCTTCACTATTTTCATCAGGCCTAAAGAAGGTAAGGTTAGTAGCCTGCTCATCTGTTAAGGGCAAATTAAATCGATTGCGATAGGCAATCAATGCTTCGTCATCTAACTTTTTCTGACTATGGGTGGTCATTTTTCCTTGGCCAGCATTACCCATGCCATAGCCTTTTTTAGTATGCGCCAAGATCACCGTTGGCTGACCTACATGATTAGCAGCAGCTTGATAGGCTGCATGAATTTTGACTAAATCATGACCTCCCCTTTTGAGCCGATCAATTTGCTCATCGGTCATCCCCTGAGCAAGGCGCGCTAACTCTTCATTTTGACCAAAGAAATTTTTACGGTTAAAGCTGCCGTCTTTGGCAGCAAAGGTTTGCATTTGTCCATCAACAGTTTGAGCAAACGCCTTTACTAGCGCTCCTGTAGTGTCTCTGGCAAATAGCCCATCCCAATCGCTGCCCCATACCAACTTAATGACATTCCAACCAGAACCTCTAAAGAGTTTTTCGAGCTCATCAATAATTCTTCCATTGCCACGCACTGGTCCATCTAAGCGTTGCAAGTTGCAATTGACTACCCAAACTAAGTTATCCAGCTTTTCTCTAGACGCCAATGTCAGGGCGCTCATACTCTCTGGCTCATCCATCTCACCATCACCAAATACACCCCAAACTTTTCTGGTGGAGCAATCCAATAACTTGCGATCACTCAGATAGCGCATAAAGCGTGCATGGTAAATAGAACTGATTGGTCCAATTCCCATTGAGCCGGTTGGGAACTGCCAAAAATCAGGCATTAACCAAGGATGTGGATAACTTGATAAGCCCCTGGCTCCAGATTCAGGTGCAGTAATTTCACGCCTGTAATGCAACAGATCATTCTCTGTAAGTCTCCCCTCCAGATAAGCACGGGCATAGACCCCAGGAGCGCTATGAGGCTGAAAGAAAACCAAGTCTCCGCGCTCTTTAGCATCTCCACCCTCAGTTCTTGCTCGGAAAAAATGATTGAAGCCCACTTCAAATAAATCTGCTGCGCTTGCATAGCTAGCAATATGACCGCCCAACTCCCCATAGGCTTCATTTGCTTTTGCGACCATGGCGAGCGCATTCCACCTCATCAGAGATGCGAGTTTTTCTTCAATCGCTAGGTCTCCAGGAAATGGGGGCTGCTCATCCACTGGGATTGAATTGACATAAGGGGTCACTAAGTCCGGCACCCAATTGATTTGATTTTTATTGGCTAGCTTTAGCAAACTATCCAAAATGAATTTAGCCCGTGCACTATCGCCCGAGGCTAGCAAGTCCATAAATGCCTCGTTCCACTCTGCAGTTTCTGCAGGGTCGGTATCAACGTGCTCAAGATTTAAATACTTTTTAATGTCGGGAGCGTTCATGAAAAATTCCTTTGTGTCTTTTTATGCTTTAAATTCACAACATGACTTTACGAAAGTCACCCAATAGCTGGGTCAGATAGTGAGTGAAATGGGTTGCTAATGCGCCATCAATAACGCGATGATCGGCAGTCATTGAAAGCGGGCAGATGAGGCGCGGAACAAATTGTGTGCCATCCCAAACTGGCTTCATAGCAGACTTATTGACTGCCAGAATAGCCACCTCTGGTGCATTCACAATCGGGGCACAGTAGGTGCCGCCAATTCCACCTAAAGAAGAGATCGTAAAACTCGCGCCCTGCATCTGATCGGGTTTTAGCCTTCCCTCGCGAGCCAGCATGGCTAGCGCAGCAGTTTCTGCCGCAATCTCTCGAATGCCTTTCTGATCCACATCCCGAATCACTGGAACGACTAAGCCGCTCTTGGTATCTACGGCAAACCCAATATGGAAATATTTTTTTAAGATGAGATCTTCACCATCAAGAGAGGAATTAAATGTTGGATACTTCTTGAGCGCAGCAACCGCAGCCTTAATCAAGAATGCTAATAAGGTAATCTTTACCTCTTCTTTTTTATTTTCTTGATTCAACTGAGCACGAAACTCTTCAAGCTCAGTGATATCAGCATCATCGTGATAAGTTACCGCTGGAATCATTACCCAGTTGCGCGCTAGATTAGCGGCTGAAACTTTCTGAATTCGGCTGCGTGCTTGACGCTCTATTTCTCCAAACTTTGTAAAGTCCACCTTAGGCCAAGGCAATAGATCAATGCCGACATTACTCTGCGGTACTTGGGGAGAACTTTCTTTTGCCAACATTGAGCGCTTGATAAATTGCCCAATATCTTCTTTGGTAACTCGGCCTCTTTGGCCGCTGCCTTGAACCTGCCTAATATCAACACCAAATTCACGGGCAAATTTTCTGGTCGAGGGGCCAGCCCAGCACTCAGACCCCATCATGACTGGATCCATTTGGACCTCTGGAAACGCAATATCAACACTCACAACCCCTCCAAAAATTGACGGCTGTACCTAAGGCATTATTTTGTGGGATTACAGTCAAAATAGGATGCTAATTATTGGTTATAAACCATAATTTTCAGCATAATATGCTGATATATTTAATTTTTAAGGAATTTTATGAAACTAGATATGATAGATATCAGAATATTAAACGAACTACAAAATGACAGTTCCCATAGCAATGTGGAGCTAGCTAAGCGGGTTCACTTATCACCTTCACCCTGTTTGATGCGGGTGAAGGCACTCAAAGATAAGGGCGTTATCCGCAACTATGTTGCACTAGCAGACCCTAAGATTTTGGGGCTTGGCTTAAATGTTTTCATCTCGATTAGCCTTAAAGAGCAATCTAAAGAGGCCTTGGCACAATTTGAACATCGCATCTCTGAGCACGATGAAGTGATGGAGTGCTATCTCATGACTGGTGATAGCGACTACCTGATTCGGGTGGCTGTAGCTGATATGGGTGCGCTGGAAAAATTTATCCTGGAGCAACTCACACCAATACCTGGAATTGAAAAAATTCGGTCTAGCTTTGCTTTAAAGCAAGTGCGCTATAAAACTGCTTTACCATTACCTAAGTAAATATTGGGCAATATAGAAGTTATCTGAGACATTTATTAGAAAGAAAGCAATGCCACAAACAAATAATAAGGTAGCGCTCGTCACTGGAGCCGGAGTAGGGATTGGAAGAGCAGCAGCTAAGGCACTTCTCAAGGGCGGCTATCAAGTCGTACTAACTGGGCGCAATCTGGAGAAACTAGAAAAAGCAATTATCGATATCGGCGGAAACAATGAGAGCTGCCTAGCAGTTACCTGTGATGTTGGTAAACCAGAGCAAGTAAAGAAATTATTTGCAGCACTAAAGGAACGCTTTGGACGTATCGACGTATTGTTTAATAATGCAGGCATTGGTGCGCCCGCGATTCCGATGGAAGACTTGACGTACGAGCAGTGGATGAATGTTGTGAATTCAAATCTCTGTGGCGCCTTCTTATGCTCCCAAGAAGCTATTCGGATGATGAAAGCACAATCTCCACAAGGCGGCAGAATTATCAATAACGGTTCAATCTCTGCGCATGCACCAAGACCTATGTCAGCCCCCTACTCTGCTACTAAACATGGAATTAGCGGTTTGACAAAAACGATTGCGCTAGATGGCCGTCCATTTAATATTGCCTGCGGACAAATTGATATTGGTAATGCGGCAACAGAAATGACAGAGCGCATGGCTGCTGGGATTATGCAGGCCGATCAATCTATTAAGGTTGAACCGCGCATGGATGTAGAGCATGTTGGAGAGGCCGTTTTGCATATGGCGCAACTTCCTCTAGAAAGTAATATTTTATCGATGACCATCATGGCCACTAAAATGCCTTTTGTTGGTAGAGGCTAGTTTTAATTGATTCGGAGATAGGTGCTCACTCTAAACCCGTGAGCATCCAATCAATTATTCAGAAATCTTTTTAAGCGTCTTGATGTAACGCTGCGCATTCTTAATATAGCGTCCAGCAATATCCTCGATACCAGCGATTTGCTCCGGGCTTAATGTTTTTACTGCCTTAGCGGGTGAGCCAATAATCATGGAGCCCTCTGGAAACTCTTTACCCTCGGTCACTAGAGCTCCAGCTCCAACCAAACAGTTTTTACCAATCTTGGCGCCATTCAAGATCACTGCGCCAATACCAATCAGACTTCCGTCACCGATACAGCAACCATGGAGCATAACTTGATGCCCCACTGTAACGTTCTTACCAATGATGAGCGGGAAACCAGGATCGGTATGCAGAACTGATGCATCCTGTACGTTACTGCCTTCACCAATTTGAATGAGATCGTTATCAGCACGGATAACGACTTTTGGCCAGATGCTCGCATTTTTATGGAGCTCTACTTTGCCGATCACCTCAGCGCTCTGGGCAACCCAAGCGCCCTCAGACAACTGGGGAGCATTTCCGTCTAGTTCAAATATAGCCATGACTCATTATAGGTATGAATCAGGCTATATAGAAAGACTGAAAACTACCAGTTAGGCTCAC
>CANFRA010000015.1 GCA_947449305.1 Burkholderiaceae bacterium
ATTCAAGATCACTGCGCCAATACCAATCAGACTTCCGTCACCGATACAGCAACCATGGAGCATAACTTGATGCCCCACTGTAACGTTCTTACCAATGATGAGCGGGAAACCAGGATCGGTATGCAGAACCGATGCATCCTGTACGTTACTACCTTCACCAATTTGAATGAGATCGTTATCAGCACGGATAACGACTTTCGGCCAGATGCTCGCATTTTTATGGAGCTCTACTTTGCCGATCACCTCAGCGCTCTGGGCAACCCAAGCGCCCTCAGACAACTGGGGAGCATTTCCGTCTAGTTCAAATATAGCCATGACTCATTATAGGTATGAATCACGCTATATAGAAAGACTGAAAACTACCAGTTAGGCTCACGATCTGGGGTAGAAGAAATGCGATGCACACTTAAGTCAGCGCCCTCATATTCCTCCTCCTGGGACATCCGAATGCCGAGTACTGCCTTCAGTGTTCCGTAGACTACAAATCCGCCAATTAAGGCAATACCCACGCCAAGCGCACTACCAATCAGCTGGCCTGTAAAGGTGACGCCACCGATACCACCCAGCGCTTTCGCTCCAAAAATACCGGCAGCTAATCCACCCCAGAGACCGCACAGGCCATGTAGCGGCCAAACGCCCAGAACATCATCAATTTTCCAGCGGTTTTGCACCAAGGTAAACATATAAACAAACAATGCGCCCGCCACTACGCCAACGAATAATGCGCCGATCGGATGCATCAAATCAGATCCTGCACAAACAGCAACTAAACCCGCAAGAGGACCGTTATATACAAAACCCGGATCGTTGCGACCAACTACCCAGGCTGCGAGTGTACCGCCGACCATCGCCATCAAAGAGTTCATAGCGACTAAGCCACTAATCTTATCAATCGTCTGCGCGCTCATCACGTTAAAACCAAACCAACCTACCGCAAGAATCCATGCACCTAAAGCAAGAAATGGAATGCTTGAAGGTGGATGCGCAGAAATCTGGCCCTCTTTGGTATAGCGCCCACGACGAGCCCCCAAGAGAATAACTGCTGGCAAAGCAATCCAACCGCCTACGGCATGGACCACTACTGAACCAGCAAAATCATGAAACTCTTCGCCTGTCAAACCTTTGATCCATGCCTGAATACCGTAGTGCTGATTCCATGCGATACCTTCAAAGAAGGGATAAACAAAACCAACCAAGACAAATGTTGCAATGAGTTGTGGGTTGAATTTAGCGCGCTCCGCAATACCACCAGAAACAATCGCAGGAATAGCAGCAGCAAAAGTGAGTAAGAAGAAAAACTTCACTAACTCATAACCATTTTTCTCAGCCAGTAATTCCGCGCCGGAGAAAAAGCTCACTCCATAAGCAATGCTGTATCCAATGAAAAAATAGGCAATAGTTGAAACTGCAAAGTCCACCAAGATTTTGACCAGCGCATTGACTTGGTTCTTTTTACGAACAGTGCCTAGTTCCAGGAAAGCAAAACCAGCATGCATGGCAAGAACCATGATCGCGCCGAGCAATATAAATAAAGCGTCACTACCTGTTTTCAAAATTTCCATGAAATTTCCCCTCTTATTTTTTGCATCATTATGGGGAAAAGATAATCCCAAATAAGTGCTGAATGCACCTATTTAGTGCGCCAATATGCCTAATATATGGTTTATGATGGATTTTCATACACCTTAGGGGGAACCAATGAAGAAATTCCTTATTTTTTTGGCAGCTTTTTCAGCATTTTCTGGCCTAGTTCAGGCGCAAGAAACCATCAAAGTGCTGAGTACCCAAGAATTAGTCAATGCTTGCAAACTCCCCGCCAGTCCAGAATCCCGTAGTTTTTGCATAGGATTTACGACTGCTATATATGAAACCTATTTAGCAACACGTCACCCACAACGTGCCAAACCATTTATTTGCGTTAAGCAACCTGCTCCTGCGCGCGATGAAGTGATCGGTGATTTTGTAAAGTTTGCACAATCGAATCAACAAGTAGCTGATAAACCAGCTTCAGGTGTGTTTTTAGGCTTTATGGCCACACGCTTTCCTTGCGCCAGCAAGTAATTCACACAAGCTAGCAAACTCAAAATATATTTAAAGGATCAGTTGATATGAAAAAAATTATCGCGATTACGGTAGCAACTCTTGCAATTGTTGGCTGCTCAAATATGAGCAATACAGAGCAACGCACACTTTCAGGTGCAAGCATCGGCGCAGCTGCTGGTGCAGTCGGCACTGCTATTTTCCACGGCAATCCTATTTGGGGTGCAGTTGGCGGCGCAGCTGTTGGCGCAGCCTCTGGTTATGTATACGATGCCTACAAGAAAGAGCAAGCTTCAGAATATAACTCCGGCTACAAGGCAGGAAAAAATAATCAGCCAGCAAAAGCACCAAACTAATACTAGTCCTAGTGCAGCAAACAACCCAGCTTGTATTAATTTACTAGCTGGGTTTTTATTTGGATCTGTCCCGTTAAAGCTTTATGTATAGGGCACTTATTGGCAATCTCCATCAAGCGCTCTTTTTCTGCTGCGCTTAAATTGCCAATCAACTGAATATCGCGCGTAAATTTTTCGACATCATCTGCCCGCTCAATATCCACAATCACGATAGCATTCTCTAAACTCATTGCTTTATGACTGGCATACATCTTTAGGGTCATGCTTGTACAGGCCGCTAAAGCAGCGCCTAAATATTCATGTGGACTAGGCCCAGTTCCGCCACCACCCTTGCTAACTTCTGCATCAGATAAAAAATGTAAATCGCCCGCACTTAACTTTTGCTGGAGTGGACCTTCGCCAAACTGTGACTCTACTTTTCTCATAATGACCTCAATTGAATTCAATAATGCTGTTTAGGGTTTACTCGCTTTATCAACTGTGGGTAGCTGAGCTTTTTTCCAGGCACTAAACCCGCCCTCTAGATGAGATACATTAGGCACCCCCATTCTTTGTAAGGTCTCAGTCGCCAAGGCAGAACGCCAAGCAGAAGCGCAATAAAGAACTAAACGCCTGCCTTCGCCAAAGATCGGCTTGTAATAAGGGCTATCAGGGTCAACCCAAAATTCCAACATCCCCCTGGGAGCATGCATTGCATTTGGAATCATACCTTCGCGCTCTAATTCTCGAACATCACGAATATCAATAAAAACAGTCTCGCCATCGCCTAGTAAGTCTTGCGCTTTTTCCAGGGAAACTGTTTCAATTTGTGCCATTGCGTGGGCAATGAGCTCTTTATAGCCAATCTTTAATTTCACCAAAACCCCCTAAAGTGACAATGTCTTAGAGTATTCAATCACCTGCTACCATCCTGCTATGAACTTTACCCCTACAGAACTCGGCGCCAGTATTATTTTCGCCATTGCAGTTTTACATACTTTTTGCACTGCTTACTTTGAGACTCTAGCCAAACATTCACGGTCTCATGCCGGCCTTTGGCATCTACTGGGGGAAGTTGAAATTGTTTTTGGCTTTTGGGCAGCAATCCTGATCATCTTCATTTGTTTTATTGATGATTTGGATACTGCAAGAGCTTTTTTAGCAAAGCGTAACTTTACAGAACCCCTCTTCGTTTTTGCCATCATGATTGTGGCAGGCAGTAAGCCAATTCTATTTATCTCTACTGAAGTTTTGTATCTGCTGGCGAAAGGGCTACAGCTCATTTTGCGCATTAGAAGTGCGCCTTCTTTATATTTCTTGACACTATCAATCACGCCTTTGTTAGGATCCCTCATTACAGAGCCTGCAGCCATGACATTGGCTGCATTTTTGTTACGTGATTTAGTCTATCGACACCAGTGTTCAAAGGCATTGCTGTTTGGCACGCTGGGTGTGCTCTTTGTCAACGTCTCTATTGGTGGAACCTTAACCAACTTCGCTGCACCACCAGTTCTCATGGTTGCCTCAACTTGGGGTTGGAGCTCAGCGTTCATGTTTTCTAACTTTGGCATTGAATCATGCATCGCAATCTTTGTTAATGCACTTGGGGCTACATCGCTATTTCATCGTCAGCTCGTTGAGCCAGATCCAGGGGCTAAGCAAGCAAAAATTTCTCTCGCAGTAGTCTTCATGCACTTACTATTCCTGCTTGGTGTTGTGGTGTTTGCTCACGACCCGGTTATCTTTATGTGGATATTACTGTTCTTCATTGGCTACACTACTGCATACCCTAAACATCAAAATCCACTGATTCTGAAAGAGGCCTTATTGGTTGGCTTCTTCTTGGCCGGCTTAGTAGTCTTAGGCGCATTGCAAGGATGGTGGCTACAACCGATTCTTGAAAAGATGAGTCCAACTGCAGTCTTTTATGGCAGCCTGGCACTAACGGCGATTACAGATAATGCAGCGCTAACGTATTTGGGATCCTTGGTCACAGATACTTCCTTAGAGTTCAAGCTGGCTTTAGTGGGTGGGGCAGTTGCTGGTGGAGGATTGACTGTTATTGCCAATGCACCCAACCCAGCAGGTATTGCCATCTTGCGGCAACACTTTCCAAATGGGGCTGTATCAGCCCTTTATCTCCTAATAGCCGCACTGCCACCAACAGTAGTAGCAATTTTGGCTTATCGACTCATATAGACGGTAAAATCTGAGCTTCGCCCCCAGTTATAAACCTGAGAACGGCATATGAAAAAGCTCTATATCAAAACTTTTGGTTGTCAAATGAACGAGTATGACTCGGGTAAGATGGCCGACCTCTTACATGCCGACGAAGGCATGGTCATGACTGATAGCCCAGAAGATGCAGATGTCGTTCTTCTCAATACTTGTTCCATTCGAGAAAAGGCCGAAGATAAAGTCTTCTCCGACCTAGGGCGTTTACGTGAACTTAAAAAAACTAAGCCTCATTTATTGATTGGTGTTGGTGGTTGTGTAGCAAGTCAAGAAGGGCAACAAATTGTCAGTCGCGCGCCCTATGTTGACGTAGTCTTTGGGCCGCAAACATTGCACCGCTTACCTGACCTGCTTGCACAACGTCGCAAGACTGGCATCTCTCAGGTCGACATCTCTTTTCCTGAAATTGAAAAGTTTGATCATCTGCCGGCATCGCGCCAAACACGAGGGTCTGCCTATGTCTCTATTATGGAAGGCTGCTCCAAGTACTGTAGCTATTGCGTAGTTCCTTATACACGTGGGGAAGAAGTATCAAGACCGTTTGATGATGTTCTTACAGAGGTTGCAGGACTTGCTAACAAGGGAGTCAAAGAGATTGTTTTGCTTGGTCAAAACGTCAACGCCTATCTTGGCAAAATGGGTGGTACAGATGAGATCGCCGACTTTGCTTTACTGATTGAATACATTGCTGATATTCCTGGGGTTGAGCGCATTCGCTTCACCACTAGCCACCCCAAAGAATTCACCCAACGCCTAATAGATGTGTATGCCAAAGTACCCAAGCTAGTAAGTCATCTACATCTACCAGTTCAGCATGGATCTGACTCGGTACTATCTGCTATGAAACGGGGCTATACCGCATTGGAATACAAAAGCATCATTCGCAAAATGAGAGCTGTGCGACCTGATTTGACCTTGTCGAGCGATTTTATTGTGGGCTTTCCGGGCGAGACTGAAGCTGACTTTGAAAAGCTCTTGAAGATGGTTCGCGAGCTGGAGTTCGACAATAGTTTTTGCTTTATCTTTAGTCCGCGCCCAGGAACCCCAGCAGCCAATCTCACTGATGACACTCCATACGAAACGAAACTAAAGCGCTTACAAACGCTATTAGCAGTTGTTGAAAGTCAGGCAAATCAAATCAGCCAAAACATGCTGGGCAATACCGAGAGGGTGTTGATTGAAGGCTTAGCTAAGGATGGCATCAACTTACAAGGTCGCGCTGAGAATAATCGCGTTGTGCATTTCACAGCGCCCGACCAAGCAATTGAATCGCTGATCGGGCAGATGGTTGATATTCGCATTACTGAAGTACTAAATTACACCTTAAGAGGCGAATTAGTTGAAGTCCATACTCACTAAACTTACCATTGATCTTCAGTATGCAAGTCCAACTATTGAAGCTACTGTATCTAAAGCCACCTCTGCTGCCTTGATCAAAAAATGGGTGAAGGCTACAACAGACCATGGCGGCTCACTAACACTACGTTTTGTGAATGCTGCAGAAGGAAAAAAAATTAATCTTGCTTTTCGCAAAAAAGATTACGCAACCAATGTCCTCACTTTTCCGTATGAGCTTTCTAACAATAGTTTTTCTGCAGACATTATTTTTTGCCTGCCTGTCATTCAAAAAGAAGCAAAAGAGCAGAGTAAGTCTCTGAAAGCCCATTTGGCTCACTTGATCGTGCACGGCTGCCTCCATGCTCAAGCATATGACCATGAGATTAAAAAGGATGCCGAAAAGATGGAGGCGCTTGAGATCAAAATATTGCATCAACTAGGCTTTACCAACCCCTATCTAGACCAATAATTCATGATCTGATGCAGATTCATTGATTTAACTTATTTCTACGCTATTCTTGCTACATGCCCGACCCCAATAAATCCCTCTTAGATCGCTTAGCTGATTTTTTATCGCCATCACCAACCAAACCCAGTGAGCGACGCCAAGAGTTAATTGCCACACTTCGTGAAGCACAAACTGAAGGTCTTATTGATGCTGATGCACTCTCGATGATCGAGGGTGTATTTCAAGTGGGTCAACTCTGTGCCCGCGATATCTTGGTACCTCGTGCTCAAATCGATTGGATCGATATCAACCTACCTCTTGGTGATTTGATTAAAACCGTTATTGAAGCAGCCCACTCCCGCTTTCCAGTATTTGAGGGCAGTCGTGATAACGTCATTGGCATTCTATTAGCTAAAGATTTACTCCGACATGCCACAGAAAAAGATTTCCAAGTGCGTGACTGGCTTCGTCCAGCGGTCTTCATTCCTGAATCAAAGCGCTTGAGTGTTCTCTTGCGTGACTTCAAAGATAACCGCAATCATTTAGCAGTTGTGGTCGATGAATATAGTGGCATAGCCGGCATTATTACCATCGAGGATGTGCTTGAACAAATTGTTGGTGATATTGAGGATGAGCACGATATTGATGAAGAGGCTGACAATATCATCTCCTTAGATAACGGTGATATCCGAGTAAAAGGTATTACTGAACTCGAGCAGTTGAATGAAGCACTCGGCACTCAATTTGCAGTGGAAGATATTGAAACTGTAGCCGGCCTCGTAGTTCAGCATCTCGGCCGTGTTCCAAAAATTGGTGAGCTAATCACAATGGATGGTGTTGAGTTTGAAGTGCTACGCGCTGACCCAAGGCAAGTTCATATTTTGCTGGCACGTCAAATACCCAAAACCGTGGACTGAGAATCACTTTGTTTGATCTGCATTCTGGTAAGGCCCATCGAAGTGCAAATGCGTTGGCACTCTTCACGCTTTCGGTTTTAGGTACCCTCATTGCTTTAGCAGCCGAACTGCCATATGGTGGCTGGATACAGATCCCCTTGCTCAGCATTCTTTGGTGGCGACTTAGCCTACTAAAAGATTGCTCACTCAAACAGTATTTTTTCTATAGCCTCACATTTGGTATTGGCTACTTTGTTGCGGGGCTTTGGTGGCTCTATATCAGCCTACATGATGTAGGCGGTATGAATTTTTTACTCTCCTGCATGGCGGTTTTTTTACTCTCGACGTATGTTGCTGTCTATTTCTCTATAGCCTGTTTATCAATAAGGCTCTTTAAATCCTCTTATGTATCGGGTCTATTGTTAGCTTCTAGTTGGGTGCTCGGCGAATACCTACGCGAAGAAATATTTACAGGCTTTCCATGGATGGGTTTTGCAGAGACACAAGTCAATGGGCCTTTTGCATCCATGGCGACTTACCTAGGTGGGCTGGCATGCACCTTTTTGGTCATCTGGACTTCTTGGGAAATTTTTCAACTCAAACAGCGCCTCAAAATTGGTTTCATTAGCATTGCTGCTGTCCTGACGATTTCGCAGTTAGCAGGATTTGTTTCTTTTACTCAACCCCTCGGCGAGCCTATTAGTATTCGTCTAATACAGGGGAATTTTGAGCAAAGCCTGAAATTCAATCCACTAGAAATCAACCGGCAAATTGATTTCTACGCTAGTGAAATCAAGAGACAGAAGGCCGATCTTGTCATCATTCCTGAAACCGCATTTCCATGGCCTCAAAATAATCTTCCAGTTGGCTTGATGAATTACTTACAAGATTTCTCAAATAGCAGTTCAAGCAATCTTCTTCTTGGTTTGATCGGTGAATTAAGAACTGGTAAGGGCTTGCAGTACACCAACCGGGCAACTGGCCTATCCCCAAATGCCGCTCCATACCAATACGATAAATCTCACTTAGTACCATTTGGTGAATTTATTCCACCAGGCTTTCAGTGGTTTGTCCAAGCCTTCAACGTACCGATGAGCGACTTCGCTAGAGGAAGCCTTCAGCAAGAGCCCTTTAAGATTGCACTTAAAGATCGGCCTGCGATTTATGCTGCCATAACGATTTGTTATGAGGACGTATTTGGTGGCGAGCTAGCTTCTCGCATTCAGAATAGTGAAGCGCCCGTTAACTTGCTGATTAATATGACCAACCTTGCCTGGTTTGGACAATCACAAGCCCCCACACAGCAATTGCGCTTATCCCAAATGCGCTCACTTGAAACAGGTTTACCAGCCCTACGCGCTACAAACACTGGCATTACTGCAGTCTTGGGTGCCGATGGCAAGATACTTGCAGCCCTCCCCGAATTTACTCAAGCAAGTTTAAGCGCCCAGGTCCAGCCATACGCAGGTAAAACGCCTTATGTCATTTGGGGTAATTTGCCAATTTTGAGCATTTCCTGCCTCCTGCTGATCTGGGGCCTGATTCGTCATCGACGTTTTTAGTCATTTTTGACTCTAGACCCTGCTAGCCATGTAAAATCAACGGCTTAGCCAGGTTAATCATGCTTACTTTTCAGCAAATCATTCTCAAACTTCAAGATTATTGGGACCAACAAGGTTGCGCCCTATTGCAGCCCATCGACCTTGAGGTTGGCGCAGGCACATCGCATACTGCAACCTTTCTTCGCGCTATTGGTCCAGAGCCTTGGAAAGCAGCTTATGTACAACCGTCCCGCCGACCTAAAGATGGTCGCTATGGTGAGAATCCAAACCGCCTACAACATTACTACCAGTATCAAGTTGTTCTAAAGCCGGCCCCTGAAAATATTCTGGAACTCTATCTTGGGTCACTGGCCGCATTAGGCCTTGATCTCAAAGAAAATGATGTGCGTTTTGTAGAAGATGATTGGGAGAATCCCACTCTAGGCGCTTGGGGTTTAGGTTGGGAGGTTTGGTTAAACGGCATGGAGGTAACTCAGTTCACTTATTTCCAACAAGTAGGCGGCTTAGATTGCAAGCCAGTGCTTGGTGAAATTACTTACGGCATCGAACGCTTGGCTATGTATATCCAGAATTGCTCAAATGTTTATGACCTCGTTTGGGCAGACGGAATTTCTTATGGTGATGTGTATCATCAAAATGAAGTTGAGCAATCTTGCTACAACTTTGAACACTCAAACACTGAATTTCTATTTGCAAACTTTACAAATTATGAGAGTGAAGCAAAACGCTTGATGGAAGTACCGCTTGCTCTACCAGCCTATGAGATGGTTCTGAAGGCGGCACATACCTTCAATTTACTAGATGCACGTGGTGCTATTTCAGTCACTGAACGTGCAGCCTATATTGGCCGTATTCGCAACCTTTCTCGCTCAGTAGCTCAAGCCTATTTTGAGTCTCGTGAAAAGCTAGGCTTCCCAATGTGTCAACCCCAAGCTAAGGCTTAGGCTCCAGATGCCAGTAACTTATTTATGAGCACAACCAATTCACCTTCTCAGTCTGCTACTTTATTAATTGAAGTATTCACCGAAGAATTGCCTCCTAAGTCACTACGTCGCTTAGGTGATGCTTTTAGTGAAGGCATCTTTGCTGCTTTGAAGTCTGCTGGATTAGTCAATGAAGCGTCGCAAGCAACCAGCTTTGCTACACCACGTCGCTTAGCAGTTCAAATTAGCAATGTTCTTGATCAAGCGCCCGACTATCCAGTACGCGAAAAGCTACTCCCGACTAGCATTGCTTTTGATGTCCAAGGAAAAGCGACGCCGCCTTTGCTAAAAAAATTAGGTGCACTTGGCTATGGTGAGATTGATATCACCACTCTTGAGAAATCTGGCGAAGGTAAAAATGAAGCGCTCTACCTTAACGTGATTGCCAAGGGTGCAGCACTAGAACACACTGCACAAACAGCGCTTGAGCAAACGCTTAGTAAATTGCCAATTGCCAAAATGATGCACTATCAAGTGTTACAGAAAGATGGTCAATTAGCCGATGTTCAATTTGCACGACCAGCCCACCGCATTATTGCTTTGCACGGTAATAAAACTCTGAACATTAGTAGCTTAGGTATTAATGCAGGTAACCAAACAGAGGGGCATCGCTTCCTGGCGCCTGGCAATGTCACTATAGTCACTGCAGATAGCTATGAAAATGAATTGCAAATCAAAGCCAAGGTAATTCCTGGTTTTAATCAGCGTAGAGCCCAAATTGAAACGGCTCTTCTAAAGGCTGCCGGTAGCGATCTCGTCTTAATGCCTGATAGCTTGTTGGATGAAGTGACTGCTTTGGTTGAGTGGCCAGCCATTTACGAATGCCACTTTGATCAAGAATTCTTGGAAGTACCGCAAGAATGCTTAATTTTGACTATGCAGACTAATCAAAAATACTTTGCATTGACTGATAAACAAGGAAAATTACGTAATCGCTTTTTAATTGTTTCTAATATTGAAACTACTAAACCAGACGCCATTATCTCTGGTAATGAAAGGGTTGTACGTCCACGCCTTGCGGATGCCCGTTTCTTTTTCCAACAAGATCAAAAACGTTCTTTAGCTTCCCGTGTTGCTGATCTTGCTAAGGTGGTTTATCACAATCAATTAGGCAATCAGCTTGAGCGTACCAAGCGGGTTCAAGGTCTTGCTGTAGGTATTGCGAAAAAGCTTCATTCTGACGAAAAGCTAGCAAGTTGTGCTGCAGAGATTGCCAAGACTGACTTATTAACTGATATGGTTGGCGAGTTCCCAGAACTGCAAGGCATCATGGGCCGCTACTACGCAATACATGATGGTGAAAATCCTGAAGTTGCTGCCGCTTGCAGTGAACACTATATGCCACGCTTTGCGGGTGATGCCTTGCCACAGACGGTAACCGGAACAATCTTAGCTATTGCCGATAAGCTAGAAACTCTTGTTGGCATTTGGGGTGTTGGACTAGCGCCCACTGGCGATAAAGATCCCTATGCGCTACGTCGTCATGCTTTAGGCATTTGCCGTCTACTCTTGGAAAAGAATCTCCCCTTGAGTTTGCCTGAATTAATTGAGTTAGCTCGTTCACAGTTCCCTCAAAAAGATGTGCAAGAAAAAGCAAATACTGCTGCCATCTATGAATTCATCATCGATCGCTTACGTACTTATCTCCGTGATCAGTCTGTCGCCAGCAAGTCATTTACTAGCGCTGAAATAGATGCTGTTCTTAGCCAAGAACCCGCACAAATTAATGACTTAATTCAACGTTTAACTGCTTTGCGTGAATTTAATGCTTTACCCGAAGCGGCTCAACTTGCTGCCGCAAATAAACGGATTAGCAATATTCTGAAGAAAACAACTACGCCAATTCCAGCAAGCTGCTCTAGTAAGTTATTGCAAATCCCTGCGGAAGCCAGTCTTCAAAAGGCTTTAGAAAGCATTGCCCCTGCGCTTAATGCTGCCTATGAAAAGCGTCAATTTGTTGAACTCTTAAAAGCTCTGGTTGCCCTGAGTACGCCGATTGATCAGTTCTTTGCTGACGTAATGGTGATGGATCCTAATCCAGAGTTACGCGATAACCGCTTAGCTCTTCTGCAACAACTTCACCAGAAAATGAATCTCGTTGCCGACCTCGGCAAATTAGCATGAGCCTGAGCTCTTCTAAACTGATTATTCTTGATCGCGATGGCGTGATCAATGAAGACCGAGATGATTATGTGAAATCTGTTGATGAATGGATTCCGCTACCCGGTAGCTTAGAAGCAATAGCGCTACTAAATCAAGCGGGCTATCAAATAGCCATTGCTACCAATCAATCTGGTTTATCCAGAGGTTATTTTGCGATTAATGATTTGCATGCTATGCACACCAAGATGGATAAACTCCTGCAGCCATTAGGCGGTCACATTGATAGCATCTTTTTTTGCCCACATGTAGATTCTCATGGCTGCGATTGTCGCAAGCCTGCTCCTGGCCTCATTAAAGAGATTGCCTTACGCTATAAAAAATTGGATAGTACTCAACCCCTTTTAGGTGTTCCCATTGTTGGCGATTCTTTGCGCGATCTACAAGCTGGTATTGCCCTAGGTGCTTCACCCCATTTAGTTCTCACTGGCAAAGGTCAAAAAACCATAGAACAGGGCAACTTACCTGAAGGCACACAGATTCATGCCGATCTCATGGCCTTCGCAAACGCACTCCTAGAAAGCAAGGCTTAGAGACAGAATGATTTATTTACGCTCTACCCTCTTTGCTTTATTTCTACTCATCTTTACCCCGATTTGGTCAGTGTTATGCATGCTGGCATTTCCTTTTTTGAGTTCAGAAAACCGCTATAGCTTTATCGGCCTTTGGAACAAAGTGGTTATTTGGCTTTTGTGGCATCTATGTAATATCTGCTATGAAATTCGTGGCATGGAGCATATGCGCGCAGTACTAGACCAACCAGTCGTCATACTTAGCAAACATCAATCTGCTTACGAAACGATTGCTTATATTGCCCTTCTTCCTAAGCAGCTTTGCTTCGTCTTTAAACGCGAGTTACTTTGGATTCCATTTTTCGGTTGGGCATTAGCTTTACTTAAGATGATTCACATTAATCGTGCTAATAAACAAACAGCAGCGCTTTCAGTTGCTAGCCAGGGTCGCAAACGCCTGAGCGAAGGCAAGTGGATCATGCTTTTCCCAGAGGGTACTAGAACACCGCGGGGCTCAACTAAACCTTATCGTAAAGGTGGTGCCCGCCTTGCAAGCGCTACTGGTGCATTAGTCATCCCTATTGCACATAATGCTGGTAATTTCTGGCCGAAAAACAGCTTTTTAAAGCGCCCTGGCACAGTGATCTTTTCTATTGGCCCAGCGATTGTTTCTGAGGGTAAGTCAGGCGAAGAATTGCAACAAGAAGTTGAGGGTTGGATCGAATCTGAAATGCGGATGATTGATCCAGGCGCTTATAAATAACAATATCTAAGAGGCTAAAACTTTAGCCCAATCAATATAGCGCTCTACCGCAATATCCTGAGCTCTAGCTTTTAACTCAATTTCAGTCAAACCTAATCTCTCTGCAAACGCTTGTAAATTAGTACGCAGCATTTTTCTTCTTTGAGAAAAGGCTGCAGCAACTACCTGCTCTAAAGCGCTCCACTGAGTATTACTTAAATTAAAGTCTTTGCGTGGAATCATGCGAACTACCGCAGAATTCACTTTTGGCTTTGGTTCAAAGGCTTCAGGTGGGACTTCCAGAACAAGTTCCATATCGTAGCGAGCTTGGAGCATCACAGATAACCTACTGAAATCTGAGCTTCCCGCCTTTGCTACCATCCGCTCAACAACTTCAGCTTGCAACATGAATATTTGTTCATCAATTTGTGATGCGGCTGAAACAAGGTGGAACAATAATGGCGAAGAGATGTTGTAAGGCAAATTACCCACTACCTTACAGAACCCTTTTTTATTAGAGCGATTCTTAGCCCACTCTAGAAAATTAAACTGTAAGGCATCGCCTTCGATGACTGTCAAGTTATTGAGGTTTTGTTCCTTCCAATAAGCCACTAAGTCACGGTCAATTTCGAGAAGATCGAGTTGATCAAGATTTCTGAGTAAGGGCATGGTTAAAGCGCCAAGCCCAGGGCCAATCTCAATCACATGCATATCTGGGCCGGGATTAATTAAAGCTACGATCGAATAAATAATTCCGTCATCTTGCAAAAAATTTTGCCCAAAACGTTTGCGTGCACGATGCATTGCTTAGCTGATACTTCTTTTATTGAGAGCGAGCGTATAAGCTAATCGGAGAGCTTCAAGCATGCTGCCAGAGTCAGCAATTCCTTGTCCAGCGATATCCAATGCAGTTCCATGGTCTACTGAGGTACGAATAATTGGCAGGCCCAAAGTAACATTTACACCGCCACCAAAGGTGACAAATTTAAACGGGGCCAATCCCTGATCGTGATACATCGCTATAAATGCATCAACATGCTCTAGTGCGGCGGCATCAAACATGGTATCCCCAGGATACGGCCCGGTAACGCTTATACCTTGCTGTTTAGCATCCTCAATAGCAGGCGCAATCATCTCAATTTCTTCACGCCCCAAATAACCCGATTCTCCAGCATGTGGATTTAAGCCGGCGACCCGAATCACCGGCTTAGCAATCGCAAACTTTGTACGTAAATCTTGATTTACGATCTGAATTGTTTCAAGCAAAAGCTCGTAACTAAGGGATACAGAAACCTCTTTCAAAGGAAGATGGGTGCTAACCAGAGCAACTCTGAAGTCCCTCTGAGATTTAATCCCTAAAAGACCAGCAGGCAATGGAGCACATAGCATCATAACGACATGCCGTGTATTGCAACGTTGCGCTAAATACTCTGTATGTCCAGTAAAAGGGATACCCGCACCATTGATTAAACTCTTTTGAACGGGCGCAGTAACCATTGCATCAAATTCTCCTTGAATACAAGCATCACTTGCTCGATTGAGAAGATTGAGTACATATTGAGCATTGGCTGGATTAAGTACCCCCGATGTTGCAATTGATGCAAGAGGAATTGACTCAATCTTAAGCTGATCTGATGCGTTTAGATTTGTTTTGAAATAATCTTTAAATAAGCTTGCATCGCCCAACAAAGTAATCTGCACATTAGGCTGCTCGCTCAAGAAGTCCCTGGCTGCAGCCAGAGAAACTTCAGGTCCGACACCGGCGGGATCTCCGGTGGTAATTACCAGTTTAACGAGGTGCGGCGCTGGCTGAATCATCTACGTTCAAAATTTTGACAGTTGCTGTGTCACGTAATTCACGAACCCAATCCTGGTAAGCCTGCTCGAATTTTCTTTCACGGATTGATGCACGAGCAAACTCGCGCTGCTTTTCTACAGTCAACTGAGCTTCACGACGCTCTAACACCTGAATCAAGTGCCAACCAAATTCAGATTTAACTGGATTACTCACTTCCCCAATCTGCAGTCGATTCATCGCCTGCTCAAACTCAGGAACTAAGTCTCCGGGACTCATCCAGCCCAAATTACCGCCATTTGGGGCTGACCCATCTTCAGAATATTTTTTAGCGAGCTCACCAAAATCAGCAGTTTTAGCGCGCGCTTGATCACGATAGCCCTGTAAACGTCTTTCAGCATCTTGATCGGTTAAACCAGCTCTATTTTTTAACAAAATATGGCGTGCCATCGTTTGGGTAATAGGAATATTTTGGGGTGTTGCAGATATAGGCTCTTGCGTTGTGGCTTGCTGAGTAGGGGCAGCGCTAATGGCGCGACGATCTAAAACCTTGAGCACGTGATATCCCGCTGGACTCTTAACTACGGCTCCAGCAACTTGTCCGCTCCCAGTATTCCGAATAGCCTCATAAAATAATTGTGGCAAGCGATCAGGAGAACGGTAACCCAAATCCTGAAATTTGATTTTAGGATTTGCTTTTGCAGCGGCGGCACCGAGCTGTAAAAAATCCATATCACCTTTTGCATCACGCAGTAAAACCTCAGCCTGCTTCTTGGCCTCAGCTTGAGCGCTGGCACCTGCGCCTGCATCCACTGGAATAAAAATCTGTGCAACATCAATTTCTTCGGGCGCCCCTTTTTCTGGGGGCGCGGAACGTAGCGCACCACCGCCAGCCATTGCGCGCATACGATCGGTAATAAAATTATCTATCTCCGCATCTGAAATCTTTATCTTTGCCTCTATTGAGCGCTCTCGATAGCGTGTAACAACAATATCTTCACGCAGAGTCTCTCTGTAACGCTCAAATGTTATGCCTGTGGCGAGTATTTTTGTCTTAAATTCAGCGTAACTTAAATTATTTTTGCTAGCAATATCACCAATAATTTTATCTAGCTCTTTATTGGCAACTACTATGCCTTCTTGCTCAGCATTTTGTAGCTGAATTTTTTCAATAATGAGACGATCTAAAACAAGCTGTCGCAAACTAGAGGTATCAGGCAATTTAGCACCCTGCTTCTGAAGAGCTGCAATTCGATCGTCAATTTCTTTGCGAGTTACAAAACCTGTATTCACCACTGCAGCAACGCCATCAATATTACGAATCTTACTGTCTGATATATTGCCGGCCATTCGAGAATCCTGAGAGTAGGCTGTGCTAGCAAAAGTAAGAGCCCCCGCAAGAAGGGTCGCAGTCACAATCTGTTTCAAACGATTCCTACAAAGCATCATTGATAGTTCTCATATATTGAAGGTGGAATAGGCTTAGAAGTAGGCATATATCCAGGCACATTTAGCTTCATGATATCAACTGGACTACTACCAGCACTAGCAAAGCCCCTAAATTCCACCTGGAAGAGCACCTGAGTGGTGGTTAGCATTGAAGTATTTAACATCTGGGAATATGCACCACGGAGGGTCCAGCAATCTCTCGTCCACTCAAAGCCCACTAAAGTATTTAAAGTTTTGGTGGTTAAAGCGTCATAACCCCATCTTCCCAATACTGATAGTTCACGGGTCAGAGGCCATTGCCCAGAAATATTGTACTGATCGGTTGTAGTCGCAGCAGGGATATAAGTCTGCTGGTTATTTTGAATGGATGCCTGAACGGGTGGTGACCATACATTACGATAGCCAAAGTTCAGACTTCTACCAGGAGTAGGACGCCAACTACCGCCTACTGTAGTTTGTACAAACCGGTTAAGTTGGGTGTTGTACTGACCAAACATATCAGCGCTAAAGTTTCCAAGCAGACGAATAGAGCCAGAGCCCAAGGTATCAGAATAGGTTGTGGGATTAACGATATTACCGTTTAAGCCAACTTTTTGACCGGTAAATTGTTGTTGTTGTGCCAGCGTTATATTAGCTCGCTCACTACCAGTATTCGCCTCAATCATTCGGCTAGTCATACCCAGCGTTGCCGCATTTCTATCGGCAATACGGTCGCTACCAATGAATGTATTTTCAGAAAAGATTTGAGATACGCCGAAGCCCGAAGTAGCCGTATCAAAAATTGGCGTCTGTGCCTGACTTTGATATGGTGTATATACATAAAAAGCTCGTGGCTCTATCGTGAGTAACATGTCGCGCCCAAAAAATCCTTTTAACTCTGCTGCATCTCGCTCAAATGTCATACCAGAATCCAAGCTAAATGTCGGGATAGTAAAACCCTGCGCTGGCGCTGCTCCCACATTGTTGAATGGGGTTGCGTTATAAGTATTTGATTGGAAACTTACTTTAGGCGTTAGGTAATATCCTGGCGTCACTTGTGGCAAAGCCATCGCCCCCTTCACTACCGTTCTATCAGCTTGGCTGTATACACCTGGTGCAGTAGCAGCTAAATGCCCCTGAATGTTGTATGCAAAACGTGTAAAGTCCGTGGAGAAGGTTGTTGCTGGGCCACTCGGCAAGGTTAAATACTTGCCGTTCGTACTTGCAGTAGCTGGAGTTAAACGATTATTGTAGGTGGCAGAAATATTTGGCAGAACGTTATAAGGTGACTGGACAGTAACCGAAGGATCTGGTTGCAACGTTTGAAAAGTCAATGCTCTGGCAGACACATTCCAATTACTTAAACTACCCGTAAGCCCCTTAGTCGTTCCGACTTCTTGGCGAAACTGATTGGTTACTGCCCCCGCAATACTTTGTGAAAATTGTGTTGGGTATAAATTATCTGAGACCCTCGCAACGTTGGCATAGCCTGTCCATGACCCAGGGATAGATAAACCACCGGGTCCAGTGCCACCATCAAAAACTTGTCGCTGCTGCCAATCATACTTCCATCGATCCGTACCAGTCTGTTTGTCGTATGGTAAAAAATCTCCGCCCAAGGTTCCGGAATATTTAGAATCTAGAAAACGATACTGCGCTCCCAACATCGCACCACGTTGATTCATATAACGGGGTAACAATAACAAGTCTCGGTTAGGCGCAATATTCACGTAGTAAGGCTGTGTAATATCAAGGCCATTGTTTGAGTTGTAAGCTACTACCGGGGCCAAGATACCGGAACGACGCTGACCGCTAGTGGGAGCCGTAAAATAGGGAACATACGCAATTGGCACATCAAAGAACCGCATCACACCGTGCGTCCCAACCATTTCTTTTTGCTCATTATCGATTTCTAAATTACTGACTGTGAAATACCAGTCCATGTTCTCTGGGGTGCAGGTCGTATAGGTTGCCTTGTCGAAGACAAAAATATCAGGTCCCTCGATCGTTAATTTTTTTGCTTTACCACTGCCACGACTATCACGCAATTCATAAGTAGGCGTCTCCATGAAACCTTCACGTGCATCAACTTTAAACTGTCCGCTAGGTCCCTTAAAGACAACATTCCCCTTAGAAAGTTCTGCGTTACCAATTAAATCGGCAATATCGGTATCAGGGTCATAGGTAATTTCATCTGCTTTAAGAGCCGCTCCATTGCGACGAATTTGTGCTCGGCCTTTTAAATGCATATCGCGCTCAACTACACCATCAATTGAATCGCTAGAAGTAAATGTCAGCGCATTACTATCCTCAATTGGCTTACCTACGCGCAACTGATCGTCCAATTTCAATATGGTCACGTTGCCACGGTCTGGCAACAAAATAGCATTGGGGTTCAACTTTGAGGTTTGGGGCAATGGAGCTGGTGCCTGCGCCCGAATCGGCAGTGCGAGTTGAAGCAATATCACCCCCATGATGATGCGCGGGGTTATAGACAAAAAAAGAGGGGCGCAAAGGCCGGCGCGACGGCGATAATGACTCATGGATCCAGACCAGCCTTATTATACGAATCGACCATGACTGACTCTCGCCTAAATACCCTCCGCAGCTGGCTAAAAGCCCTAGAGCCTAACTGGCAATTAGATCTTGACACTTTGGCTCCCGCATCAGCAGATGCAAGCTTTAGACGCTATTTCCGAATTCAGTCCAAAAAGCACAATTGTGGGACTTTAATTGTGATGGATGCACCTCCTCAACACGAACCTTTAGATGCTTTTATTCAGGTCGATTTATTGCTCTCTACTGCAGGGTTAAACGTTCCAAAAATCCTCGAGCAAAATATTGCTGAGGGCTTTCTTTTATTAAATGATTTGGGCACAAAGACTTATCTCGCAGAACTCAATAGTGAAACTGCAGATCACCTGTACGAAGATGCAACTCACGCTCTAGTGCAAATGCAGTTAGCTAGCAGGCCGGATGTACTACCACATTACGATCAAGCACTATTACAAAGAGAGCTGGATTTATTTCCTGAATGGTATTTGAAGAAGCATCTCCATATTCAATTAAGTGATTTGCAGCAAGCCCAGCTTAATAAAGCTTTTGAGTTGATTATTGAAAATAATCTAGCTCAAGCAAAAGTCTATGTTCATCGTGACTATCATTCACGAAATTTAATGGTGACCGAAAAAAATAATCCAGGCGTAATCGATTTTCAAGATGCCGTGTATGGCCCTATTACTTATGATGCCGCCTCCTTGTGGCGCGATGCTTATATTGCTTGGCCTGAAGAGCGTGTCATTGACTGGGTCATTAAATTCTGGGAGGAGGGCCGCAAAATTGGCCTCCCAATGCCAAATGATTTCGGTCAGTTCTATCGTGATTTTGAGTGGATGGGATTGCAACGCCATCTTAAAGTCCTTGGTATCTTTGCAAGGCTGTTTCATCGCGATGGTAAAGATGGTTATCTCAAAGATATCCCCTTAGTTTTAGAGTACGCCATTGCGACTGCAAACCGTTATATTGAGTTAAAACCTTTGGCGCGTATTTTGGAGTCAACCCGCCAAAGTAAAGAATGCTAAGTAAAAAGTAATGGACAAGCACAATCCTATCCCTTGTTTTCTTCTGGCTGCTGGTAGAGGCGAAAGGATGCGTCCACTCACCGATAACTTACCTAAGCCCTTGCTCACAATTCAAAATAAGTCCTTGCTAGCATGGCATCTTGAAGCCCTTGCTCAGTCAGGCATCCAAAAGGTTGTGATTAATCATGCTTGGCTTGGAGAAAAAATTGAGGAGAGTCTGGGAGATGGTCATCAATTTGGTCTCGGTATCGAGTACTCCCCAGAAGCTAGCGCTCTGGAAACTGCAGGAGGGATCCGCCAAGCACTCCCCCTACTTTCCCCAGAAGACTATTTTCTAGTGATCAATGGCGATGTATTTGCCCCAAATCTAGCAATCAAAGCTCTTTTGGAAAAGGCCTCAAAACTACGAAGCAAGCCCAAAAAAGTACTGGCGCACCTTTTAATGGTTCCAAACCCAGTTCAACATCCAAATGGTGACTTCTACCTTAAAGACTCCATAGTCAGTACTGACTCATTAGTAGGAGCAGAAAGACTGACTTTTTCAGGGATTGGCATCTACCATAAAGACCTTTTTAGGGGATTAAAAATGGGCGTCCCTGTCAAACTTGCACCCCTACTGATGCAAGCTATGGAGCAAAATAAAGTGTCTGGTGAAAAATATACCGGTCCATGGCACGATGTAGGAACTCCACAACGCTTACAAGAGCTCAATGCAGCTTATGAATAACAAGATCTATCAAGAACGCAGGAATGCGCTCGCAAAACAAATCCACGCTAAATCTGGTGGTGGCATTGCTGTTATTTCTACCGCACCTGAGCTAGCACGTAATCGTGATAGCGAATTTCCCTATCGTCATGACAGTGATTTCTTTTACTTAACCGGCTTTGAAGAGCCGGGAGCAACCTTGGTTATGGAAGTGAAAAGTAGTGGTCAAGATTACAAACTGCAATCCCACTTATTTTGTAGACCAAAAGATCCTGAACGAGAAATTTGGGATGGTATTCGTCTCGGACCTGATGCCGCACCTGCGGTGCTTGGTGTTGAGTTTGCATATAGCAACCAAGAACTTGATAACAAGTTAGGGGAGCTGCTAGCTGATCAAAGTGCTATTTATATCCCTTTAGCAGAAAGCGCGGAAGCAGATCGACGCTTACGTCACTGGATGAAGAAAGTTCGTGGTCAAGCACGTGCTGGTATTAATCCACCTTCAGAATTACATGATGTCGAAGCACTCATTCATGAGATGCGCCTCTTCAAGGATGCCCATGAGATTGAGACTATGCGCCGTGCCGCAGCCATCTCTGCGCGCGCCCATATTCGGGCTATGCAAATGTGCAAACCTGGCTTTCGCGAATATCAACTTGAAGCAGAATTACTTCATGAGTTCCGCAATAGCGGCGCACAAAGTGTTGCCTATAACAGCATTGTTGCTGGAGGTGCAAACTCATGCATCCTGCACTACCGAGCTGGATCAACCGAATTACGCAGTGGTGAACTTTGCTTAATTGATGCAGGCTGTGAGCTCGATGGATATGCATCTGATATCACTCGCACTTTTCCAGTGAATGGCAAATTTACAGGTCCTCAGCGCACGCTCTACGACATCACCCTCGCTGCACAAGAAGCAGCAGTTGCAATGACCAAGCCAGGAAACACGTTTATGCAGCCCCACGAGGCGGCACTTAAAGTGCTCACCCAAGGACTGCTAGATGAAAAGCTGCTCAAACTTTCAGAGTTGGGCTCACTTGAGAATGCCATCGAGACTGGTGCCTATCGTCGTTTCTACATGCACCGTACCTCCCACTGGCTGGGTATGGATGTGCATGATGTTGGTTCTTATCGCGAACAAAGTAACCTCTCCTCTACAGAAGAGAAGCCTTGGCGCTTTCTCAAAAGTGGAATGGTCATCACGATTGAACCAGGCTTATATGTAAGACCTGCGGATGATATTGATGAGGCTTTCTGGAATATTGGTATTCGCATTGAGGATGACGCAGTGATCCATGATTCTGGCTGCGAATTAATCTCTCGTGGTGTACCAGTGAAGGCCGATGAGATCGAAGCCGTTATGAAGAATGCTTAAATCCAAATCATGAGTGCATCTCGTTGTGACATCTTGATTCAGGGGGGCGGGCCAGTTGGACTTGCTTGCGCTGCCTGGACTTTGCAAAAGTTTCCAGATGCAAAAGTCATCCTGATCGATCGAAACCCAGTTGATGATGCTGATCTAGTCGCAGCCGATAGTCGAGGTATTGCCCTTTCTCATGGCAGCAAACTACTACTCGATACGATTCATGCTTGGCCTGCTGAAAGTGCCGATATTCATCGTGTGCATGTTTCGCAAGCAGGTCGCTTTGGTCGTGCACTGATGACGCGAGAAGAGCTTAGTCAGGATGCTTTAGGGCACATCATTCGCTATCGTGATATTCACATGACATTACGGCAAGCACTAAGATCAATTCAGAATAAAAGTCCTCATTTTGTTTGGCAATACCTTAACAAAGAAGATGAGCAGACCAAGATCAACGCCAGATGCATTGTGCATGCCGAGGGCGGCCTATTTAAAAATCAAGATTGGGTTGAATCTGGTCGTGACTATGGACAATCAGCTCTAGTAGGATTAGTTGAGGTAGAGAATGCCCCACTTCATCAAGCCTGGGAACGCTTTACATCCGAGGGGCCATTGGCAGTTCTTCCAAGTCATTATGGTCCCAATATTTTGAATCTTGTATGGTGTGGAACTCCCGAATCTTCACAGCACCGCCTACAATTAAGTGATGCTGATTTTCTAAACTCATTACAAAGCGAGTTTGGCTCACGCATTGGACGCTTTCTCAAAATTCAAGATCGTCGTTTGTTCGAATTAGGCCTAAACTACCGCAAAGAAATTACTAAAGACAATGAGGTGTGGATTGGTAATGCTGCACAAACTTTGCACCCAGTTGCAGGACAGGGGTTAAATTTAGGATTGCGGGATGCTTTCTTACTGGCTGAAAAGTTAGTTGGGGCGTTTTCAGGGGCAGCAGAAAACCAAACCCCAGAAAACATTCAAAGTGCATTAGAGAGTTATGCTCAAAGTCGCAAAATCGATCGCACCACCACCATTGGTCTTACAGACTTCATGGCCAGGGTGTTTACTTCAAATCTGGCTCCAATAGTGATGGCTCGTGGATTGGCTTTATCGGCCCTTCAGTGGCTTCCACCAGTCAAAACAGCCTTGGCTCGCCAGATGATGTTCGGTAGGCGCTAAAGGGCTTAATAGGCCTCCCAAATTTAAGCATTCTTGGGTTGATACGAATTAAGCAATCTGCCTAAAAATTAGGCAGATTTGGACCTCTTTGTGCTAAAGTGTCATGCTTTCCGCAAGACTCTACCAACACTAAGCCCAATTAATGAAAATCGGCCCTCACCTCCTCGCAAATAGACTATTTGTAGCCCCAATGGCTGGAGTTACTGACCGTCCATTTAGGCAGCTTTGCAAAAAATTGGGCGCTGGTTACGCTGTTTCAGAAATGGTAGCTTCTAATGCCCTACTTTGGAAAAGCGAAAAGACTCAACGTCGCGCGAATCATGTTGGGGAATTCAAACCCATCGCCGTACAAATTGCAGGTGCAGATCCTTCCATGATGGCTGCTGCGGCAAAAATCAATGTAGACCATGGCGCACAAATTATCGATATCAATATGGGCTGCCCCGCCAAAAAGGTTTGCAATGTCGCTGCGGGCTCAGCCTTATTGCGGGATGAACCATTAGTGCAACAAATTTTGGAGGCGGTAGTTAAAGCCGTTGGCACTGGACCAGATGCAGTACCCGTCACCTTAAAAATTCGTACTGGCTGGGATCGCGAACATAAGAATGCAATCGAGATTGCTCGTCTTGCAGAACGCTCTGGCATTTCTATGCTAACTGTTCATGGTCGCACAAGGGCGGATCTTTATCATGGCGAAGCAGAATATGAAACGATTACTGCCGTAAAAAATAATGTGCGCATTCCAGTGGTTGCTAATGGTGATATCAACAGCCCAGAAAAGGCAGAAGCAGTTTTGAAGATTACAGGTGCTGATGCCATCATGATCGGTCGTGCTGCACAAGGTCGTCCATGGATCTTTCGCGAGATTAATCATTACCTAGAGACTGGTGGAAAGCTACCAACTCCTGAAATTAATGAGATTCAAGACATCATGAATACTCACTTACTAGATCACTATGAATTTTATGGCGAATATATTGGCTTGCGCACAGCACGTAAACACATTGGCTGGTACTGCAAAGGTTTGCGTGATTCGCATGCATTCCGCCAACGCATGAATACTGCTGATGATTGCAAAACTCAATTGCAGATGGTCAATGATTATTTTGATGAGATGAAATCGCATTCTGACCGTTTACTTTTTTTAGAAGCAGCATAGCTTTTAACTAAGCTATAGCCCAATTATTTTGTTTTTTAGATTTGAATATTATGACCAATAAACATCCAATCAGTGAGTGCATTGAAACCCAGCTTCAGAGCTATTTGAATGACCTCAAAGGCACGCCTCCGGCAGATATCTATCAAATGGTGTTGGCAGTAGTCGAAAAACCTATGCTTGAATTAGTCATGCAGCATGCAAAACAAAACCAATCTTTGGCTGCTCAGTACCTTGGTATCAACCGCAATACCTTGCACAAGAAACTCGTCGAACACCATTTGCTGAAATAAGCCACAACATTACATAACTAATTTCTAAGCCATTTATTAAACTTTTCGAAAATTATGATCCGTACAGCCCTACTCTCTGTCTCTGATAAAAATGGTATTGTGCCCTTCGCTAAAGCTCTTCACGAGCAAGGCATCAAACTGATTTCAACCGGTGGCACCGCAAAACTCTTGGCAGAAAACAATCTGCCAGTTGTCGAAGTTTCCTCTTTGACTAAATTCCCAGAGATGTTGGATGGCCGTGTAAAGACGCTTCACCCAATGGTGCACGGTGGACTGTTAGCGCGCAGGGACTTTCCTGAACATATGGCGGCCCTTAAAGAGCATGGTATTGATACGATCGATATGTTGGTTATCAACCTTTATCCATTTAATGAGACGGTCGCTAAAGAAAGTTGCTCATTCGAAGATGCTGTAGAGAATATTGACATTGGCGGTCCAGCCATGTTGCGTGCTGCGGCAAAAAATCATCAAGATGTCACTGTATTGATTTCGCCTGAAGACTACGCCCCAGTATTGACAGAGATGAAGGCCAATAAGAATGTCGTTTCTTATAAAACTAATTTGGCCCTAGCTAAAAAAGTATTTGCACACACCGCGCAATACGATGGTGCAATTGCCAACTATCTGTCCGCATTGGGTGATGACTTAGATCACAAGGCTCGATCCTCTTATCCAGAAACTCTACATCTTGCTTTTGAAAAAGTGCAAGAGATGCGTTACGGTGAGAACCCACATCAATCAGCCGCATTCTATAAAGATATTTATCCAGTAGATGGCGCACTTGCTAATTACAAACAATTACAAGGTAAAGAGCTGTCTTATAACAATATCGCCGATGCTGATTCTGCTTGGGAATGCGTTAAGAGTTTTATGGGTAACACAGGGGGAGCTGCGGCTTGCGTCATCATTAAACATGCAAACCCTTGTGGCGTGGCTGTTGGTGCCAGTCCATTGGAGGCCTATCAGAAGGCTTTTAAAACTGATCCAAGCTCCGCCTTTGGTGGGATCATTGCCTTTAATGTTCCATGTGATAGTGCTGCTGCCCAAGAGATCTCCAAACAATTTGTCGAGGTATTGATTGCTCCTAGCTTTAGTGATGAGGCAAAAGCAATCTTTGCTGCAAAACAAAATGTGCGCCTTTTAGAAATTCCACTTGGTACGGCCTTTAATGCTTTTGATTTCAAACGTGTTGGCGGCGGTTTGCTTGTGCAATCACCTGACTCTAAGAATGTTCTTCAAAGCGAGATGCGTGTTGTGAGCCAAAGACAGCCTACTCCAGGTGAGATGAATGACATGATGTTTGCATGGCGGGTTGCCAAGTTTGTGAAATCCAACGCAATTGTGTATTGCGCCAATGGCATGACACTTGGAATTGGTGCGGGCCAAATGAGCCGCGTTGACTCTGCGCGCATGGCAAGCATTAAAGCCGAAAACGCTGGTCTAAGCCTAAAGGGCTCAGCGGTAGCAAGTGATGCTTTCTTTCCATTCCGCGATGGCTTAGATGTTGTAGTGAATGGTGGTGCAAGTTGCGCAATACAGCCCGGTGGCAGTATGCGCGATGATGAGATCATTGCAGCAGCCAATGAGCATGGTATTGCCATGATCTTTACTGGCACACGTCACTTCCGTCATTAAGCCAACAATAATTCGAGCACCTATGCGTTGGATTGGAATCGACCCGGGCTTACGTACAACTGGTTTTGGCATCATTGATGTTGATGGACAGAAACTCACTTACGTAGCCTCTGGGACGATTGAGAGTGGCGATCCTGCCAAAGGCTTACCAGAGCGCTTGGGCGCTCTTTATGCTGGCGTAAAAGAAGTTCTAGAGACCTATAAACCAGAATCTGCTGCGATTGAAGAAGTTTTCTTGAACGTAAACCCGCGCTCGACGCTCATGCTCGGTCAAGCTAGAGGTGCTGTGATCGCCGCACTAGTATCTGTAAAACTTCCGGTTGCCGAATACAGCGCCTTAAGAGTGAAGCAAGCGATTGTGGGCACAGGCCGCGCTGCCAAACCACAAGTACAAGAAATGGTGAAGCGTTTACTGCGTCTTAACCGCGCACCAGGCACAGATGCTTCAGATGCACTGGGAGTCGCCATCTGCGCAGCACATCATGCTCAAATTCCAAAAGCGATGACTGCGGCTTTAGCTCCAAAAAAGCGGGGCAAATAAAAGTGTCTGAGCACATTACAGGTTAAGATCTTTAAATGATTGGTCGCATTCAAGGAATCCTCGTTTCAATTCATCCGCCTCGGCTCTTAGTAGATTGCCAGGGTATTGGCTATGAAGTGGATGTACCGATGAGCACCTTGTATCAATTACCTCAAGCAGGTCAAAAAATTACCCTTCTCACTCATTTCCAAGTGCGCGAGGATGCTCAACAACTTTTTGGCTTTGCCACTGAGACTGAGCGCGAAGCATTTAGACAGCTCATTAAGATTAGCGGCGTTGGTTCTAGAACTGCGTTAGCTGTTCTATCTGGCATGAGTGTGAATGAACTAGCGCAAGCAATTGCCCTCCAAGAAGCAGGACGCCTCACCCAAGTGCCCGGCATTGGCAAGAAAACTGCTGAACGTCTTTGTCTTGAACTCAAAGGTAAGCTAGCACCGGATCTTGGTATTGCTACTGGAGGTAAACCTCAAGCGATTGAAGCTAGCAGCGAAATATTGCAAGCGCTTTTGGCTTTAGGCTATTCAGAAAAAGAAGCGCTTTTGGCCCTCAAGCAAATCCCTCCTGACACCTCAGTTTCTGATGGCATTCGGATCGGCCTGAAATATCTATCTAAGCACTAAGTAGAGAAACACCACTACACTTGCAGCATGGCAATTCATACAGACGACCTTAGCTCTATTCCTGAAGACCTACCAGAGGGTAGTGATCGCATCGTCAGTGGTGCCGCAGGAAACTCGGAAGCTGTTTTTGAAAGAGCACTACGCCCTAAACAACTTGATGAATATGTTGGTCAAACGAAAGCCCGCGCCCAATTAGAGATTTTTATTAGCGCTACTAGAGCCCGCCAAGAAGCTTTAGATCACGTTCTCCTCTTTGGTCCCCCAGGGCTTGGTAAAACGACTCTTGCCCACATCATCGCTAGAGAGCTTGGTGTGAATTTGCGCCAGACTAGTGGCCCAGTTCTCGATAGACCAGGTGATCTTGCTGCGTTGCTTACCAATTTAGAAGCTAATGATGTGCTCTTCATTGATGAAATTCATCGACTCTCTCCAGTTGTTGAAGAAATTCTCTATCCAGCGCTTGAGGACTACAGCTTAGACATCATGATTGGTGAAGGGCCTGCAGCACGGAGCGTCAAGATTGATCTCAAACCATTTACTCTCATTGGCGCCACAACACGGGCTGGTATGCTCACCAACCCATTGCGTGATCGCTTTGGGATTGTGGCAAGACTCGAGTTCTATACCACTGAAGAACTTACCAAAATTATTAATCGCTCAGCCAGCTTACTTAAAGCAGATATAGATCCAGAGGGTTCAGTAGAAATTGCTAAGCGTGCGCGCGGTACTCCGCGCATTGCCAACCGCTTACTCAGAAGAGTTCGCGACTACGCAGAAGTTAAAGGCACGGGCACGATTACCAAGGCGATGGCTGATGCTGCACTCAAGATGCTGGATGTTGATCCCAGTGGCTTTGATGTGATGGATAGAAAATTACTAGAAGCTATCTTGCATAAGTTTGATGGCGGCCCCGTTGGAATTGATAACTTAGCTGCAGCCATTGGGGAAGAACGCGACACGATTGAAGATGTTCTAGAGCCTTACCTGATTCAGCAAGGCTATTTACAAAGAACCTCGCGTGGCAGAATCGCCACCCGTCAGGCCTACGAGCATTTTGGCTTAACGCCACCTAGTGGCAACGCTAGCTTAGATATTTAAGCTAGCGTTACTTTCGCAAACTTGCGCTTACCAACCTGTACTACGTAAGTTCCTGCTTCAATCTTCGCTTGCTTATCGCTAACAGTCGCACCATCGATTTTCACGCCGTTCTGCTCGATATTCCGCATAGCTTCTGATGTGGATGGCGCCAATCCTGCCGCCTTTAGAAGATTAGCGATTCCCATTGGGGCACCAGAAAGATTTACTACTGGAATGTCATCTGGTACGCCACCTTTAGCACGATGGTTAAAGTCTTCCAGAGCTTTTTCTGCGGCAGCCTGTGAATGAAAGCGTGCCACGATTTCTTGTGCAAGCAGTACTTTGCAATCTTTTGGATTACGTCCTGCAGCCACTTCTTGTTTCATTAAATCAATTTCGGACATTGGGCGGAATGACAGCAATGTGAAGTAATCCCACATCAAATCGTCTGAAATGCTCAAGAGTTTTCCGAACATATCACCAGCAGACTCACTAATACCAATGTAGTTTCCTTTGGATTTACTCATTTTCTCAACGCCATCCAGACCAACCAAGAGCGGCATCGTCAAAATACATTGAGGCTCTTGGCCATACTCACGCTGGAGCTCCCGACCAACAAGAAGATTAAATTTTTGATCTGTACCGCCCAGCTCTAAATCACTCTTCAGTGCAACAGAGTCATAGCCCTGCATTAATGGATATAAAAACTCATGAATAGAGATGGGTACACCATTGCGATAGCGCTTGGTAAAGTCATCGCGCTCGAGCATTCTGGCAACAGTATGTTTTGCAGCCAGCTGAATCATGCCACGCGCACCCAATGGATCGCACCATTCACTGTTGTAGCGTACTTCTGTTTTAGCAGGATCGAGCACCATGCTCGCTTGACGATAGTAAGTTTCTGCGTTGACTGCGATCTCTTCTGCGGTCAACGGTGGACGAGTTGCATTACGCCCCGATGGATCGCCAATCATGCTAGTGAAGTCCCCAATCAAGAAAATGACCGTATGACCTAAATCTTGCAACTGACGTAGTTTATTCAGCACTACCGTATGGCCCAAATGAATGTCAGGCGCTGTTGGATCTAATCCCAACTTAATCCGGAGTGGAGTGTTGGTAGCCTGGCTACGAGCCAATTTTTGCACCCAATCAGCCTCAACCAATAATTCATCGCAGCCGCGCTTAGTGACTTCGAGGGCCGCAAAGACTTCAGGGGTCAAAGGATATTTTTGTTCTGGTTTAGCCGTCATACTGATTCGGATGCTGATACAGTTATTTAGTATTTCAATTGTTAAGCATAATTGTCGCATTCCTGAGAACTAGATGAACAAACTGCACTCCCTCTACATTGGCCTCATGTCTGGTACCAGCCTAGACGGGATTGATGCTGTTCTAGCCAAAATTGGGCCCAATGGAGAAGCTAGCACCCAGGCAGCTGTGAGCTCGCCCTTTAGTCCCGAGCTTCGCAAAGCCCTCTTCGAACTTCAAAGTTCAGGTCCCAATGAGCTCCACCGGGAGAAACAGGCCGGAAATGCCTTAGCTTTAGCCTACGCAGAAGCTGTAAACCAACTTCTGAAAAAAACTAATTTGCAGCCATCCAATATTGCCGCCATCGGCGCCCATGGTCAAACCATTCGCCACCAACCTCACCTTGGTGATATGGCATATACCCATCAAACCCTCAATGCCGCTCTTTTGGCTGAGAAGACAGGCATTGATGTCATTGCTGATTTTAGGAGTCGTGATCTAGCAGCTGGAGGCCATGGCGCGCCTTTAGTGCCTGCCTTTCATGCGCAGCAATTTACATCCTCCGAAAATTTAGCAATTTTAAATATAGGTGGTATTGCCAATCTGACGCTCCTACCAAAAAATGGAGAAGTCACTGGCTTTGACTGTGGCCCTGGGAATATGTTGATGGATGCCTGGATACATGAACACCAAGGTAATGCCTTTGATGAAAATGGTGCTTGGGCATTACAAGGAAAAGTGAATGAAGGATTGCTAGCAGAGATGTTAGCTGATTCTTTTTTTAGCAAAGCGCCACCGAAGAGCACCGGTCGAGATGATTTTCATCTAGTTTGGTTGCAGGAAAAACTGGGTAACAGTAATCATCACGCCGAAGATGTACAAGCTACTTTACTGCATCTGACGGCACATTCAGCCTTAGAGGCTTTAGTACGTCATGCCCCGCAAACCCAGAAATTGATTGTCTGTGGGGGTGGCGCCCGCAATAATGCCTTAATAAATTTGCTTCAAGTCAAAGCGCAGCATGTATTCAAAGAACCTATAGAAGTTACGACGAGTGACTCTGCTGGCATTGACCCACAACTCGTTGAAGCTCTAGCCTTTGCATGGCTTGCTTGGGCACATAAAGAAAAACGGCCAGCAAATTTGCCAGCCGTCACAGGTGCTAAGGGTCCTAGAATTTTAGGCGCTTGCTATCCTGCTTAACTATATAAGTTGATTTCTTTAAGCGGAGAAAGAAGATCCGCAACCACAAGTAGTCGTTGCATTTGGATTCTTAATCACAAACTGTGAACCGTTGATATCTTCCTTGTAGTCAATCTCAGCACCAACTAAATATTGGAAGCTCATTGAATCTACTAACAAGGTAACGCCATTCTTTTCAAACAAGGTGTCATCCTCATTCACGGCATCATCAAATGTGAAGCCATATTGAAAACCTGAACATCCACCACCTTGCACGAATACGCGTAGCTTCAATTCTGGATTGCCTTCTTCAGCAATCAAGTCAGCCACTTTTGCAGCAGCGCTATCCGTAAACACCAATGGGGTTGGTGGCTCGGCTAAATCTTGTGCAGGTTGTGCAACTTCTTGGCTAGCTAATTGGGTCATAGTTCACTCCTAAATCAAAAGGCAATACTGACATTCTAGGCTTTTAATGCCTAGGCTGCTGAAGGGGTATTAATTGGCAAAAACTGCCTCATATTATGGTGAAACTGCAATCTGAGTAAGCCCAGTCGTCTCAGGCAGGCCAAACATGAGGTTCATACACTGCACACCCTGTCCTGAAGCGCCTTTTACCAAATTGTCTTCCACCACCAAAATGACCAGAGTATCGCCGCCGCCTGGACGATGGATAGCAATCCGAATACCGTTGCTACCCCTTACGGAACGAGTCTCCGGATGGCTGCCCGAGGGCATGACATCTACAAAAGGCTCATCTTTATAAAAGCTCTCGTACAGCTTTTGATAATCAACATCTTTGCCAGCTTCGGTCAAACGGACATATAGGGTCGAATGAATACCTCTCACCATAGGTGTGAGATGTGGCACAAATGTCAGCCCAATTTGATCGTGACCAGCAATGGCTTTTAGGCCTTGCACAATCTCCGGAAGATGCCGATGGCCCTTAACACTGTAGGCTTTAAAGTTATCACTCGCTTCAGAGAGTAAGGTGCCAATCTCTGCCTTACGTCCAGCACCAGAAGTGCCCGACTTTGAATCAGAGATGATGTGGTTACCATCAATCAACTGTTTGCCACCGGTAGATTTTGGGGCGAGCAATGGCGCAAGACCAAGCTGCACGGAGGTTGGGTAGCAACCGGCTAAACCCACTACACGCGCTTTTTTAATAGCATCACGATTGATTTCTGCCAAACCATAAACTGCTTCTGCCAGAATATCTGGACAGCTATGCTCCATGCCATACCACTTAGCGAACTCTTGAACATCCTTCAACCTGAAGTCAGCCGCTAAATCCAAAATCTTGACATTGTGAGCAAGTAATTCTTTTGCTTGCGCCATGGCAACGCCATGTGGTGTTGCAAAAAACACCACATCACATTCATTTAATTTGGCTTGCTCTGGCGTAGTGAATTGAAGATCAACACGACCACGCAAAGATGGGAACATCTCAGCAACTGGCATGCCAGCTTCTGTACGAGATGTAATAGCAACAATCTTTACCTCGGGGTGCTGCGCCAACAAACGCAATAATTCAACCCCGGTATATCCTGTGCCACCAACGATGCCAACCTTAATCATGTCTTTCTCCAAGATACCCACTAAGTGAAGATTTAAACAAACTTCACAATACCTCAATAGTAGAAACAAAAAGAGCCGCTTGCGCGACCCTTTCGAAAAACTTCAGCGACCGAAAGAAATTAGCGCTTGCTGAACTGCTTACGACGACGCGCGCCGTGCAGACCAACTTTTTTACGCTCAACTTCACGAGCATCGCGAGTTACCA
>CANFRA010000016.1 GCA_947449305.1 Burkholderiaceae bacterium
AGTCAGCGACAAACCAGCAGCCACCACCAAAGTGCGTAGAACTTTAGAAAATGATCGTTTCATACACATGTCCTTAAACGTTTTCGTTTTATTTATTGTTATTTAGTTGATCACTTAACGCGACTGTATTCGTTTTGACCCTGAGTGCGCTTATCAACGGATTCAGTCCAACTGGTTTGATTCTTTGGAGTCCAGTTCTTGGTCATGAAGCCATTATCTGCACCCATGTATGGGGCAACGTCAGGACGCTTTGCCGCTTTAGCTGCAATTTCTGGCGGCTCAGAACATGCAGCCAACAAAGTTGCCGCTGCAAAACACAGACCAAGAGTTTTGAAATTGAATTTCATTATTTAGCTCCTGGAATTTTTGCAGCTGCCGTTGGGGTTGGCGCCGGAGTATCAGGCCCACCATAAGCAGTGGTCCAACCAAAAGCTTTAGAACCAGCGTACTTGCCATTCTTTTCACGAGTAGCAACGCGGTTATTAAAGATGCCGGAGATGATATCGCTATCGCCACCAATCAAAGCCTTGGTAGAACACATTTCTGCGCAGAGAGGCAACTTACCTTCTGCCAAGCGATTACGGCCATACTTCTCAAACTCAGCAACGCTACCATTCTCTTCTGGGCCGCCGCTACAGAATGTGCACTTATCCATCTTGCTGCGGGAACCAAAAGCGCCTTTACTGAGGAACTGTGGTGCACCAAATGGGCAGGCAAAGGAGCAGTAACCGCAACCAATGCAAATATCTTTGTCATGAAGTACAACACCCTCATCGGTACGGTAGAAGCAATCTACTGGGCACACAGCCATACAAGGTGCATCGGTACAGTGCATACAAGCAACTGAAATCGATTTTTCCTGACCGATGATGCCGTCATTTACCGTAACAACACGGCGACGATTGACGCCCCAAGGTACTTCGTTATCGTTTTTACAAGCAGTGACACAACCGTTACATTCGATGCAACGTTCAGTGTCACAGATAAATTTCATTCTTGCCATTGTGTTCTCCTGACTTTATTTTTTAACTTAGGCAAATTTTTCGATTTGACACATAGTGGTTTTAGTCTCTTGCATCATCGTCACCTGATCGTAACCATAAGTAGTTGCAGTATTGACCGCCTCACCCAGAACAACTGGGGCAGCACCCTCTGGATAGTACTTACGCAAGTCATTGCCTTGCCACCATCCAGCAAAGTGGAATGGTATAAAGGCAGTTTCTTGGTCAACACGCTCAGTCACCATTGCGCGAACTTTGATCTTGGCACCAGTTGGAGATTTCACCCAAACATAATCCCAGTTCTTGATACCGCGAGCTGCTGCTGCCTTAGGATTAATCTCCACGAAGTTTTCTTGTTGTAACTCAGCCAACCATGGGTTGGAACGAGTTTCGTCTCCTCCACCCTCGTATTCAACCAAACGACCTGAGGTCAAAATAATTGGGAACTTCTCGTATAACTTCTCGCTCAAGTTTTGATCCTGAACGGTCTTATAGAGTGTTGGCAAGCGCCAGAAATTCTTCTTATCTGCTGACGTTGGGTACTTACGCATCATCGGTGCGTTAGTACTGTAGAGCGCTTCACGGTGAACTGGAATTGCATCTGGGAAATTCCAAACAATTGCACGCGCTTTCGCATTACCGAATGGATGACAACCGTTCTTCATGACAACCCGCTGAATACCGCCAGACAAGTCAGTCTTCCAGTTTTTACCATCAGCAGCTTTTTGCTCATCTTCAGTCAACTGATTCCACCAGCCCAGTTTTTTCACGAGAACGTGATCAAACTCTGGATAGCCGGTCTTGATTGCGGAACCCTTTGAGTAAGAGCCATCTTCAGCCAATAATGTCTTGCCATCTTTCTCAACACCGAAGTTAGCGCGGAAGTTACCGCCACCCTCCATGACACTCTTGCTGGTGTCATAGAGATTTGGCGAACCTGGATGCTTGATTGCAGCTGTTCCATAACAAGGCCAAGGCAAACCGTAGTAATCACCAGTAGTGTCGTAACCCGTAACTGGGTCAACACCACCACGTGATTTCAAGGTCTTCGGATCAAATGTAGCAACCATTCTCATGTGAGCTTTCAGACGCTCTGGGGTTTGACCTGTGTAGCCAATAGTCCAAACGGAGCGATTAATCTCACGCAAGATATCTTCAATTTGCGGCTCTTTCCATTGCTTACCAGCAAACTTAGTGCTGAGCATCTTGTAGTTCTTTGACAGCTCTTCACCAAAACCTAGGCGATCAGCAAACGCTTGCATGATCACATGGTCAGGTACGGATTCAAACAATGGATCGATGACTTTTTCACGCCACTGCAATGAGCGATTCGATGCAGTTGCAGTACCGCAGGTCTCAAACTGAGTTGCGGCAGGCAACAGGTAAACATTGCGATTCTTGTTGATTGTCTGTCCTTCTGCTGGAGGCATTGCAGCCATTGCAGCAGTAGCACTTGGATATGGATCAACCACCACTAATAGATCCAACTTATCCATCGCGCGCTTCATATCAAGGCCACGAGTTTGCGAGTTAGGAGCATGGCCCCAGAAGAACAAACCTTTAACGTTAGTCTGCTGGTCGATCATGTCGTTCTTCTCAAGAACGGCATCAACCCAACGAGATACGGTGGTACCAGACTTCTCCATCATGTCTGGTGCATAGCGACCCTTGATCCACTCATAGTCAACACCCCATACTGTTGCGAAGTGCTTCCATGAACCAGCGGCCAAGCCATAGTAGCCTGGTAATGAGTCTGGGTTAGGGCCTACGTCAGTTGCGCCTTGAACGTTATCGTGGCCGCGGAAAATATTAGTACCGCCACCAGACTTACCAACGTTACCTAGGGCCAATTGCAAAATACATGAGGCGCGAACCATTGCATTACCAATGGTGTGCTGTGTTTGACCCATGCACCAAACAACCGTACTCGGACGATTCATTGCCATAGTTTTGGCAACTTGATAAACCTGCGCCTCTGGAACACCGCAAGCCTCTTCAACGTTTGCAGGAGTCCACTTTTCCATCACTTCTTTGCGGATCTCTTCCATTCCGTAAACACGGTCATTGATGTACTTCTTATCTTCCCAGCCATTCTTAAAGATGTGATAAAGCACGCCAAACAAGAACGGGATATCAGAACCAGAGCGAATACGAACATACTGATCTGACTTCGCAGCAGTACGGGTATAGCGTGGGTCAACCACAATTACTTTGCAACCATTTTCTTTGGCGTGCAACAAGCTCAACATCGAAACTGGATGCGCCTCTGCAGCATTTGAACCAATGTACATGGCTGCTTTAGAGTTCATCATGTCGTTGTAGCTATTGGTCATCGCACCATAGCCCCAGGTGTTTGCAACACCAGCAACTGTAGTGGAGTGACAAATACGTGCCTGATGGTCTGTATTGTTTGTACCAAAGAAAGAAACCCACTTACGCAGTAAGTAGGCTTGTTCATTGTTATGCTTTGATGATCCGATGAAGAATAGTGAATCTGGGCTGTACTTAGTACGCAGATCTTTCATCTGAGCAGTAATTTCGGTTAACGCTTGATCCCAAGAAATACGCTGATACTTTCCATCAACCAACTTCATTGGATAACGGAGGCGATAGTCGCCGTGACCATGCTCACGCAATGAAGCACCTTTGGCGCAGTAAGCACCCATATTGATCGGTGAATCAAATACGGAATCTTGACGAACCCAAACACCATTCTCAACAGTAGCGTCTGTAGCGCAACCTACTGAGCAATGGGTGCAAATAGTTCTTTTGACCTCGATCTTGCCTTTGCCATCGAGCATTGCCTTACTTTGCTCGGCTGATGCCTTTTGTACAAAGCTTAATTGGCTAGCAGCAATACCGGCTCCAACACCGACTCCCGAGCGCTTTAGGAAAGTTCGGCGATCCATGGTAGGTACCGCTGCTTTTAAGCCGCGGGATAAGCTACCAATCAAATGTGATGCGGAGCGACTGCTTTGGGGGGTATTGGATTTACGAGTCAGACTCATATGTTGTCCCTGAGAAAGTTTTTTATTTATTGAGTAACGGTTAAATCAATATCTAGCGGTAATGAGCTATTTAAAGCATGGTGCTTTCGTAATACTTACGCATGTGCGCAGTAATTGTCTGGCCCTCGCCTTTGTTTTTTACTGTGCTACCAATTTCTTGAATCACAGCTTTACCAATTGACGTTTGTGAGGCAACGGCAACAGCCCCAACGGCTGCACCTGCACCTACAAAAAACTTGCGACGAGATGGCTTTGTTTCTTCGCTTAAAGCAACTGTGGATTTAGTGCTCATGGCATGCTCCTATTTAACAAATCTTGATTACAGTCAAGTGTAATTCGTATTCGCATTTTTGACACATTTATATGATTAGACGAGTGATAAGGGAAAACCCTTGGTTATAAGACGAGATCAAATCATGTCAAAGCCCTGACCTTCGATAGCCAAGAATTCTCGGGTCAGCGCGGCGATTGGGTGGTAGAGATGCATCTCAGGAATTGCCTCAATTGCATCGCAAAAGTCGTCATACCAAGGTCGAATATGGTCGTTGAAAAAAACCCTTTGATTTGTAAGGTTTGATACCTCTACATCATCGCCCGCAATCAGATAGCGCATGACTTCGCAAAGGGCTGAAATATGATCCTCAGTCTCAGTGACTTCTTGAGCAGCCTCAAGTCCAAATTCTTCTAAAGCTCTGCGAATATTGACTAGCGGTTTCTCGTTGAGATGTCCTGCCATATAGAAGGAGCCATTGAGAACAACGTTGGGTTTACCAACGCTAATGAAATTCAAATCAAACTCATCGTGCCAAGCTTTGGCAGGATTATTTTTAGCCACTTCAATCACATCCATCCAAGCCTTAGCTAAAGGGGCTTCATCAGCGGCGTCCTGTTGATCTGCTGTAGCAGCAATTTGATCTAACAGCGCTTGGTCTGGCGGGAGATGAAAAAATCTGGCAATTAAGCCGTAGAGGTCCGCCCTAGCCAAATCTTCTGGCAAGCCCACATCCCCTACTTCGGTTGACGGGCTATCTTTCGCTACTGCTTTCTCAATTTCACTCATGTTTCTTTTTTCACCATATCTACTACTCGACAGTCACCACACATCTTGAGCCTATCCATCGCAGCCCCTGCAAAGGCGCCATGGGCACCCAACTTAGTCAGCATCAGATCAACCATTTTTAAGGTTCCAAAAGCCTTGCCGCAACTGATGCAATGAAAAGCTTGAGTCTCGTTCAAAGTTATTTTTTGTTTACGCTGCTCAACAGTCTGCAAACGGGGATTGAGAGTTAAAGCTTTTTCTGGGCAAGTCTGCACGCAAATGCCGCATTGCACGCACTGCTTTTCGATAAAGGAAAGAATCGGCTCATCTGGATTATCCAAGAGCGCACCCTCAGGACAACTACTTACGCAAGACATGCACAAGGTGCAAGCATCTTTATTGATATTTAGACCGCCCAACAAAGATGAATTAGGTAATACGACACCTGCCTCTGGTAATGGCGTCTTTGCTTGTTTTTGCAAATGCTCTAGGACTGCCTCAAGGGTTTCGCGTTTCTGGGTAGACAAACCAAAACTTGCAGGGGTACAAATCGAATGCAGAGCGCCACGCTGACGAAGTGCAGCCATCGCCTGAGAAACTGTTTGCAAATCATTGGCTGATTTAGCCATGATTAAATGAATGCGCTCATCAAAACCATAGGCCTTCAGGATCGCATTAGCAAGCTCAGCCTGTTCTTCTAGAGTTGCACGATAAGCAGGATCTTCATCGCCACTTAATAACAAGGCTACCTCAGAAAATCCATAAGCGAGAGCGCCCAGCCATAGATCCAAACCGGTAGAGGCAATATGCTCAATGCCATAGGGAATCACAAATGATGGCAAGCCTTCAAACTGCTTAGGCAGCACATGTGCAGAGCGGCCCAAGCCATCAATCATCTGAGTGCCCGCTTTTAAAGTATGTAAGAGCAGACTTGGCGCTGCAGCTTGACTGATTTTTTTAGCCTCTGCAGTAAAGACTGATGCAATGGTCTTTAACTCTTTACCTTGGTGGGGTACGCTGGGGTAGTTATAGCGCATTGCACCTGATGGACATGCTGTAGAGCATGCTCCACAACCCATACAAAGATTGGGATTCACCTCAACACTACCTTGGCCATTTTTGAATATAGAGCCAATAGCACCAGTTGAACAGACATCAATACAAGCGTTGCACCCTACTTTACCGTTGCGGCCATGCGCGCAAATTTTTTCGTTATAGACAAAATATTTTGGCTTCTCAAACTCGCCAACCATTTCTAATAATTGATTGACTACTAAAGCTTGTTCTAGCGGATCCTTGCCGGGAGCAAAATATCCTTGAGGCGTTTGACTCATGCGCATTTTGGGATCAGTGCGCAGATCTAAAATCAAATCAAATTCTGCATTACGCTCGCGGTCTTTGCGATCAAATGAGATTGCTCCAATACTTGCACACGCAGTGACACAATCACGATGTGTTTTACATTTAGTCAAATCAATCTGAAATGAGAGGTCAATCGCATTCTCTGGGCAAACTTCAACACAGGCACCACAACGAGTACACATTTCTGGATCAATTGGGTTTTGCAGATCCCAGTCGACTGAGAACTTGCCAAGATAGCCATCTAGCTTAGTTACTTCACCGGTATAGATGGGGTAGTTACGCGCCAGAGGTAAATCACCAGGCTCAGTACACAAAACAGAAACATCTAATGACCCGCTTAGTTTTTCTGCCCAAGGCAATGCTGAAGATCCCGGACCAATAATGAAGAGTCTGCCTTGGCTTTGATAGTTGACCACTGGGACAGGTTCAGCTTCTGGCATGTCGGCTAAAGCAAGCAAAGCAGCAATCTTTGGTCCTGATGTCTTGGCCTCTTGAGTCCAACCTGCCACTTCACGAATATTGACAAAACGCAGTGGCGCTACCAAAGGCTTTTCTGACTGCTCTGCTAACTCATTAAATAGAGCGCCCTCTTGGGTGCAAGCAACTACTAAAGAATCAGAACCATCAAGCGCCTTTAAAAAAGAGCCGACCTCTTGCCTACACAAAGAGCGATGCACTGGAACACCAAGTGCCTTTGAATCCAAAGGCATGGTGCCATTACAGTTACAGACTAATTTTTGACTCATGCACTATCTTCTTAAGTTTTTTTCTGGGTGGACTCTATTGGCACTTCATCCAACTGAGCAGTTTTAGTCTGCTCCGTGGAATCTGTGGATGTTAAATCAGTTTGGTCCTGAGCCTCTAAAAGGCTCTGATCAGATTGGGTTCCTGCCACCTGTCCCACAGATTGTTCTTCCTTTGTGCTGGAAGCGTCCTCAGTTTTGCGGAAAAGGTTGAGCATATCGCTCTGCACCATTCTTTCCAGCATACCTGGGGGCAGAGGATCGGGTTTTGAGTAGTCATCTATATAGATGTCCAAACCATCCATGATGTTGAAGTGGGGGTCAGTAAACATCTTTTTCATTGCAGCCTGCTGAACTGCAGGATCAACATCGGGCTTCATGAAGGCAGAGAAATCAGGAGCAAAACGATCAATCTTCTCTACATCCTCAAGAGATGCTGGTGGCGTAGTTTCTGCATCGGTAGGTATGGGCGCAGGAGTTTGAACAGCTTCTTTAGGCTGCTCTACTAAATCATCTTCCTTGCCAGCTTTACGCTTAGACCAGCGACTTAAGAAACCATCTGCCATCATTCCTCCGCTGGGCGATTTGCGCCCTTGAATGATGCTGGCCTGTGCCGCTTTTTGGGCTCAGGTCGATAGTGTTCATTGACATATTCTTGCAACCACGAAGCATGTTCATCACTCATGGGAACTGTGTCTACTGACTCCCCTCCATCGAGCAATCGGGCAGCTTCGTTATAGCTCACACAAATTCGATGTGGTATTGCCATTGTCGTTTCAGCTTTAGCAAGAGCAAGAGATTGCTCATCAATGTAACGCTCGATATCTTCTTCTAATCTCCACATCACAAACCATGCAGGCGTTGTCGCAGACACAGTGAGATAGTAGCCTTCAGCCTCATCCGGAAAAAGATTTAATTCAAAGCCAGTAAATAGCCAAGACTCTCCGTCGGCATCGCGCCCCAGAAATTGGCCTGAAATCGAATTACTTGTAAGGCTCTGGGGGTTGAATTGCCCAAAATCAGGCAAAACCTCCGCAGGAGCCCATCGATAGGAAACCCATGGGTTGTCTAGATTTTGCTTACGCATGACTACTGCAAAGCGCATAAGTTCTCAGAGCCTTAGGTATTTTGAACGACGATGCTTGGAAATTTACTGCTCATGTCTTTAGACAGAGTAGCAACGCGGATGGCAACCTGCCGAGCAATGTTTTTATAGATCGCGCTAATAGCGCTATCAGGGTCAGCCACTACAGTGGGGCGTCCTGCATCAGCCTGCTCACGAATCGATAAATTAAGCGGTAAGGCGCCTAAAAAATCCACACCATACTCTTGACACATTTTTTCGCCACCACCACAACCAAAGATATGCTCCTCATGACCGCATTTAGTGCAAACATAAGTGCTCATGTTTTCAATAATGCCAACAATTGGAACGCCAACTTTTTCGAACATCTTTAAGCCCTTGCGCGCATCTAGTAAAGCAATGTCTTGTGGAGTAGTGACAATCACTGCACCAGTAACGGGAACTTTTTGCGATAAGGTCAGCTGAATATCGCCAGTACCTGGTGGCATATCCACAATTAAGTAATCTAAGTCACGCCAACGGGTTTGGCGAAGCAGTTGCTCTAAGGCAGAGGTAACCATTGGGCCACGCCAAACCATCGGTGCATCTGCTTCAATCAAGAAACCAATCGAGCTTGCTTGCAAACCATGGCCCTCCATTGGCTCAATGGTATTTTCTTCGATGGATTCTGGTCTACCTGTAATGCCAAGCATCATTGGCTGACTTGGGCCATAAATATCAGCGTCTAAGATTCCGACTTGCGCACCTTCGGCCGCCAGAGCTAAAGCCAAATTGACCGCAGTCGTTGATTTGCCCACTCCACCCTTACCACTAGCAACAGCAATAATATTTTTTACGCCAGGTAATAATTTAACGCCACGCTGCACTGCATGCGCAACTATCTGGCTGCTGACATTCACGCTCACATTTTTAACGCCAGGCAGTTCGCGCACAGCATTAATTACTAATTTACGAATGGAATCGAATTGGCTTTTAGCGGGATACCCCAAAACAATATCGAACGAGACATCACCAGCCTCAACACGTAAATTTTTGAGATTTTTAGCCGCTACAAAATCGATCTTTGTGTTTGGATCAACCAAGCCTTTAAGGGCTCCTTGTACAGCTTCAACAGTAACTGACACTACTTTCTCCTATACGTAGTAATTCCGAATATATTTTAAGAATTACTTTTATTGATTTTTAATGAATAGCAAGTAGATTAACCCCGCTAGCGAAAAATTGCTTAAAAAGAGATGGATTACTCTCGTTTGTGAATTTAGAAAATGAGTAAGCTCAAGTAATACACGATCATGGACATCAAGGCAGTGGCTGGAATCGTAAAAATCCAGGCCCAGACGATGTTTCCTGCTACGCCCCAACGAACTGCACTAGCTCTCTGTGTAGAGCCCACACCAACAATAGCCCCAGTAATCGTGTGGGTAGTGGATACGGGAATACCTAAGGCAGTTGCTGTAAATAAGGTAATGGCTCCACCAGTTTCAGCGCAGAACCCGCCAACGGGTTTGAGTTTGGTAAGTTTCTGACCCATCGTTTTCACAATCCGCCATCCACCGAACATCGTTCCCATTGCAATTGCAATGTAACAAGAAATAATCGTCCAAGTTGGCGGCATTTTGTCGCTCGCCTCTGCATAACCGGTAATGATGAGCAGGAGCCAAATAATACCAATCGTTTTTTGGGCATCGTTACCGCCGTGACCCAAGCTGTACGCGCCAGCTGAAACTAATTGCAAACGACGGAACCAACGATCAGTTTTTGATAAGTTGGCATTTTTGCAAACCCAAGCCACTAACAACATCATCAGTGAGCCAAGCAAGAAGCCAACAAATGGAGAGACAAAAATAAAAGAAACTGTTTTGATGATGCCAGTCCAAACCAGGCCATCTGCGCCAGCCTTAGGAAGAGCTGCGCCAACTAAACCGCCAATCAAAGCATGTGAAGAGCTTGATGGAATTCCGTAATACCAAGTAAGCACATTCCAGATGATGGCGCCAACGAGAGCACCAAAGATGACATGTAAATCTACCGCAGCAGGATGAACAATACCCTTACCCACTGTCGCTGCAACACTAAGATGAAAAATGAAGATTGCTACGAAATTGAAAAAGGCGGCAAATATAACTGCCTGCTGAGGCTTTAGTACACCAGTAGAAACAACGGTGGCAATCGAGTTGGCAGCATCATGAAAACCATTCATAAAATCGAATGCAAGTGCTAGCACTACCAAGAGCGCTACAACCCAAAAAGCTACTTCTATCGCTGGCAACTTAATTCGCCTTAAGAGTTTTCAAGAACGATGCCTTCAACTAAATTGGCAACGTCTTCACATTTATCAGTAACTTCCTCAAGCAACTCATAGATACGCTGGAGTTTGATTAATTCGCGAACCTCAATATCTTCGCGAAATAATCGAGTAATAGCAGTAGATAAGAGACGGTCAGCGCCAGATTCGAGATGATCAATCTCATCACAAGTTTTTAAAGCTGCTTTAGCAACTTCTGGATCAGAGATATCCTTCAAGGTGGCCACCGCATTTTTCATACTGATACAGCACTGGTTACAAAGCTCAGCCATTTGTACTATCTCAGGAGTCATTTGCTTAACGTTGTAGAGATGCATTGCTTCCGTACCGTTTTGCAGCAAATCAGCAACGTCATCCATCGTGTTAATGAGTGAGAAGATTTGATCGCGGTCGATTGGGGTAATAAAAGTTTTATGCAAGCGGCGATGAACCTCTTTCACCACATCGTCGCAAGCATGCTCTGCCTGATCTACTTCTTTTGTATATTTTGTGCGGAGAGCTTCATCGTTATAGTGCTCAACAAACTTTAGGAAAGATTGGGAGGCGGCAACGATACTGCTCGCGTGCTGATTGAATAGTTCGAAGAAATTACCATCGTGAGGCATTAACTTACTGAAGAACATAAATCACAATCCTTTAGAAACAAAAACTACGGGGGTTTTAAGGTTTGCCGATATTCTAAACAAATGCTTAATTGGTAACGGGAAAACCAGCATCTGTTATAAGCTGGCTAGCCTGAGCTTGGGATAAGGTGGTTTCAAGGGAGACGATCTGGGTGCCTAGATCTGCCTGGACTATTGCGCTGGGATCCTGAGATTGAATCGCCTTAGTCACCGCCTTAATACAGCCCCCACAGGTCATACCAGATACTTTTAGACTCAACGTATCAACCCTTTTGAAGTGACTTTGTTTGGTATTGGGTAGATTATCTTCCATATGAACGCCGCAAAAGAAATCAATTCTGAGTTATTTACCCTCGATATTGGTGGTATGACCTGCGCATCCTGTGTGAGCAGGGTTGAGAAGGCTCTCAACCGCATCCCTGGGGTAGAGGCTGCCAGCGTCAATTTAGCTACCGAACAGGCAAAAATCCGCCTCAATCTAGACTCTGAGGTGACGATTGATGGCGTCATTGCTTTGGTCCAAAAAACGGGGTACGACGCTAAATTAAGCACTCCCCACAAAAATACGCAGCCAAATCACGCGTACTCCTTTTGGGGGGCAGATGGCTTGGGGAGGGTTTTATTGGGATTTGCCCTTTCGGCTCCATTATTTTTGCCGATGTTTCTCATGCCCTTTGGGATTGATTGGGCACTTCCACCAAAATGGCAATTACTGTTAGCAAGCCCTGTGCAATTCTTTTTGGGGTGGCGCTTTTACAAAGCGGGCTTTAAATCGCTGATGTCAGGCACTGGCAATATGGACTTGCTCGTCGCCCTAGGTACCAGCGCGGCTTACGGCCTCAGTGTTTATCAGTTAATCGCTTCACCACATGCAGTACATGAATTGTATTTTGAGGCTTCTGCCGTAATCATTTGTATGGTGCTTTTAGGTAAATGGTTAGAAGCTCGTGCAAAGCAAGAAACCAGTGAAGCCATTCGAGCACTACAAAAACTTTGGCCAGAGCATGCCAAAGTACTCAAACCCAGTATTGATATTGTCGAAGGAACTCCACTAGATCAATATCGCGACCTGCCCTTAGAGCAAGTCTTTCCCAAAGACCGCGTCTTGGTTTTACCTGGAGAGCGTATTCCAGTTGATGGACTGATTCTACTTGGCAGCAGCCATGTAGATGAATCGCTACTCACTGGAGAAAGCGCCCCAGTTAAAAAATTCCTAGACTCAAAAGTGATTGGAGGGTCCCTCAATGGCGAGGGTGTTCTCGTAATTGAAGTACAAGCTGTTGGTATTGAAAGTGTGCTGTCCCAAATTATCGCTTTAGTGGAGGATGCGCAAACCCAAAAAGCCCCGATCCAAAAACTAGTAGATCAAGTAAGTGCAGTATTTGTGCCTAGCGTGATTGTGATTGCCATCATTACTGGATTGGTCAATTGGCTTTACTTAGACTCTCCATCAATCGCAATCTTGAGGGCGGTATCTGTCATGGTGATTGCTTGCCCTTGCGCTCTTGGATTGGCAACGCCTGCGGCCATTATGGCGGGAACTGGAATTGCAGCGCGCTTTGGCATTCTCATTAAAGATCCACAAGTGCTTGAACTTGCGCACCGGCTAAACATTGTTGCCTTTGATAAAACGGGAACGCTGACACTTGGCAAACCTAGGCTTCTTAATTTAATTTCATTGGCCAATTTTGCAGATACAGATGTCATCCTTACGAGCGCAGCAGGTTTGCAATTGGGTAGCGAACATCCTTTAGCCAAAGCTTTACTCGATGCGGCCCAGCAAAAAGGCATTAACCCCATACCGCCTTCTGAAAGTAAAGCCCTGCCAGGCATCGGTATTAGCGGCAAGCCTAGTGCTGGCCCTTGGATGGGACAAAATCTCTGCTTACAAAGCGTGGCATCACTAAGCTCAAATACTCATTACGCAGACATCATTGAAAAAGCGCAAGCTTGTTTTGATTCTGGTCAAACTGTTTCTGTTTTGATGAATGAATCTACCTCATCACCGCTTGCCATCATCGCATTTGGTGATGAGCTCAAAAGTAATGCGAAGGCAGCAATCACCTCTTTACATCAGTTGCACATTCGGACCGTCATGCTCTCGGGTGACAATACTGCGGCAGCAAATCGAGTAGGTCAACTCATTGGCATCGATGAAGTCTTTGCACAAATCATGCCAAACAATAAGGCAGACATAATCCGGAAGCTGCAATCGTCCCCAAAGGATGGGGAGCGGCAGTGGGTTGCGATGGTAGGGGATGGCGTTAACGACGCACCCGCTCTGGCCACAGCAGATGTTGGTATGGCCATGTCTACGGGAACTGATGTTGCAATGCAGGCTGCGGGCATTACCTTAATGCGCGGGGATCCCACTTTAGTTGCGGATGCGATTGATATCTCTAAAAGGACCTGGAAAAAGATTCAGCAAAATTTGTTTTGGGCTTTCATCTTTAATGCTACGGGGATTCCCTTGGCAGCCTTGGGCTACCTATCACCGATGCTGGCAGGTAGCGCCATGGCACTTTCGAGTTTTTGTGTATTAAGTAATGCGCTCTTACTAAAACGCTGGCGCCCCTCGCGCCCTTAAGTGATCTACTTAGGACTCTTACGAATGAGTTCAATATCGCCATAGATAGCGCGCGTTTCTGATTTTGTATTGTCTGTATCGGTCAATAAAGCAATCCCAATGACTTCACCTGGAGCCTCGTCGTAAGCGCGCTTGTAATCAGCAGCAAGGTCGCGTTGATGCTTGTGCCAAGCACCTAAATTGTCCCAGCCAGAATCAACCACAATCATCTTAATGCGCGAGGTGTGCGCATTATTGATAATCGTATCTACTGGAGATTTGCCAGACCAGATATACATGAGTGTGGCATACGGCATTTCTTGACCGCTAATAAGATTAGCCATCTCGAAGTTCATCCTTTCTTTTAATGGCAATTTAGATTTATTGCCATCAAATGCCACCAATATTCTCAGAGGCGCATCATCGTGATAACGCTCAGCATTATCAGCCTCAGGAATAGCGCTTAATGCCTTCCACTCCCACTTCAGCCATAAATTATTTGCTTGTCTTGGGCGTAACTTCACAGCTAGGCCCGATGCAGATGTTTTGGAATTAGCACTCAGTACCGTTCTACCTTGGTAATTTTCAAGGCGGTAAACCGTATTCTTCTTATAGGGCGCTATGCGATAAAAATTCCACCCATGAGGCATGCCGTTGCGAGCAGTATCAGCAGAAAATTTAGGGAGCTCATCCTGCGCTGTCAGTTTGCTAGGATCAAAAGCCTGCCCTGACTCATCTTGAACTGAGCTTCCGCCAAAACCAGCACAGCCAGCCAGCACCATCAGCATCGCAAGAATCAGGGGGGATAAAACATGTTTCAACATATCGCCAATTGTCCCAAAGAATTGCTCAAGTGCGTCTAAAATCAACTGATGCGCCATCAATCACCCTCAAGTTGGGCAGTAATCTGCGTCTGCATAGCAGCGCTAGTGCATTTTGCCCTGGGTTTTGCAATTGAATTTTCAGTTGATGAAGCACACTACGCCTTATATGCCCAACACTTAGCTTGGAGCTACTTTGATCACCCGCCATTGGTCGGCTGGATTCAGTGGCCGCTTGTCGCCCTCACCGCCTCAGAAGGTTTAATTCGTTTAGTGCCAGAGTTGTTGTGGGTCATCTCCTGTCTTTTGGTTTATCAAGTCACGCTGGAGATACATCACTTCATTCAGGGTCGTAATTCAGGATATCTCACCAGCGCACTGCCTTCTGCTAACGCTTGTGCTCTGATGGCTGTTCTCGCTATCGTTGCAGCGCCAATGCCACATGTACTAGCAATTGGCTTACTACCAGATACTTTGTTGGCACCCTTAAGTCTTGGTTTGATGTTGATGGCAATACGTTGGCTAATTCAAGATCACTTCACGATTGGTGATTGGTTATTGACGGGCGCATTACTAGGGTTAGCTGGCCTCAGTAAATACACGGCCATCTTTACTGCGTTCGCTTTACTACTTGTATTTATAGTTGCTCGCAGAAAACCTTGGATTAGCAAAATAGGTTTTTGGCTAGCAATCCTTGTCGCCCTCATCTTCATTGGGCCAGTACTCTATTGGAATTGGCTCAATGATTGGATTTCCTTTAAATACCAAATCGCTCATGGTAGCGGCGGCGAATGGTTGTGGCGTAGATTAGGCGCATTTCTTGGAATTCAGATTGCCGTCTTTGGCCCACTACTCATCATAGGTAGCTATATCTTCCTGAAAGACTGCATCCACGCAACCAGACTTTCTTTATTGGCATTACTTGGATTCTTTTTGATCCCCTTTATTATTTTTGCAAGCCTTTCAGGTGGAGGTGGCCTACCTCACTGGACAACGCCTGCATGGTTTTGTTTAGCCCCTTTTGCTGGTATTGGCTTAGCAAAGGCTTGGTCTCTTCAACATCGAGCCGGGATACGTGCTTTATTGATTATTCAACTTGCACTGTGTGTTATTGGATTTGGATTTGTTTTATCTGGAGGAATTACTTCTGCGTCAATTAAGTCAAATCCCATTTCTGATCTTTATGGTTGGAAATTAGCAGGACAAAAAGCGGCTGAATTTACTCAAGCCACTAAAGCAGATGGCATTGCTGTACAAAACTGGACGCTAGGTAGTCGCGCCGCTTGGTACGCAAAACCAATCCCCGTATTTGTGCTTGATCAAAGAAAAGATCAATTTGATATCTGGTTTGGACAACTCCCCTTGGGAGCAAATATTGTTCTCATTAATTGGTCTGGCATGAGCTTCTCACCCCCTGTTGGCAGTCAGTCAGCCTTTGAACGCTGCGAACGCTTAGATAGCCTAGAAATTACGCACTTTGGCCAAGTACTGTCTAAATTTGACTTTAGCCTCTGCAGCAACTGGCAGGGGCCCGTTTTCTCACAGTAAATAGCGTAAATTCAGGACCTTAGGCGCCCAAGGCATTATCCTTACGCCTATGAGTTCAATCCCCCAATCCACCCCCAAAACCCCTTCTGGGTGGAAATCAATTCTGAAGCGTGCATGGCCCACTATTCGTATTTTGCTATCGATTGCACTCCTATGGAAAGCAACTAGCGGAATTGATTGGCATACCCTATTTAATTCTGAAATCAAAATGGAGCCGATTTGGTTTTTAGCCGCTTTAGCCAGCATGATGACCGCCTTTATCTGTGGCGGCTATCGCTGGGGATTATTGATGCAGGCGGTCGGATTTCCGCGTCGCATTCATTCTTATATCGGTCTTTATTTTGCGGGCGGGCTAATCAATCAAGGCCTACCAAGTACATTGGGCGGCGATAGCTATCGCGCCATTACCGCAACCCATCTCACCAGCTCAGGAAACTTAAGCGATACCAAAGAATTGAATGAGGAACTCCATCATGCGGTTGACATAGGGCATGCCACACCCAAATTACGACTGAGCTTTTCAATGACTTTAGTTGATCGCCTTCTGGGCCTTGCTGGCAATAATTTATTAGGCGGCATTGGGTTAATACTAGGCGGCGCAACTTTAGCTGCTTGGGGTCAGGATTTAGGCTACGCTGTACTGAGTATCATGTTATTGGCAGGACTGATCATCGCTTTTGTCTTAGCATGGACTCCAAGCCGTCAATTACTTCAAAAGCTACTGGATCGTTTGCAAATGAATAATGCAATGCCTGGCATCAAACTGGCTTTTGCTTGGCCTACAAATATTGCGCAAGCTTTTTTAGCTGTTGGAATTCACTGCCTAACCATTCTCACTCTTTTATTCTGCATGAAGGCATATGGAGTTGATGCCCCCATCGAGGGATTAATGATTGGTTTGCCAGCACTCAGCTTATTACTCATGCTGCCTATTAGTATCTCAGGCTGGGGATTACGTGAGGCCACCTTATCTTCAGTACTGGCACTGTGGGGTGTTAATCCCTCTTTGACCGTACTGGCATCTATTAGCTATGGCGCAATGACTGTTTTATCGGTATTGCCTGGTGCATACTTTTTACTAAAACGAAAATAATTCTTTCAGAGAAAAACGATGACTATTAGCGTCAATACTATGCGTGCCATTGATCATTGGGTCGGTGTGCCACTCTGCGCAATCGCTAGCCCATTAGTAGCTTTGATGGATGGCATCAAGAATATCTTTGACCGTGGCCCAGAAGTCCCCAAGAAATTACTCTTTATTGAGCTCTCAGAAATGGGTAGCGCTATTTTGGTTGATCCCGCTATGCGTAATGCACAAGCTCGCGGCGCTGAATTGTTCTTCTTAATATTTAAGAGTAATCGTGCGAGTCTTACTTTACTTAATACTGTTAAGCCAGAAAATATCTTTACGATTGACTCCTCTAGCTTAGGCGGCTTAATTAAAGATACCTTGCGATTTTTAATCGTTGCTCGTCATCATCGTATTGATACCGTAATTGATCTAGAACTCTTCTCGCGCTTTACTGCCCTACTTACGGGCTTGTGTGGTGCCAGACGTCGTGTGGGCTATCACATCTTTCATGGCGAAGGCTTATGGCGTGGCTTTATGCTCACCCGCAAGGTGCACTACAACCCACACATCCACATTACCAAGAATTTTCTTTCTTTAATTCATGCGGCCTTTGCAGAGCAGATTGAAGTGCCATTCAGCAAAATTCAGATCCCAGATTCTGAAGTACATTTAGAGCAAGCAGTCATCAATCCAATAGCGCTTGAGAAGGTGCGTGAGCGAATTGAAAAGTTAGCAAAAGAAGCTGGTGTTGAATATACCCAGGGTAAGAACCGTTTAATTTTGATTAACCCAAATGCTAGTGACTTATTGCCACAACGCCGCTGGGCTCAACAGCGTTTTTCTGAATTAATTCAAGGTGTACATCAACACTACCCAAGTGATCTGATTTTGATTACCGGCTCTCCAGCTGAATTTGCTTATGTAGAAAAAGTGCGCGCAGTAGCCAATGTCAAGAATGCTCTGAACTTCGCCGGCCAGGTCAGCTTTACAGAATTACCGCCGCTCTACACCCTTTCAGATGTCATGGTGACCAATGATTCTGGTCCAGGCCACTTCTCTGCTGTAACTCCATTAAGAACGGTTGTCCTTTTTGGGCCAGAGACTCCAGCCCTCTACGGATCTATTGGAAACTCGATTGCGATTACGGCTAACTTAGCGTGCTCTCCATGTGTGAGTGCTGCTAACCACCGCAAAACGCCATGTCAAGATAATGTCTGCATGCAGGCCATTACCGTATCCCAGGTCTTAGAAAAAGTCGGCATCCAATTGCAAGACGCAGATAAGGCTAAGGGTCGCTAAGCGAAATGCGCAATAGAGTAATCCCGACATTAGCCTGGTTTATTCCCCTAGCTCCACTAACCCTTGCAGCTGCCATCTATTTTGGCGAACTACAAAGTAGTAGCTTTTTATATCTCAATGAATTAGCGCGAGCTCTGCCTGACACGTTTTGGGCATGGCTAACATTTCTGGGTAATGGATGGGGAGTCTTTGCCATTACATTTCCTCTCCTCTTGCTAGCGCCGCGTGTGTTAACTGCCGGGATCTTGTCTGGCGCCATCGCAGCAATTGCAAGTACAACCTTAAAGACTTATTTTGACCTACCAAGGCCCGCTGGTGTTTTAGTTGATGGTAGCTTTTATCGACTGGGGGAGCCCTTGCTTCATAAAGCATTTCCTTCCGGTCATACGCTAACGGCTTTTGCTGTAGCAGCAGCCTTGTATTTTTCTTGTGATCAAGATAGGCGTAAACCCATGTTGATTCTATTTGCGATTGCAGCCTTCGTTGGTTTATCGCGCAGCGCCATTGGAGCCCACTGGTTAACTGATGTATTAGGTGGGGCAGGTTTTGGAATATGGTGCGGAATGCTAGGGGCCCTCTTTGCGAGTTTCATTCCTGAAAGATATTTTTCACTTCAGGGGGCGTGGCTTCGGCTCGTAGCCATTGGTGGCGTAACTGCTATTTATGCTCATCTGACTCAAATCATGGATCATGAACTCAATCTGCCGCTTCAGTATGGATCAATAGCCATACTGCTGATCACTTTAGCTTTTTTTATTAAAGCGCAATTCAATACTTCACTCACCAAGTCAGAGTGATTCACCATGTTTAGTTATCGACACGCATTTCATGCTGGCAGTCATGCTGATATTCTCAAGCATCTAACTCTGATTCATCTGGTCGAATATCTACAGGAAAAACCAGGCGCCCTGACGATTATTGACACACATGCTGGGGCCGGTATTTATAGCCTGAAAGATGGCTTTGCTACAGTTAGCAAAGAAGCTGAGGGCGGAATATTTCGACTACTCAAATTTATCGAGGCAGGCAATGCAACTTCAGAGAGTGTTAAAAAATATTTAGTCCTTGTTCAAGCAGAAAATATAGGAGGTGAGCTTGCCAGCTATCCTGGATCACCTTTTATTTTGGCTCGTTTACTGAGGCCGCAGGATAGACTCAAATTATTTGAGCTGCACCCCAAAGAGATCGACATTCTGAGACACAACGTTAGGGAGCTAACTCAGGCAAAGCAGATTGATGTTTATGCCGAAGATAGCTTTGCCAGACTCAAAGGCTTAGTGCCACCGCCAAGTAGACGTGGTCTAGTACTGATTGACCCTTCTTATGAGGATAAAAATGACTACCGCTATCTTGAGTTAGCTCTGGAGGAAGCCTTGCAACGCTTTGCTACTGGCTGCTATGCCATTTGGTACCCAGTCATTTCCCGAAGAGAGTCGGCAGCACTGCCAGATCGCATGAAAAAAATTGTCGCTAGTCATACACGCTCATGGTTGCAAGCTGAGCTAAGGGTTGAGAATGCGCCTGGAGAGCGACGTCTACAAGCTAGCGGTATGTTCATCATCAATCCGCCGTGGACTCTAGAAAAGCATTTAGCTCAGGCTTTGCCTAACCTCACCAAGGCATTGGGTATCGATAGCGGCGCTCAATTTTTACTCAAGAGCTTTGAGGTCTAAGTAACTTACTTCAACGGTTTTTAGTCGCGAACATCAATCATAATTTCGTTACGGCGCATAAAAGGTAGCGTCCAAGGTGGGTTATAGCGCGCAAACTTCGGTGCACTAGCTGCCTGAAGATTTTTACTCTTTATCCACTCCTCTAGCTCTAAAGTTCTTTCAGCCACTTTGTTCGCATTATAAAAACCAGAAAAACTAATTACTGCACGCTTTACTGCAGGAATCTGTCGAAGCTGCACTTTAGAGTTCAGGGGCTTTGGCAAGCTTTCCATGGTGTATTGAGCAGGCATCACAAATGAAACAATCCATTGCCCAGCATTTGATTCAATACTGACTGGAGAAGTCATCGCAATCTTGGCGCTTTTAGGCGCCTGCTCTTCAATGGCCGCTGGCGTCGTCATGGCAATCTTTTCACTCACTTGGTTCTGCCCAAAGATATACGCTGCAATCAGACGAAAACCTTGGCCTGAGGCCTCTTCCAAATCACCCTCTACCTTCACTTCAGCCAAAATCATGGGCGCATAGGATCTCAGCTCAAAGGGCGGCGTTTTTTCTAGAACAGAAAATTGCGGTTCTTCAGTTGCCATTACTGCTCCCGTAAAAGTCAGCGTAATCACAAGCAGAATACTTCTTGCTAGAAACTGCTTTAGTTGCATCTACCAGTTTGCCTTCAGATGAAAGCCCTTACTGTTGTAATCTAAAGTTGCCTGAGCACCTACAGGTAGTGTTACCTTATTAGCTTGATGACCAAATGGCAGGTCCGTCAAAATAGGAATATTGTCTGGTAAGCGTTGACGGATAGCCTCAATAGCCCGCTCCAATGTATAACCTTTGTCGTTATCGTAAAGGCGATAGGCAGAAAAACCTCCTAGCAGAATTGCGGACTGATGATTCAGAATGGCTGCATCTAGTAATTGCATCAACATTCGCTCTAGGCGATAAGGATGCTCATTCACATCCTCCAAAAATAAGATGCCATTTTGAGTTTGCTGCAGGGATGGTAAATACGGAGTACCTACCAAGCCCGCTAGGACTGTGAGATTACCGCCCCATAAAATTCCTTTAACTTCGCCACCACTTGCTTTGGCCAAAAAGGATTGGGGTACTGATACTTTGCAATCTAATTTTCGGTCTTGAATAGCAGTTTGAAAATGGCTCCACATAAATGCATCAGGAGTAATTACTTTACCACTGTCATCAAGCTTGCCAAAATCATAGTTCAGCATTGGTCCAGATAAAGTGATAGCGCCCGTCTTAGCCAATAAGCCTAATTGAAATACTGTGAAATCACTATGTCCAGAAATTTGCAAACCATTGCCGATAGCCTTAGCAATACCGGCCCAATCGATCTTCGGTAATAGCCGATGAATACCATAGCCACCCCGCATGGCCATGACTACAGTCTCGGGGGCCAGTGTCGCTAAGCTATTTAACTCATTTAAGCGCGCTTCATCATTTCCAGAAAACCGCTCATGAACACGCTTCACACATTCCGAGTTCTGAATTGCAATGCCTTGGCTCTTTAGCCAATCAATGCCAGCTAAAGGACTTTGATCATCTAAGCTTGCCCCTGAGGGAGCAATCAAATAAATGGATTTCAACGACGCTCCTTAAAAAAATCACGTAGCAATTGACCGCACTCTTGACCCATCACTCCGCCTTCAATAACGGTCTGATGATTAAGTTGTTTTGATGAGAATACATCTAAAACACTGCCAGCAGCACCTGTTTTTGGGTCTGCGGTCCCATAAACAATACGATCAACTCTAGCGTGCAGCATTGCACCAGCACACATTGTGCAAGGCTCTAAGGTTACATAGAGCGTAGTACCTGGTAAACGGTAATTTTTCTCTGATAAAGCGGCTTGCCTTAAGACTAGCATTTCGGCATGGGCACTAGGATCATGATTAGTGATGGGCTGATTAAACGCCCTAGCAATCACCTGGCCATTATGTACTATCACAGCACCCACTGGAACCTCACCTGCAAGAGCAGCCAGCTCAGCTTGCTCTAGAGCCTGCTGCATGAACTGGCGGTCAAGCTCCACTTGCGTCATTAGGGTTGATGTACGTCAGCCCAGCAATTGGGTGTTTCATATAAACGAAGAGCAGAAAGCTCAAGACGTCCGCCAAAGGATTTAGTAAATACTGGCTGCAAAATAGCAAAGGCAGCATTGGCTAAATTCTCAACAGTAGGTACATGCTCCATCACCACCGTTTTGTGATTAGGTAGTGTTGCCAAGAAAGCAACTAAATCTTTATCCTCTTTAGCCACCAAGAATGCATGATCCCAAAGATCAACAATGTATTGGTTCGTTAGACGCTTGATATCCCCGAAATCGAGCACCATACCGTCATCAGCTTTACCAGGATGATCTGCAACCTCTCCAGTTAAGGTAACTTCAATTGCATAACGATGTCCATGTAAATGCTTACACTGCCCGTCATGATTGGGAATGCGGTGTCCTGAGTCAAATTCAAGACGACGGGTAATAGAAATTGCAGGCTGTTTACTTATCATTTAGACCGAATCAATCGTATTAATGGGCTTAGACAGGGATTATCTAATACCTATGAGTTTATGGGATTGGACGCTTAATCTCCAAAGGGGACGTTTTTGGCACAGGCTGATAGCCAATTCAGTATTAATTTTAAGGTTTGTCCCATCCATGGGCTGCAAGAAGCGATTGCGATAATCCATCTTCTCAAAACGTGCCAATAACTTCTCCAGAGCATCATGCCCTTCTTGAGGAATTACCAACTTGAGCTCATTTGCCTGGAGAACAATTAAATCGGAGCCTGCTTTAGGGCTGACGCAAACCCAATCAACGCCTTTGGGAACTTTGATAGTGCCATTTGTCTCAATCGCAACTTCGAAACCTTTTTGATGAAGCTTTTCTATAAGCTGTTCATCTAACTGTAACAGTGGTTCGCCACCTGTAAAGACTACATAACGCTGTTGTGGTCCTGCAGAAGTGCTCCTCCACGAAGACTCAATAGCATTCGCCAAATCTTGAGCTGTTTCAAACTTTCCACCGCCATCACCATCACTACCGACAAAATCGGTATCGCAAAATTTACAGACTGCAGTTGCACGATCTTCTTCGCGACCACTCCATAAGTTGCAGCCAGCAAAACGGCAGAAAACTGCAGCACGTCCAGTGTGAGCGCCTTCGCCTTGCAAAGTAGGAAATAGTTCTTTAACGGTATACATAACAGTGCGCCTATTTTAAGCGCTTTGATGGGTTCTAGGAGATAAGTCCCGCCAAAGAGGGTCTTCTAACTCAGCATTACCAAAAATACCAGTAACGCGTATCAGCGACCTACTTATAAGAAGTCAGCTGCCATTGATAACTACCCTCAAGAATAGCCACGCCAATCTGACCTTGAATTTGATAAGAGCCAGAAGCCTCGCGAGCTACCCACCGACCGATTTGTGGAGCAAACCAAACCGTTTCTTTGCGAATGCAATCTACTATATTTGGATCTGAATTTTCATAATTGATCAGATTCTGAAAGCGTAGCGCAACAAACTCTCCTGCGGGGACGGTAATTTTTTCCCAGCCCTGCACACTCATATACTCCTGCCAATTCAAACGGGAGTCAGAGTAACCAGCAATACTGTACTTGGTAGTAAATTGCTTGCTCCAGCTATTAGAGAGCTCGAGTGGCCATAGGGGGAGCGAGGGACTGAAGTTCAGTAAACGAGGCCATTGGGTATCAGTTGCGACCATACCCCAAGAAGTTTGAATCTCACTAGGAAGCACACCACCATCCTGAGTACTGCGTTCAATGACAATGCTCGGCCCAATCTTAGAAATGCGCTCAGTGATTAATCCAAGTGTTTTGCCATTAAAAACATCCTTTTTGACATAGGACCACTCTTGGCCAATTTGGGGTGGTCGGACTGTAGGTGTTGGCTTGGGAGCCGTAATCGGAATCCCACGCTCATAAGAAAGCGGCACACCGCAAGCAACTGGAGCCAAGGCGGCGGATGTAATAAATGTTCGACGAGATAAATTCATATTTCCCCCAAGTTTATCCAATTATGCTCCAAGCAAACTTAACTCTTCGGCAGTGAATCCTGCTTGTTTACGAGCCTCTATATTAAATGGACCTCTTAATGTAGGAGCGCAATATGCTCTAGCTAATTCCTTATACGCCTTAATCGGAGATAGGCTCTCTTTGGCACATAAAAAATTAAACCATTGATTGCCAATCAGCACATGCCCCACTTCATCCCTTAAGATAGTTTCCAATATTTCAACGACCTGATGGTCTTTAATTTGCTTAAACCTATCGCGAATTGCAGGAACCGCATCCAAACCTCTGGCCTCCATTGTTCTTGGGACTAAAGCCATTCTGGCAATGACTGCATCCGAGGTTCTCTCAACCATCTCCCACAGACTATTGTGAGCAGGAAAATTTCCGTATGCAACACCAACCGATTGCAAATGATGCTCAATCAAACTGAAATGGTGAGCCTCTTCCTTAGCAACCCTTAACCAATCCCCATAATATTGCTCAGGCATATCAGCAAATCGCCAGATTGCATCTAATGCAAGATTCATAGCATTAAATTCGATGTGGGCAAGGGAGTGCAACAAAGAGAGTCTACCCTCAACCGTATCCATTTTCCTTTTGGGAACAGATAATGGCGGAACTAGCTCTGGCTTTAGTGGGCGCCCAGGAAGTATGAGCCCATCAGAATTTAAAACACTTGATGTATTTAGACCGATGCACTCTTGCTGATACGCATCAAATAATTGCTTTACCCGATCAACTTTGGTTTGCGGATCAGTGATAGCTAATAATTCAAGGGCAGTTTGGCGTAGCTCTGGCATTGATGACAGAAGTCTAGAAAGAATTATTCCCACTCAATAACGACATAACTTTTTTTACCTTTAAAATCAGTCATTTAAAGCTCCATAATAGTTATGTGTAAGTTTTGTATAACAAAATAAGCGCCAAAGTTGATAAAAAACACGGCACACACTATGAATTGTTACACACTGTGTAGGTCGTCTTTAAGCAACCTTTTCATCGTACAAATACTGCTGGAATTCTACAAATACTTTCTTAATATCATCAACATTACCTAGCTCTTGCTGTGCTTCATAAACACCGCCATATTTAGAAATAAGCGCAGGACTAAGTTTGTCAATGTCTAACTCATCGACACCAGCCTTAATGTAATTACCTAAAACAAAATTTATAAAAGCCCGTTGCTTATCATTTAAAAATGCGTAAATCTTCTGTTCAGCATTAACAACGCGATCAGCACGACTAATAGGTTTTCTGGAATAGCTAATATATTCCAATACATCAAACAAATCACTATTCTCAGCCGCAATCATCTCTTGTAGTTTAAGCAAGTCTTCTTTGCCACAACCATGTTCCATAAGTTTCTGTAGTAGCTGTGTGCGTGTAATAGGGTTTGCCCATAATCTTCTTAACTCAGCTTCACTACCAAAAAACTCAGGTAAGTTAAGCGTATTAAACAATCTCTTTAAAAAGTCTTCAGCACTAATAGCTTTGCCATCAACAAAAAACATGGTTGATCGCATTGTTTGTATTTCGCGCACCTTGCCATCAGCTAATTTAATCTTTAATTTACGCTCAACTTCAGGCTCTGGACCAGCAGGTCCTTCCGGACCAGGGGGATTTGGCGGCTTTACAATAGGTGGGTTTTTAATTACTGGCTCAGGTTCAATGGGCTCACCATCCCAGTCATCATCATAAAAACGCTGACTAGCATTTACAAAGTCTACAATCGTAAAGTAACTTTTACCTTCAAATAGTCTAGTACCGCGACCAATAATCTGCTTAAACTCAATCATATTATCTACAGGTCGTAATAAAACAATATTCCTAACATTACGAGCATTAACACCAGTCGATAACTTTTGACTAGTAGTCAAAATGGTGGGTATCTTGTTCTCGTTATCTTGAAATCTGCGCAAAAATTGCTCGCCACCGGCGCCATCATTAGCTGTGACACGAACACAATAATCAACATTGCTTGGTTTTACTTCTTGATTAATTAGATCTCTAATTACAGCAGCATGTTCTTGATTAGCACAAAAAACAATCGTCTTTTCATTCCTATCAATAACATTTAGCATTTCCTTAACACGCACTCTCTCGCGCTCAGGAATAATTATGTTTCTATTAAAGTCTTTCTCTGTATAAACCTTACCTTCTTCAACCTCGCCGTCTAGTACTTCATCATCGGGTGTGTACACATACTCATCAATCGTTGTCTGTATGCGTTTAACTTTGAATGGCGTTAAAAACCCATCTTGAATACCTTCTTTTAAGCTATATGTATACACAGGTTCGCCAAAGTATTCATAAGTGTCAGTATTCTCATTACGCTTAGGTGTAGCAGTTAAACCTAACTGTACTGCTGGCTTGAAGTAATTGAGAATTTCACGCCAAGTACTTTCATTATTAGCACCGCCACGATGGCACTCATCAATAATTACTAGATCAAAAAAGTCCGGCTCATATTCGCCAAAGTAAGGCTTCTTATCAGGTCCCGACATAAATGTCTGGAAGATGGTGAAAAACACACTGCCATTCTTTGGAACTTCACCGCGCGCAGTTATTTGGCTAGGTAAAATTCGTACCAATGCGTCATCTTTAAAGCTACCAAAATCTAGCTTAGCTTGATTGGCGAGGATATTGCGATCTGCTAAAAACAATATTCGTGGTGCTCTTAATCCATCTTTTTGTAAATTCCATCTAGCTTTAAATAGTTTCCAAGCTATCTGGAACGCAATAGATGTCTTGCCAGTGCCTGTAGCTAGAGTAAGCAATATTCGGCTTTTACCATCAGCAATAGCATCTGTAACTCTGTTAACAGCAATTTCTTGATAGTAGCGCTGATGTGGCTCGTTAAAAATATTCTCGAATGGTATGGCGTTAAATTTAGCCTTCCATTCATTTATCTCACCAAAAGTTCTATCCCAAAGCTCATCGGGTGTCGGGAATTTGCTTACCAAGCCCTCGCTTTCATTCCCAGCTTTAAGCACAATCTCATATATCTCTCTGCCATTAGCAGCGTATGTATAAGCTAGCTTTAATTTATCGGCATAGCTTTTAGCTTGTGCTACTCCTTCGCCAACTTCTAACTCATCACTCTTAGCTTCTACAACAGCTAACTTTCTATTTCTATAACTTAGTACATAGTCAGCCTTTAACTTACTTGCTCTAATACCGCCAACCTTAATCTCGCCAGCATTAATATAGTATTCACGCTGTACACGAGCTTCACCAATTCCCCACCCAGCTTCTTTAAGCTGTGGATCAATTAGCTCCGCTCTTGTATCAGTCTCGTTCACGCCTAATCCTTAACTAGTTCACCGCTAAATGCTTTTTGAAGAATTGATTTTTTTAGTGCCTTAAGCTCAGTACTTTTTCTAGCGTAAGAATTTTTAATAATATTTTTATTACTCTCTAACATGCCAATAACATCAATAATTAATTTTTGATTATTACTATTAGGCAATGGAATTAGTATGTCTTTTAATATGCTGACCGCTGGCACATTTTGAATAGCAGCTCCACCAGATAATTTTGATAAAGTATCTTGAAAAAATTTACTCGAAAGTAACCTAGCAATATAGTTTCCATACACATTTGTATTTGGTGTTATCTTGAGTAAAGCCTGATTTATCACTCCCTGCTGTATATTTTCAGGAACAATAGCAATCTTACCCATAGTTCCAGAGCAACTCATAATTAAATCACCACTTCTAAGTTCAAACCTTTTCATTTCCTCAAATTTATCATTATCTATGTAGTAACGAATATCAGTAAATTGATTATCGATAGCATGCTGTTGTTCGTATACAGCATAGCCTTTTTCAACAAATATTGACTTTTTAAGACTGCCACCAAACGGACCTCTAACAAAGTTAGCAGTTGAGCCAAATTTAACTAATTTAAATTCATACTTTTTATCTTCAAATATCTGGGTAATATAACTTTGAAATAATGCTTCCGCATTGTTAGCATTAGCCTCAGCTGCCGCTATAGCTATATCTATTTCAGCAAATATTGCGTCTAGCTTAGCTACTATTTTTTGCTGTATTGGTAAAGATAATTTAGGAATTGGAACATTTTTAATTTTTATTTGAGAAAGATTTGGTTGTGCTACACCACTTACTTCAAGTAACAATGTTTTTTTGTAATAAGTTAAATAGTAATATAAAAATTCTGCCAAATAGTTTTTGCTTGGCAAGATACCACATACTGCTTGATTTGTAGCACAAGGAAATCTTAATATCCCTACTTGCCCAGCTGTAGCACCATACATCGCTACCAATGTTGTATCAGCTGGAAAAACTTTAGCAGAACTATTTTCAACTCCTAATTTCGTAATTTTATTAGCACTAGAGTAAATATCTTTCGTACAAACTTCTCCACTCATAAGCCAAGGTATTTCTCCACCTTCGTAGTAATCTTTTTTAGATTTTAATGGTGTACCGCCAGCAGATGTTTTTAGAACTTCACCTAATAAAACCATTTCCCAATTCACATCAATTCCTTAATAGTCGCAATAGCTGTTGCCGCATCTAAATCTAGTTGCTCAATTTCTTCTAGTATTTGTTCTGGCGTGCGCCTATCCGTTGTATCAGGACGATTAGGATTTGTAACAGTTAAATCCCAAGTTGTCTTATCTACATCTTTAACATCAACTAGCCACGAGTTTTCAGTGTCAGCTTGTGTAGCTGAAGCTGTAATAAATTCCATTAAATCTTGCTCGTTTAAGCTATTAGTCTTGCCTAAGCTACGAGCTAGGTTAAGTTGGAAGTACCAAACTTTCTTAGTTGGCTTTCCTTTAGTAAAAAACAGCACTACTGTCTGTACACCAGTACCGGTAAAAGTCCCTTTTGGCAAATCCAATATTGCTGTAATTTCGCATTCTTCAAGCAACTGTTTGCGTAGTGCTATGCTGGCATTGTCTGTATTGCTTAGGAAAGTATTTTTAATTACAACGCCGCATTTTCCACCTATTTTCAGCATTTTTATAAAATGCTGTAAAAACATATAAGCCGTTTCACCACTTTTTATCGGGAAATTCTGCTGTACTTCCAAATGCTCAGTACTAGATCCGAAGGGGGGATTAGCTAAAATTACATCCACTCTGTCTTTGTCTTGAATGTCGCTAATATTTTCTGCTAGCGTATTACTGTGCTGAATATTGGGTGCTTCGATGCCATGTAAGATCATGTTCATCACACCAATTATGTAAGCTAGCGACTTCTTTTCTTTGCCATAAAAAGTCTTCTTTTGTAACTGTTCGTACTCAGTCGCTGTTAAAGACTTGCTATTGCGAATGTAATCAAATGCCTCACATAAAAATCCTGCGCTACCTACAGCTCCGTCATAAACTTTGTCACCAATTTTTGGATTAACTATTTTGACGATGGTTTTAATTAAAGGTCTCGGTGTGTAGTACTCGCCACCGTTTCGACCAGCATTACCCATGCTTTTAATCTTGTCTTCATACAAACTGCTCATTTCATGCTTTTCATCATTACTTCTAAAGCGCAGTTCATCTATCTTATTAATCACTTCACGCAAACTATAGCCACTTACTAGTTTATTTTTAAGTTCGCTAAAAATCTCACCAATTTTGTATTCAAGGCTATCTGCTCGTTCAGCGTCTGCTTTGAATTTGCGCAAATATGGAAATAACTTGTTATCAACAAATTCTTTTAAGTCATCACCAGTTAGTCCAGCGTTATGGTCTAACTTTCCATCCGCTCTTTTCGGCGCCGCCCACTTAGTCCAAGCATATTCATCATCCAAAATACGCTTGTAAGTTTGACCTCCTAATTTAGCTGTAGCTTCCCTATCAGCTTCATAGTCATCTAAATACTTTAAAAATAATACCCAACTAGTCTGCTCAATGTAGTCCATCTCTGTACTACAACCATCATCTTTGCGTAATGCGTTATCTAGGTTTTTAAAAGTTGCTTCAAACATTTATTACCTTAATTTATTAATCACTTATTTTTGTGTTTTGTTCTTCAAATAATGCGCTATAAGTCGAATTACTCATTTCTAACTTGCTTTGCCCCATTAACTTATTAAACATTTCCCATTCTGTACTTTTAATTTTTATCGTACTCAAGCACTTAGTACATTTTCCAAAAAATTTGACCTTATCTTTTGCTAGAAATTTAATATCATTTTCACTCACAGTAAAAATAATATTTTCCCCACATTTATCGATCTGGCATGCTAATTTTTTACGCACACGATCAAGAAAAGTAATTTCTTTTTTTAACATGATAGTCTTTCAAATATCGTTAAATTACCTACTTTTACATTATGCCTCGCACTAGCAATACTGACAAAATACAGCGTTTAAAGGAGCTAATTGCTAGGCTTAATGGCGGTCAGGAGGTAGCTCTGCGTGATTTCACCATCGCCACCAATTTACAGCAGAGAAAAGCATTTAAAACAATGTGGCAAGAGCAGATGGAAATAAGGAGGCAATTAAAAAATAAACCCAAATCTATTACAGAATATGAAAAGAAGTTAAAGAAGGCACTTTTAGCTAATGGTAGATACGAAGCCCGAAAATCCTCCTCAAAGCAGCGCAAAATGGGCGTTAAGGCTGAAGGCTTATTTGAAGAAGCTATAGAGCGTTTAAGTGACTTATTGGCTGAAGATGAAAATTATAGGCAATGGTTTGATAGAGATATTGTTTTTGGAGCGTATGGAAATATTGATATTAATCCTGAACAGATGCCAAGAGTTATTACAAGCAAGAGCTTTGATAATTTGAATAAAGATGGGGCACGCAATAATTTTGGACTAAAAACTAAAGCTGAATTAAAGGCAGAGATATTGGAAAAAGTGCTAGCTGAGGTAACTTTTGAAATGGCTAGCGATACTGAAAAGGCAAAAATTGAAGATAAAGAACAACAACAATCGATCAAATTAAAAGAAATGCTGAAGGATTTAAAGGCTAGGAAATAGGTTTGGTGGTTTGGTGGTTTGGTGGTTTGGTGGTTTGGTGGTTTGGTGGTTTGGTGGTTTGGTGGTTTGGTGGTTTGGTGGTTTGGTGGTTTGGTGGTTTGGTGG
>CANFRA010000017.1 GCA_947449305.1 Burkholderiaceae bacterium
AGCTGGTTAAGGCACTGGATTTTGATTCCAGCATGCGAAGGTTCGAATCCTTCTTCCCCTGCCAAATACTGTAGAAACGATAAAGATAACCTTTTGACCCGACAAAGCCCTTGATCCTATGACTGCCTCTACCCACTCAGATTTACTGACCCTATTCACAGGCAACGCAAATCCTATTTTGGCTGAGGCTGTAGCCAAGGAACTTCATCTCAAAATGGGAAAAGCCTTTGTAGGCCGTTTCTCAGATGGCGAGATCCAAGTCGAAATTCAAGAGAATGTCCGCGGTAAAAATGTTGTTGTCATTCAATCAACCTGTGCGCCAACAAACGACAGTTTGATGGAGCTGATGATCATGATTGATGCTCTCAAGCGCGCATCAGCTGGTCGTATTACTGCAGTCATTCCGTATTTTGGTTATGCCCGCCAAGACCGTCGTCCACGTTCTGCACGCGTTGCCATCTCTGCGCGCATCGTAGCCAATATGCTTCAATCAGTTGCTGGCATTGAGCGTGTTCTGACGATGGATCTACACGCAGACCAAATTCAAGGCTTCTTTGATATCCCGGTAGACAATATTTATGCCTCACCAGTTCTCTTGGCTGACTTAGAAGCGCAGAAGACTCAGAAAGATCTCATCATCGTCTCACCAGATATTGGAGGCGTTGTGCGCGCTCGCGCTATGGCAAAGCAACTAGGGACTGATTTAGCCATTATTGATAAACGTCGTCCGAAGGCGAACGTTTCTGAAGTAATGCATTTGATTGGCGAAGTTGAAGGCCGTCATTGCGTCATCATGGATGACATCATTGATACCGGTGGAACCCTCTGTAAAGCTGCTGAGGCGCTTAAAGAGCGTGGTGCTAAGGGTGTTACTGCCTACTGTACTCATGCGGTTCTATCTGGCGGCGCAGTAGCCCGTATCGCAGCCTCTGAATTAGATGAGCTCGTAGTGACCGACACTATTCCATTGACCCCAGAAGCCGCAAAAGTGGCCAAAATACGCCAATTGAGCGTAGCCCCCATCTTGGCCGAAACCCTTTCACGCATTAGCAAGGGCGACTCGGTTATGTCGATGTTCGCCGAATAAGCCAAAAACAGCGTTTTACCTCGTTTTTTGGCAGTTCTGAGGCGTTTTTTAAGCTTTTATAGGCAAAAATTCTCTTTCCCACGATATAATCGAAGGCTTTTCTGTTTGGTCGCGAACGGAAATTAACCTTAACTAGGGAATTTAATATGAAAGTAGTAGCCTTTGAAAGAAGCGTACAGGGAACGGGTGCGAGCCGCCGTCTGCGCAATTCCGGAAAAACTCCGGGAATCGTTTACGGTAGTAAAGATGCAGCCGCTGTTATCGAGTTAGACCACAACGCACTGTTTCATGCTCTCCGTAAAGAAGCATTTCACTCATCCATTTTGGATTTGGAAATCAGCGGAAAAACACAAAAAGTGTTGTTACGTGATTACCAAATGCATCCATTTAAGCCATTGGTATTGCACATTGACTTTCAGCGCGTATCTGCGACTGAGAAAGTTCATATGCGCGTTCCATTGCACTTCACTAATGCTGAGACTTCAGCAGCCGTGAAATTGCAAGGCGCTGTTATTAGCCACATCCTCAATGATCTGGAAATCTCTTGCTTGCCAGCAGACTTGCCAGGCTTCCTTGAGGTGGACTTGAGCAAAATTGAAGTGGGTCACTCTATTCATGCTAAAGACGTTGTATTGCCAAAAGGTGTTAGCTTGGTATTGCACGTTGAGCAAGAGAACCCAGTGATTGCAAATGCTCGTATTCCAGCCGTTAAAGCTACTGAGACTGAAGAAGCTGCTCCTGCAGCTGCTCCAGCTGCTGACGCTGCTGCAGCTCCAGCTCCAGCTCCAGCCGCTAAGGACAAAGATAAGTCTTAATTTGCTTAAGCTACATTCCTTGCATTCAGAAATGCCCGCGCAAGCGGGCTTTCTTTTTTCTTTTTGTAGAAAAGTCTTGAAGACTTTAAAATCCCACCATGACTAAATTAATTGTTGGCTTAGGCAACCCTGGAGACGAGCACGAAGAAGATCGGCATAACGCTGGCTTTTGGTTTGTTGATGCCCTAGCAAAACAATTCAATATCCGTTTTGAGTCTGAAAAACGCTTTCATGGGAAAGTTGCAAAGGCAAAATCGGAAGGTGAAGATCTCTTTCTTCTTAAGCCTAGTACTTATATGAACCTCAGCGGTCAAGCAGTGGGTGCTCTGTGTCGCTTTCATAAAATCACACCTGCAGATATTTTGGTGGTTCAAGATGAGCTCGATCTAAAGCCGGGGACTGCCCGGATTAAATTGGGCGGCGGTACTGGCGGCCACAACGGCTTAAAAGACATTCAAGCCCACTTAGGAACACCAGACTACTGGCGTCTACGCTTAGGCATCGGTCATCCACGAGATGTGGCTGGCGATGGTCGCATCATGGATGTGGCAGATTATGTATTGCGCAGACCGCAACAGGCAGAACAAAAACTGATTGATACCAGCATTGAAAATAGCCTACAGATCTTACCGTTGTTTATGAAGGGCGATACTCAAACCGCCATGCTAGAACTGCACTCTAAAGGCTAAACAGCATTTGCTTTTTTGCTTGCAGTTAACAGCTTGTACTTCGCCATTAGCTGCTCTTGAGATTCCGTGTATTGAGGATGAAATGGAATGCAATCTACTGGGCAAACTTGGCGACACTGAGGAGCATCATAGTGTCCAACACATTCTGTACATTTATCAGGATTAATCTCATAAATCTCAAGTCCCATATAAATCGCATCATTAGGACACTCGGGCTCGCACACATCGCAGTTGATGCATTCGTCCGTAATCATTAAGGCCATATGTACGTGCTAACCTTACTTTTTAGCCCGGCTATTGCTCGCCATCTTCTTGACCAACCACTTCTCAACAGATGGGAAAACAAACTTGCTGACATCACCACCCATAGAGGCAATTTCACGCACAAAGGTGCCTGAAATAAATTGATACTGATCAGAGGGTGTTAAGAAGAGGGTTTCAACATCGGGTAGAAGATAACGATTCATGCCAGCCATCTGGAATTCATATTCAAAGTCAGAAACTGCCCGCAAGCCACGGACAATCACGCGCGCATTGTGCTCACGTGCAAAATCTTTTAATAAGCCGTCAAAGCCAACTACTTTGACATTAGGGTAGTGGCTAAGAACTTCGGTAGCAATATCAATGCGCTCTTCCAAAGAAAAGAAGGGGTGCTTACTACGACTAGAAGCAACGCCCACAATCAGCTTATCAAAAATGCTGGATGCACGACGCACCAAATCCTCGTGACCACGAGTAAAGGGATCAAATGTTCCTGGGTATACAGCGACAGTCATAACTCTCCTAAGGCTTTATCAGCTATAGGCAAGAGTTTAGCCTCTTCCACCCCGAAATAGACAAGCTTTTACCTGCCCTGCCTCTAAGTATTTTCCACAATGCCAGTCTGGTAGTAGGGCCTCTATCTCCTCGCGAGCACGACTGGAGGGAAATTCAACATAAATGCCACCCCCACTGGAGTCATCACAAACCCGGCCAGCCTGAATCAGGGTTTGATCCAATAAGCCCTGGTCCTGAAACGGAGGATCGATAAAAATTAAGTTACTTGAGTGATTTGCCTGTTGTTTGAGATATTCGAGGCTATCTCTGTGCAAAATTTCCACCTTGCTACCAACGGGAGAAGACTGTAACAAAGCAAAATTACTCACTAAGCTTGCATGGGCTTTTTTATCTTTTTCCAATAACACTACCAGCTCAGCGCCGCGAGAGGCTGCCTCAAAACCCAGCACACCAGTTCCGGCAAATAAATCTAGACAATGCAAGCCGGTTAGATCCTGGCCCAGCCAATTAAATAGGGTTTCTCTAATACGATCAGTAGTAGGGCGTAATCCAGGTAAATCTAAAACGGCTAATAAGCGACTTCTCCACACACCACCAATAATGCGCACTTTCTTAGGTGGCTCTGCCTTTAAAGTCTTTGTGGGCTTACTTATTTTTTTGCTCCTAGTACCACAATCTTCATTCGATCCATTGCTAGATATTTTTGAAAAGCAGCACGCACTTGCTCTAAAGTAACTGCTTCTACTTGCTTAGTCCAAACCTCCATCGTATCGAGCGGTAAATCATTCCATGCGATTGATGACACGTTATCTAATAACTTACGGTTGTTGTCAATGCGTAATGGATAGCCGTTTACTAAGTTAGATTTGGCAGCAAGTAACTCGTCTTGCGATGGGCCATCTGTAATAAATTTTGCAATGGTTGAACTCATGACCTCTAGCGCTATGGTAGCTTGGTCATTCTTAGTTTGTAGGCCAGCCCGGAAAATACCAGTATCTTTACCAGGCGCAAAGTAACTAGAGACGCTATAGGCAAGCCCACGCTTCTCGCGTACCTCTGCCATTAAACGAGATACAAAGCCGCCGCCACCTAATATGTAATTACCAACTAAAAGGGGGAAGTAATCCGGATTACTACGAGTAACCGCCGTCATACCTATCACAATATGAGCCTGCTGAGAATCAAACGGAATCTGAATTTCGCGCTGTGCTAAAGGCTCCACTGGTGATCGTTGTAACTCTGGCAACTTAGCAATAGGACTGCCAGACTGAGGAATCTTTTGCAGTAGGGTCTGCATGATTTCAGTAGCCTGAGTTCGGTCCACATCACCGACAATGCTGACAATCATGCGATCACTACGATAAAACTGCTGATGAAACTGAGTTAAATCCTTTGCGCTGACTGCAGCTACTGATTTAACAGTTGGATTGTTCCCGAGAGGGTAATTACCATAGATAGATTTTGCAAAACGGCGCTCTAGTACAAACTCTGGTTTTGTTTCAGCCTCAAGCAAATTGGTAATCGTCCTTTGCTTTTCCCGCTCAACTATTTTTGTTTCGTAAGTAGGTGAACTTAACATGGCCGCAGCTAATTTCACTGCTCGATCTCGCAAATCTTTTCTGCTTAAGCTACGTATGCGCAAAATGGCGCGTTCGCCGCCAACAGATAAACCAATATTGGCACCTAAATCCGCGATCTCATCGGCAATCTGGGCCTCACTCAAAATACCTTGATCACCCCTCACCCCATAATTCATGAGGGCGGCTGCCATGTCGGCCAATCCGCTCTTGCCAGAGGGATCAAAGCGATCGCCAGCATCAATACTCACTTCAATATCAACCATGGGCAGCGCTTTAGTTTGAACTAAATATCCTTTGCTACCTTTAAAGCTATCCAGCTTCTCAATCGGCAAAATGGCATGGGCGGCAGTAAAGAAGCCAAATGTCAGCAAGCAACCCAAAATACTTTGTTTGAGGGTATTCATTATTTGCCCTCCTTGCTAGCTGAAGATTTGCGCGCCTGAGGATCTAATACGGCAATCGTTAAACCTGCATCCACCAAATATTTTTGAGCAACCGCTTGCACCTGTTCAGGTGTAATCGTTTGCATTTTTTCTAGCATGTAGTCGATATCTTTCCAAGAAAATCCCGCCATCTCGGTAGTACCAATTTCCATTGCTTGGCCAAAAATAGAGTCGCGCTTATAAATTTGATCGGAAAGAATACGCACCTTAATACGTTTGAGTTCAGACTCTAAAATTCCTTTTTGCTTTAACTCATCTAAGGCTTTGCGAATGCTGGCTTGGGCTTGGGCAACAGTTTTGCCCTTTGCCATAGAAACGCTGATCAAAAATAATTCTGGTCCGCGAGAAATCATGTCATACCCAACACCAACATCGTTCACCACTTTTTCTTGTTTAACTAGAACTCTATTAAGACGAGCATTGTCATAACCATCGAGTACAGCAGTCAGAAGCTCTAGAGCATACGGCTCTGGATCATCCAGCTTGCCAGGCTCTAAGCGTGGCACTTTCCAAGCCATGGCCAATTGGGCGCTATCGGCTGCAGCCTTCACCTGTACCTGCTTAATTCCTTTTTGGAGTGGCTCAATTTGTGGCTTGCGTTCTGGCAACTCTTGTTTCGCAATTACACCGTAATACTTTTCGACTGCCTTCAGAATTTGCTTAGGGTCGACATCACCACTGATAACCACAGTTGCATTATTTGGCGCATACCAGCTGCGATACCAGTCACGTGCATCAGCAGGTTTCATATTTTGCAAATCATTCATCCAACCAATGATTGGGTGACGGTAGGGCGAACTCATGTATGCAGTTGCCATGAGTGATTCATTTAAGAGGCTGCTGGGATTATCTTCGGTGCGCAAGCGGCGCTCTTCCATGACCACCTGAATCTCTTTTAAAAATTCTGCATCATCAAAATTGAGATTCGACATGCGATCTGCCTCAAGCCTCATCACTTCATCTAGCTTCGATTTTTCAACTTGCTGAAAGTAGGCAGTGTAATCACGGGAAGTAAATGCATTCTCGCGCCCACCAACGGCGGCGACTAATCGCGAGAACTCTCCAGACTTCACTGTATGAGTGCCTTTAAACATCATGTGCTCGAGAACATGGGCAACGCCAGTGCGGCCATTTACCTCATCCATCGAGCCTGCGCGATACCAAACCATATGAGCAACAGTAGGCGCACGATGATCCTCGCGAATAATTAGCTTTAATCCATTGCTAAGCAGAAATTCATGAGTGTCCGCAGCATTACTACTGGCAGCCCAAGATAATGGGGCGCTGAGCAAGAATAAAAAGCAAATTCGGAGTAAATTGGAACGCATGTACTAAATCACCATATCCCATAAATTAAATTGATAAGATGCAAGGTTTAAATTGTATCGATTATGTTCGGCTTACGTAAAACCCTCGGATCCCTTTTTAAATCAAGCAAAACAGATGAGGCTTGGTTTGATACTTTGGAAGAGTCACTGATTCAAAGTGATGTGGGTCTACCTACGACTGAACAATTGATTCTTAAGCTTCGTAAGGCAGCTAAATCCGAAAAAACTTCAAGCCCTGAAGAGCTCCAAGCGCTTCTGATTGAAGAAGTCAGTACACTTTTGCAGGCCTTAGAGCCCTCACCAAATCCACTCTTTGATTCAAGTAAATCCAACACCCCAGAAGTATGGTTGGTAGTAGGGGTAAACGGGGCTGGTAAGACAACGACGATTGGTAAGCTTTGCAGACTCTTTCAGTCACAAGGTAAATCTGTTCTATTGGCCGCAGGAGATACCTTTAGGGCGGCCGCACGAAATCAATTGCAAGAATGGGGGGGTCGTAATCAAGTAGAGGTGATTAGCCAAGAAGGTGGTGATGCTGCTGCGGTTGCTCATGATGCAGTCCATTCAGCCATCTCGCGTAAAAGCGATATCTTGATAATTGATACTGCAGGACGACTTGCCACCCAGGATCACCTGATGGAAGAGCTCAAGAAGGTAAAACGGGTCATCGGCAAAGTATTGCCTGGGGCGCCTCACCACACCTTATTGGTACTTGACGGCAATACCGGTCAAAATGGTTTAAGCCAAGTGAAGGCTTTTCATGCAGCCTTAGGTCTTACTGGAATCATCATTACTAAGCTAGATGGCACCGCTAAGGGCGGAGTTATCTGCGCCCTGGCACATACCCTCCAAGATGGGCCAAAACCAGCCATATTGGCCCTTGGTAAAGGCGAGGGAATTGAGGATTTAGCTCCATTCACATCCAGGCAATATTCATCCGAATTATTCAATTAAATCAGTATCTTATGGAATATTTAAACCATTAGCACTCTCTTGACAGGAGTGCTAAAATGGAAGTCTATTAACACCTCATATTTATAAAAAAATGGTTCTAAAGAAATCTGACAATCTGAATATGCAAAGACTGCCTGTAGCGCAGGCTGCATCTGCGTCTGCATTTCCGATGCTGCCATCCTTAGGGGTAGGCACTCTTGATTCCTATATTGCGTACGTCAATCGCGTACCAATGCTTAGTGCTGCTGAAGAGTTACATCTTGCGCAAGAATTTCGTCGCACTGAAAATGTCGATGCTGCTAAAACTTTAGTGCTCTCCCATTTGCGCCTAGTAGTTTCTGTTGCTCGTCAATATCTTGGCTACGGTATTCCGCATGCTGACTTGATTCAAGAAGGCAATATTGGTCTGATGAAAGCCGTCAAACGCTATGACCCAAACAATGGCGCACGTTTAGTGTCTTATGCGATCCATTGGATCAAAGCTGAGATTCATGAGTACATTCTGAAGAATTGGCGCTTAGTCAAAATGGCGACGACTAAAGCACAACGCAAGTTGTTCTTTAACTTACGCAGCAATAAGCCTACTTTAAGTGCTCTCACTCCCGGTGAAATCAACGCTTTAGCTAAAGCGCTTGATGTCAAAGGTTCTGATGTTAGAGAAATGGAAATGCGTCTTGCTGGTGGTGATGTTGCCCTTGAGGCTGATGACACTAATGAAGATGCAGCTTATGCACCGATTCAATGGCTTGCTGATAATAGCCAAGAGCCTACAGAACGCATTGCTAGCAATGAGAGCGATGCGCTCCAAGGTCCTAAGCTTGATCAAGCCTTGATGGCTTTAGATGAGCGTAGCCGCAATATTGTGCAGTCACGTTGGTTGGCAATGGATGCAGATGGCAAGGGCACAAAAACCTTACACGACCTTGCTGATGAATACGGCATCTCAGCCGAACGCGTCCGTCAAATTGAGACAGCAGCTCTCAAGAAGATGCGCGACATGCTGCAATCTGAAGCAGCCTAAATAACTTAAGTCACTCCAGTTCTCAGTAGCACCCTCTTACTTTAAAAGCTCTTTCAAGTCATGCGCCAAGGTCTCCGGACCTTGAGCATGCTTGATGTATAAACGCAATCGACCATCTGGATCAAATGCATAGCTGCCAGCCGTGTGATCTATCGTATAAGAACCAGGGCTAACACCCGGAACCTTCTTGTAATAAATCTTGAAGTCTTTGGTGACTTTCTCTAAAGCAACATCATCTTCAGGACGAAGTCCTAAGAAGCGCGGATCAAATGCGGGAACATACTGCTTCAAAATCGCAGCAGTATCTCGCTGGGGATCGACAGTCACAAAAAGTACCTGCACCTTGTCTGACTTAGGCCCCAAAATCGTCATCACTTGCTGCATCTCAGTCAAAGTGGTTGGACAAACATCAGGGCACTGCGTATAGCCAAAGAACATCACTACCACTTTGCCCTTAAAGTCTGCCAGCGTTCTTACATTTCCATCTGGATCTACCAAACTAAAATCTTTACCAAAGGCTGTACTACCAGTGATATCAATATTCTTGAATTCTGGCTTTGGACTGCAAGCCGTCAAAATTAGTAATGAAGCAGCAATACAACAAGCGCGTAAAAAAGAGATATTCATCTTAGAGGAAATAGTGATCTATGAGCAGCGCTGCAAACAGCAAAGACAAATAGGTAATTGAAAAACGGAAAGTTTTTTTAGCTAAGGCATCACTATAGGAAACAAATAAAGCAATGGCATAGGCTAAAAATATTAATCCAAGAATAGTGGCAGAGACGAGATACACCATGCCGCTCATACCGTAGATATAAGGTAGTAGAGTCGCCGCAATCAATATCAGGGTATACAAAAGAATGTTGAGAACTGTAAAACGCTCGCCATGTGTTACTGGCAACATCGGTAAGCCTGACTGCACATAGTCCTCACGACGATACAGGGCCAAGGCCCAAAAGTGGGGAGGTGTCCAGACAAAAATAATCAATACCAATAGCCAGGCTTCAGCAGGCACTGTATTAGTTACGGCCGCCCATCCAAGCGCTGGTGGCATTGCTCCAGAGAGACCGCCGATCACAATATTCTGGGGTGTAGCTGGCTTTAATAGCCAGGTATAAATCACGGCATATCCCACAAAAGTTGCCAAAGTCAGCCACATTGTTAATGGGTTGCAAAAGTTCCACAAAATAATCATGCCGAGTGAACCCAGGACGATTGAGAAAACAATAATCTGAAATGGAGTCACCTCACCAGTAGCTGATGGCCGCCAAGAGGTGCGCCTCATTTTTGCGTCCACTGCTTGCTCAATTAAACAGTTCACAGCAAACGCCGCGCCCGCCAATAACCAAATACCAATAAATCCACCAAATAGAACGGGATAAGGAACCATCCCCGGAGTAGCCAAGAACATGCCAATCAAAGCACAAAAAACGGCGAGTTGAGTCACTCTGGGTTTAGTTAAAACCCAGTATTGGAGCCAACGTGGCATTGCCACAGGCGTAAATTTTTGGGATGTACTCATAACTTTGCCATCTTCTTTTGAATGGGTGGGCGCCAAGATGCCCAATAACTCATTCTGACCAAACAGAATACTAAAGCCGCTGAGCCAGCGGTATGCAATAAGGCGGCTAATAATGGCCACTGAAATACCACGTTTGATATTCCGGTAATGACTTGTAGCAAGAGTATCGCTAGTAAAAGTTTTGCGTAGCGGCCAAGGCCAGATAAGACTGGGGTTGCCAACTGTAAAGCCTTCAGGCTCAAGGCACCCAAGACTATCAACACTGCAAGAGCAAACAGACGATGTGCCCAATGAATGGTTTGTAGGGCTGTTGGAGAAATAAATTCACCTTGAGCATTAAGGCCCAATTGACGCCAAAGCGTAAAGCCTTCCCCCCAGCTAGTTTCTGGCCACACACTTCCTAGGCAAGTTGGAAAATCAGGACAAGCTAGTACGGCGTAATTAGTGCTGACCCAAGCGCCTAAAAATATTTGGATAGTAAGAACTACAAAAGCAATGAGTAGAAGTTGAGCTGGTAAAGGACGTATACGCAGAGTATGAACGGAAGAACTCTGCTCCCAAGCCTGCTGAGCGTAGACAGTTAAGCAAGCCAATAAGAACAAAGCGAGCATTAAATGAATCGTCACAATGATGGGTTGTAATTTCAGGGTTACGGTCCAAGCACCAAATGCCCCCTGAATACATACCAGCAAGAGTAAGCCTAAGCTACAAAACAAAGGGAATTTTCCTAAGGACTTCAGCTTGCTTAAAGCTACGCCTACTTGCACCAAAATTAAGGCGCCCACTGTCATAGCGAGATAGCGATGAATCATTTCTATCCAAGCCTTGATCACCGTGACGGGTCCACTCGGCATGGCAGATTCAGCCTGCTGTATTTCTCCAAGAGCATGAAAAGGATTGGAGACTCCATAGCATCCAGGCCAATCGGGACAACCTAGGCCCGAGTCTGTCAGGCGAGTAAATGCGCCGAACACAATGAGATCGAAGGTCATAAAGACCAACACAGAATTGAGTTTTTGGAAAAAACTATACCCTGGTCTTGTCCAAAGATAAGCCAATGGCAGGCCAGCAAAAACAATTGCGATGGCTGCCAATTCTAAGAACAAAACAAAAGTGGGCATTACAGTTTCTCGCCCTTGTGATTCAACTTCAAAAGCTTTTCTAAATCTTTTTTGATGAAAGCAAATTCCTTTGGAGAATTAGTGACCGGGAAATACATCATCTTTGCTGGGCTTGGATCAATCAACTGAATTTGTTGACCGCCACCTTCTTTATTAAGCCAAGCCTCAAACTCTGTCCTCAGTTTAAGGTCTCTTGGTAACGCAATAATCTTGAACCCAGCAACTTGCTCGTCATAAGCCTTTGCCACTTCAGGGTCAACAGGCTTACCATCGGTATTGATCCATAGCAGCTGAACACGCTTGTTTTCTCTACCCATGGCAACCTTCACTTGACGCATTAAAAAAAATGCTTCAATACATTTTTCATCTTTAATTTGGCATTCGCCTGCAGGTCTGGCAATTAACAAGGTCCACTTACCTTGTAACGGAACATCTAGCCATGCAGAATTGAATTCTTGCGCGGGGTAAACCAAAGTTCCAAAGTTTGTCTTACCCCAGTCAGGCTTAATCACGTAGTACGCCAAATAAGAGGCAATTACAGGGGTAGCACATGCAAGTAAAAGTAAGAGCATTTGAATGCGACCACGACGAGTCTGCGCATTGATTGCTAATGAATCAGTCTGCGAAGCCGGAATTAATAACTCTTTATCACTCACCCTTGATCCCCATTCACATCCTGCCGCCAATATTGCCGCAGGCCAGTAATTAACCAAAATAAGAAACCACAAACCGCTAAAGCAAACCACTGGAATGCATAAGCATAATGGCGATCGACTCCGGTCGTCAGTGGAGCCCACTCACGCAGTAAGCCATCATCATTACCAGCATCAACTTCTCGCAGAATAAAAGGACTTTGTACCCAAGCACGTAGCTTACCCTCAGCTAATAAATCAAAATTTTGCTCAATGCGGGGCTTACCAGTATCTGTGACGGCCTGGCCTTCCCCCAGGGCATAGACCTTGCCAGGATGGGCGAACACAATACCTTCAATCGTAACCACCTTGCTTGGCGTTTTCACGGGCGGCAAAGACTCTCTGTTCTGGTTATTGCGTGGCGCCCAACCCCGATTGACCCATAGAATCTCATCACGCCCCTCAAGCTGCAATGGCATCAGGAGATAAAAACCAGACTGTGAGGTATTGCTTCCAGCTGGAGGAATAGGTCTTGGCCGGTTATCCAACCAAATAGCCGCCTCTGCAATGTATTGCCCACGAGCAATCATGCGGCGCTCACTCGCATCCTCTAAGATTAAAGGGCCATCATTCACACTCAAAATTGGCATCTGTTGCCGTGCTAATAAATTAGCAGCTAAAGCAATCTTGCTATCCGCCCTGTTCAGTTGCCAAATACCGGCAGCACAAGCGATTGCAACAACCAACAAGGCTGATACAGTAGCAACTATGCGCTTAGCAATGAGAGCAGTAAAAAGCGTATTCAAGAGATTTCAATATAAGGATTTAAGATGAAGTGGATTATTCCGATTGTCCTACTAATGATTGTTGCTAGCTTAGGATCAGCCTTGTATTACATGATGAAAGGTAGGGGTAATAGCTCCAAAATGGTATACTCACTCATGCTACGTATTGGGCTATCAATTACGCTATTTGTTGGAATTCTCCTCGCCTATTACTTTGGCCTGATTGAAGCTACTGGCATTAAAGTGGGAACAAACTAAAGCCTACTTCATCAGAATAGGATGCCTGAAAACTGAATCGGGGCCTCAAGCCCCGATTTTTGATTCAACTTACATCCAGTACACAACGATGTAAAGGCCGAGCCAGACAACGTCGACAAAGTGCCAGTACCAAGCGGCACCTTCAAATGCAAAGTGATTCGTAGAAGTAAAGTCACCACGAATCATGCGTCGCAAAACAATCGCTAGCATCGTACCGCCAAGAAATACGTGGAAGCCATGGAAACCAGTCAACATGAAAAAGGTTGATCCATAAATGCCGGAGGTCAATTTCAAATTGAGCTCATGGTAAGCGTGGTAGTACTCGTAAACCTGAAAACCCAAGAAGATAGCGCCCAATCCAACAGTTGCAGCTAAGGCAATAATTGCCTTCTTCATATGATTTTCAACTAGTGCATGGTGAGAAATCGTGATCGTTACACCAGAGCTCAGCAACAATAAAGTGTTGATAGTTGGAATTGGCCATGGACCCATGGTGGTAAATTTTTCAACCAAGCCAGCAGGACCATCATTAGGCCAGGCGGCTGCGAAGTTAGGCCAGAGCAATTTACTTTCTACATCGCCCAACCAAGGCATCGCGATATTGCGCGCATAAAACAATGCAGAAAAAAAAGCGGCAAAGAACATAATCTCAGAGAAGATGAACCAAGCCATCGACCAACGATAAGAAACATCTACGTTGACACCATTCTTCCCAGAGTTTGACTCGGCAATCGTATCGCCAAACCAGTTGTAGAGCACGAATAAAATCCATGCCACACCAATCAAACTCAGAGCGCCGCCCCAAGAGGTTTGATTTACCCAGCCGGACATACCTGCGCCAAAGGCGATTAAGCCGACTGCTGCCATAGCAGGATGTCTAGATAGCGCTGGGACAAAATAGTATGGGGTTGAATTGGATGACATCTTATTCTCTCTACTCAATCAAAAAATAATCAATGGGATACAACTAGTTTCACTATCAAGAGCAGGACGGCCATAAAAATCAAGGCACCAACAACACCCGCAATGATAATGTGCACAAAACTTAGTGAAGCTACATCTTCCTGCAAACCTGCCTTTTTACGCACTCCCAAGAAGCCCCACATGACGGCTTTCATAGACTGCATAAAACTACTTTTTTTCTTCATAACACTACCTTCGATTTAGGCGCCGGCGGCGTACTGCCCAATCCCAACTCAAAGAAGGTATATGACAAAGTGATTGTTTTCACATCATCAGGCAAGCCTGCGTCAATTACAAAAACTACCGGCATCTTCTTCGTTTCGTTTACTGCTAGCGTTTGTTCCTGGAAACAAAAACACTCTAATTTAGTAAAAAACTCTGTTGCACTTTTAGGCGCATAACTCGGTATTGCTTGAGCCCGCACTGAACGGCCAAGATTATTTGTCACTTCATACACAATCTCAGTCATTTCACCAGGATGAACTTCCAAAAAATTCTTCACTGGCTTAAAAGTAAAAGGCCCGCGGCTGTTGGAATCGAATTCAATCGTCACCGTACGGGCATAGTTGACCTGTGTATTGCCAACGCGATTAGGACTAAAGGCTCGAACACCGTAATCATTCTTACTAGTGACCACATTAATTCCGGTGACCTCACACAAGGCTTTATACATAGGAACTAAGGCGTAACCAAAACCAAACATCATCACGGCTGCAATTAAGAGCTTTAATAAAATCTGACGATTTAAAGTTTGAGTAGTAACCATCGTAATTTACGGGATCAACCCAACCAGCTCCGTTTAATCACAATTCCAATGAAAAAGACCAGAACAATACTGAGAAGAACAAACCCTAATCTACGATTACTCGCAACTAGGGCTTGTTTCGCAGAAGAATTAAATTCCTGCTTCACGCATCTGCTCTGCACTAGGCGGAGTCTCGAAAGTATGATGTGGCGCTGGTGAAGGTATTGTCCACTCCAAGCCTTTAGCGCCATCCCATGGGTTCATTGCTGCTTTTTGACCCTTGCCACGATAAGCAGGCATTACTACGAAGAGCAAGAAATAGACTTGTGACAAGCCAAAGCCCAAGGCGCCAATGGAGGCAACCATATTGAAGTCAGCAAACTGGGTTGGGTAATCCGCATAACGACGCGGCATACCGGCCAAGCCCAAGAAGTGCATTGGGAAGAAGGTCAAGTTGAAGAAAATCATAGAAGACCAGAAATGGATCTTGCCACGAGCTTCACTAGCCATATAGCCAGTCCACTTAGGACACCAGTAATAAAAACCAGCAAACATTGCAAACAATGAACCTGCTACCAAAACATAGTGAAAGTGCGCTACAACATAGTAAGTATCTTGAACGCCAATATCAATTGGGGCCATCGCCAGAATTAATCCAGTAAAGCCACCCATCGTAAAGACGAAAATAAAACCGATAGCCCACAACATGGGAGTTTCAAAGGTCATGGAACCTTTCCACATCGTTGCAACCCAGTTAAAAATCTTGACACCAGTTGGCACGGCAATCAACATCGTTGCATACATAAAGAACAGCTGACCAGTCACAGGCATGCCAGTTGCAAACATATGGTGAGCCCAAACGATAAATGACAAGATCGCAATAGACGATGTTGCATAAACCATAGAGCTGTAACCAAACAAAGTTTTTCTAGAGAAGACGGGAACGATTTCACTGACGATTCCAAATGCTGGAAGAATCATGATGTAAACCTCTGGATGACCGAAGAACCAGAAAATATGCTGGAACATCACTGGGTCACCACCACCTACAGCAGAGAAGAATGAGGTACCAAAGTGACGGTCAGTCAAGACCATGGTGATTGCACCAGCCAATACAGGCATCACAGCAATCAATAGGTAAGCAGTAATTAACCAAGTCCAGCAGAACATAGGCATCTTCATCAAAGTCATACCAGGAGCACGCATGTTCAAGATGGTCACGATGATATTAATTGAACCCATGATGGAAGAGGCACCTAATAAATGGAGAGCAAAAATTGCCATATCCATTCCAGGGCCCATCTGCAAACTCAATGGAGCATAGATTGTCCAGCCGCCTGATGGAGCGCCGCCAGGAACTAAGAATGAACCAAATAACAAGATTGCAGCTACTGGCAAAATCCAGAAGCTAAAGTTATTCATGCGGGCAAATGCCATATCAGATGCACCGATTTGCAAAGGCACCATCCAGTTAGCAAAACCAACGAAGGCTGGCATGATCGCACCGAAAACCATCACCAAACCATGCATGGTGGTTAATTGATTAAAGAATTCTGGGCGGAAAAATTGCAAGCCTGGCTGGAATAATTCCAGACGAATTCCCAAAGCCATCACTCCACCAGCTAATAAGCTAACAAACGAGAAAATCAAATACATCGTGCCGATGTCTTTGTGGTTGGTTGCGAACAACCAACGACGCCAACCATGTGGCGTGTGGTCATCATGCGCATGATCGTGTGCGTGGTCTATGGTGGTAGAGACTGTGCTCATGGATTACTCCGGTTTCGTTTTATCTGTATTAATGAATGGATTACTTGCCGCCACGTGCGGTAATAATTTCTTGGGTCTGAATTACTTCACCCGTCTTATTACCCCATGCGTTCCGTGTATAAGTCATGACTGCAGCGATATCGCCATCAGGAATTACGCCAGCCCACTTCGGCATTGCGCCCTTACCATTGATGAGGATGTTGTATTGGGCTGCTTTAGGGCCCAATACCATTTTGCTGCCATCTAATGCTGGGAATGCGCCTGCACCCTTGCCGTTAGCCTGGTGACAAGCAGCGCAGTTTGCTGCGTACACCTTTGCGCCGCGCTCTTTTTGCTCGTCCATGGTGTAAACCTTAGATGGATCTTCGCCAGCGCCACCCATTTCTTTTTTCTTTTCAGCAACCCAAGCTGTGTAGTCCTCTTGTGAAACGACTCTCACAACGATAGGCATAAAGGCATGCTGTGCTCCGCACAACTCAGAACATTGGCCACGGAATGTGCCAATTGTTTCAGCCCTAAACCAAGTATCACGTACAAATCCTGGGATTGCATCTTGCTTTACGCCAAACGCTGGAATGGTCCAAGCATGAATCACATCATTAGCAGTAGTAATCAAACGAATTTTCTTGCCAACAGGGACAACCATTTCGTTATCCACTTCCATCAAATACGTATTTGATTTTGGTGCGAGATTATTAATTGCTTCGCGTGAAGTTGACAGGGTTGATAAGAAGCTAATGCCCTCGCCTTCGCCCTTGATGTAGTCGTAACCCCATTTCCACTGATAACCAGTAGTTTTAATGGTGATATCTGAATTAGTTGTATCTTTCATCGCCACAACAGTTTTCGTTGCGGGTAATGCCATACCAATAACGATCAACAGCGGAATGACAGTCCAAATAATTTCAACTGTTGTGCTCTCGTGGAAAGAGGCAGATTTGTGACCCAATGATTTGCGATGTTTCAAAATTGAATAAAACATCACCCCAAATACGCCAACGAAAATCACTGCGCAGATCACCAACATCATCCAATGCAGCCAGTGGATTTCTTGCATGATTTTGGTGGCGGGCGCAGGAAAGTTCAGCTGATATAAAGCCGGGCCACCAGGCATATTTTCTGTTGCCTGCGCAAAAGCAGTACCAAAGGCCGCTACTAAATAGAGCGAAGCCCTAGTGACTTTTCCAAATAAATTCATCTTATTCTCTGTTTATTGTCGTGAGCAAAGTGCTTAAATACCCTACTAAATGCTCAAAAAAGCGGTTTTAAGCCATTACGTACTGCGATGATTATAGGGTTAATTGTGCACAACAACAAATCTGGATAAGCTAGCCTCATTCAATCTTGACAAAGCTTAAAATGATAGTAAGCACTTACACTTAAGCAGGATATTACCTAGTCTTGTGTCCAATTTGATTTGCATCGATATAGGCAACATTATCCTGGGCCTTACTGAGCTGCTTTCCGATCACCCATGCATGCCCATAAACCACTTCTAAGGTCATTTTATGGGGCAAAAAGTCTTGTTTAGAGACTTCAGAAGCAGGGATTTGAAGTAATTTCAGCGCCTCTAGATCAAGAAGTATTAGTTCATCGGACTGATAATCAAGGCTGATAAATTCCATATCCATGACTGGATCAGAAAAACGCTCTCCTAAAAGAGCATCCCCCATATCGTGCATATCCCAAGGGCTTAATAAATTCTTAAACTGAATGAGGCCGGGCTCAAGGGCGCGGAGCTCCTTGCCGGTATCAGGCCCTAAATAACTAAATGTGATCAGACCGCCCTCTCGCAAAACACGCCAACACTCACGTAAAAAATGTCGTGGATCGGCCAAATCCTGCAATAAGAGATTGCTAAATACCAAATCAACAGAATTGTCAGGAAGATTAAATTTACCTTTTGCCAAGTAATGAGCTAAAGGGGTTGTATTTCCACGAAATAAAGAGCGCCAATGCGATATTGCTTTTGAGCGCCACATTTCAAATCCTGTAATACCCTCTTCTGTAAGGCTATAAATCTTTGCATAAGGATAGCGTTTTGCAAAAAATGAAAAATGCTTTCCTGGAAAATCCGGAACAATTAATACACCTTTGACATCGAGTTTGACGATATCGAGCTTTTGCAACATACGATCTGCAATTTCGTCTTGTAACCATCTGATTGGCTGGGTCATTCGCTCAGTATACTCAGCGCCCCATGCAATTTCTAGAGAAGATTTTTCAATCCATTAATAGCCAAGTTTTACCAAGCGCTTGCATCGTATGCGAGCGCTATCAACAGCATTCTATTTGCGCACACTGTTTGCAATCTTTAGATACTAATGGTCTATTCAATTATGAATGCTGCTATCAATGCGGCATCACTCTGAATGCAAAAGAACTCAAAGAACAGCGTTGTGAACAATGTAATCTTCACCCCCCGTATTTTGATGAGACGTATTGTCTAGATCGCTATGATGGAGCGCTACAAAATGCGGTCCATGAGCTGAAATATCAAAAGCGTTTGGCCTATGCAGATGGGCTTGCAAATACATGGAATCACCTTTTTTCAAAACAACTCAAAAATATCAAGGCAAGCTATCTTCTTCCTGTGCCACTCAGCACTCAAAAATTATCTGCGCGGGGCTTTAATCAAAGCTGGGAAATTGCTCGCAGAATAACTTGTAATCCAAGCATTCAGAAATTACCTTACGCACTAAGGCGTCATCACCATGAATTTCAACAGGCAGGGGGCGGGCGGGCTGCACGGCATTTAGCAATTGCGGGCATGTTTTATATTGATGATCACTTTATTGAAGTTCTGCGATGTCAAAGCATCATCATTTTTGATGATGTCATGACTAGCGGAGCCACGCTTAATGAAATTGCCCGCGTTCTGAAGGACAATGGTGCATCACACATCACTAATTGGGTTTTACTCAGAACAGTAAAAGTACCGCATGTTTAATATTGTTTTATTCGAACCAGAAATCCCGCCAAATACAGGCAATATCATTCGGCTTTGCGCCAATACTGGAGCAAAGCTGCATTTGATTGAGCCTTTGGGCTTTCCTATGGAAGACGCCAAACTTCGAAGAGCAGGGCTTGACTACCACGAGTTTGCAAAGGTGAAGGTTCATGCCAATTGGACACAATTTCTAAAAGATGAGCAACCAGACCCACAACATCTTTTTGCATTAACAACCAAAGGAAGTGGGAAATTTCATGAGGGCGAATATGGCCCCAATGATTACTTCGTTTTTGGTTCTGAGACCAAAGGGATTACCGAGGAAGTTCGTAGTGCCATTCTAGAAAAAAATCGAATGCGCTTAGCTATGCAAGATAGCAGCCGCAGCTTGAACTTATCTAATACTGTAGCAATTGTGGTGTATGAAGCCTGGCGCCAAAATGGCCTTGTAGGCGGGAAGTAAGCATTGAATGTAGGCTGTACTAAGTTTCTATTTTTGGGTCACGGCCCATTAACTTCTTCAATGCCTCTTGTGGCGAAAGTCTTCCAGCTAGCACCTCACCCATCATCGCAGTAATTGGCATCTCTACGCCCAAGCGTTTTGCCAAGTCCCCAACAGCAGCGGCACAAAGTACGCCTTCGGCAACATGACCTAAGCCAGTCAAAATTTCAGCTAAGGACTTGCCTGCAGCAAGCTCAAGGCCAACTCGTCGGTTACGAGAAAGATCTCCGGTTGCCGTCAATATTAAGTCGCCAACACCTGTGAGCCCCATACAGGTCTCTGATCTCCCACCTGCTGCTTTCACTAAACGCATCATCTCCGCTAAACCACGCGTGAGGACTGCAGCACGGGCATTTAAACCCAAATCTAAACCGTCACCAATGCCAGCTGCAATTGCCAAAACGTTTTTAATGGCGCCGCCTAATTCCACACCAATTAAATCGTCGCTTGCATAAATGCGCATATTGCCATGATGAAAAGCGGCTTGAGCTACCGCACATAAATTTGCAGAAGTACTAGCAATCGTTAATGCACAAGGCATACCAGAGCCCACTTCAGACGCAAAGCTAGGGCCAGACAATGCGCCATAAAAATGCAAAATACCATGGCTATGCAATTGATTTTCGCGTTCAACTACTTGATGTGGCAAGAGCGCCGTAGCAGGCTCCAAACCTTTACAAAGCCAAATAATATTTAAAGGGTGCTCTGCAATTTTTAATACCTGAGCAATTGTTTCTGAGAGTGCAGACATTGGTGTTGCGATTACCAATAAATCATCGATAGAAAGTCTTTTGATCGCGACTGAGAAGTTATTTTCTAATGTAATGTTTTTAGGTAGTTGAATACCAGGCAAATAGGAGCGATTCTCACCGCTCTTCTCAATATCCGCTAACTGGTCTTTACTACGAGACCATAAACAGACATCTCCATCCTTGAGATGGCGCGCTGCTTGCGCAGCCATCGCCGTTCCCCAAGCTCCAGCACCAATCAGGGTCACTTTCATGATCTGCGTGCTCGCTATTGAGATTTAATGTGGAAGAACTATTTTGCTCTCATCAGCGGCGCCATTCTCTTGGCCAGCTGCTTGTTGAGCCTGCATGAGGCGGTGCTCATACATGCCATGGAAATTGATCTCATTCAAATGAATTGGCTGGAAGCCTGCGCGACTAATAATGTCGGCAATATTTGAACGAAGATATGGATACAAAATAGTTGGGCAAGCGATACCCAACATTGGATCAATTTGTTGCGGTGGAATATTGCTGAATTCAAAAATACCAGCTTGCTTAGCTTCAACCAAAAACAAAACTTTTGAATCTACTTTTGCAGTCACAGTAGAAATAATCGCTACCTCAAAAACACCATCACTTAACGGAGTAACGCCAACATCAATCTCTACCTCCACCTGAGGCTGAGCAACAACCAACAAAATTTGCGGCGCATTGGGCTGCTCTAAGGAGAGGTCTTTGAGGTAAATGCGCTGAATCTGAAATCCAGGCTCTTTTGAATTATCAGTCTCTGCTTGAGGTGCGGAAGATTGTTCAGTCATTGCTATCTTTCTTGACGAATAAATACATTAAACCAATAAAGGATCGAGCTTACCTGCGCGATCTAAAGCCACAAGATCATCGTACCCACCAACGTGGATCTCACCAATATAAATTTGTGGGACCGTACGACGACCTGTACGAGTCATCATCAGTTCACGTTGTGCAGGATCACGATCAATCAAAATCTTTTCTAAATTGCTGACCCCTTTTTTGAGTAATAGTTTTTCAGCCATTACGCAATATGGGCAAACTTGGGTGCTATACATGAGAACTTGAGGCATAGGTCTATTGCTTTACTAATGGAAGAGCTGCTTGTTTCCAAGCTTGAACGCCACCATCTAGGGTTCCAATTTCCTCAAAACCAAGTTTTTTAACCTCATTAATTGCCTTGCGAGAGTAGGCGCCGGTTTCGCATACGAGTATCACTGGGTGTTTACGGTCTAATTTTAGCTTCTCAATTGCAGCTGAAATATCGGCTGGGTTAATCAATTTAGCCCCCGGTAGTCGACCCGCTTTAAATGCCTCTTCAGGGCGCAGATCCAAAACATAGGCCTTGCGACGATTAATCCAAATAGTAGCCTCAGTAGGCGATAAGCCTTTTCCGCCAATAAGCGTAGATAATGTAGGCAGGAAAAGCGCGGTGCCCGAAACTAACAGGAGGGCAATCAGCGCTAAATTATCAATTTGAGTAAGAAAGTTCATCACCGGATTATAGAATGGCTCTATGAAACAACTTGTCCTTATTCGTCATGGTGAATCCACCTGGAACCTTGAAAATCGCTTCACTGGCTGGGCAGACGTTGACTTAACCCCAAAAGGGGCTGAACAAGCCATGTCCGCTGGCGAAAGCCTCAAAAAAGCAGGCTATGAATTTGACGTGGCCTATACCTCAGTTTTAAGACGCGCTATTCGTACACTTTGGCACATTCAAGACGCCATGGATTTAATGTGGCTTCCCGTAGTTCATAGCTGGCGATTGAATGAGCGGCATTACGGCGCCCTCACCGGTCTTAACAAAGCAGAAACTGCCGCTAAGTATGGTGACGAACAAGTTCATGTCTGGCGTCGCTCATATGATGTGCGCCCTCCATTGCTAGAGCCTAGCAATGAGCTCAATCCTAAAAATGATCAACGCTATTCAAAACTCAATGCTGCTGACATTCCTTTGGGCGAGTGTCTTAAAGATAATGTCGAGCGCGTACTTCCTTTATGGAATGAATCTATTGCGCCCGCGCTTAAAGCTGGCAAACGCGTACTTTTAGTCGCACATGGCAATAGCATTCGCTCTCTCATTAAATACTTAGACCAAATGTCTGACGAAGCTATTATGGAAGTGAATGTACCTAATGGCGTACCCCTTGTTTATGAGCTTGATGACAATCTCAAACCCATTCAACACTTTTATCTGAACTAGGATCAAAAAGAAATATGCGCCAATTTCTAAAGAATTTTGCTCTCATCGCAGTTGGCTTGATTGCTGGTATAGCAGCAACCATTCAACTGTCAGCAACCGCCCAGCAAGGCGCTCAGCTTCCGCTAGACGAACTGCGTACGCTCTCAAATGTCTTTGCGCAAATTAAGCGTGAGTATGTTGAACCGATCGAAGATAAGCAACTCTTAACGGATGCTGTCAAAGGGATGGTCAGTAGCCTTGATCCACATTCCACCTTTCTCGACAAAAAAGATTTTTCTGAAATGCAAGAGGCGACCTCAGGAAAGTTTGCTGGCCTTGGAATTGAGATCACCTCCGAAGATGGCGTTGTAAAGGTTCTGAATCCTATTGAAGATAGCCCTGCTGCGCGTGCTGGACTACAAGCAGGTGATTTAATTACTCGCTTAGACGATAAGCCTGTACGTGGCATGTCACTTGATAAAGCAGTGCGTACTATGCGCGGCACACCTGGCACTAAAATTACATTAACTGTGTATCGCAAGAGTGAGGAGCGTAGCTTTCCAGTCACCATCACTCGCGCAGAAATTAAAGTACAGTCTGTTAAGGCAAAGATCCTCGATAACGATATCGCGTGGGTTCGGGTAACTAGCTTTCAAGAACGCACTGTTCCAGATCTTGCCAAAAAGTTAACGGATCTTGCTAATCAAAACCCAAAGCTCAAGGGCGTCATTCTTGACCTACGAAACAATGGCGGCGGCCTCCTGCAAGGCGCAGTTGGCGTTGCTGCGGCCTTCTTACCGGCCGATGTAGTGATAGTCTCTACCAAAGGCCAGGCACCAGACTCTAAGCAAGTATTTAATGCCACACCAGCGATGTACCGCCTCAGCGAGCCTGGCGATCCATTGGCAGGCGTGCCAGAGATTTTCAAAAGATTACCAATGGTCGTGTTGGTTAATGCCTACTCAGCTTCTGCTTCTGAGATTGTTGCAGGCGCGCTGCAAGACTACAAACGCGCAACTATTATTGGTAAGACAACCTTTGGTAAGGGTTCCGTACAAACCGTACGCCCACTGACAAATGATTCTGCACTAAAGATCACTACCGCTTATTACTACACGCCCAGTGGAAAATCGATTCAGGCATTTGGTGTTAAACCCGATATCCCAGTTGATCAAAATAAAGATGGTGATCCAGACGATGTATTGATCACCCGTGAAATTGATAGTGAGAAACATCTGCGCAATAAACAATCAGCAGAAGATAAGCTCATTAAAGATCGAGAGAAACGTCGCCTGGAGGAGCTGCAGCGCATTGAAGACAAAAATGCAAAGAAAACTCCTGAAGAAAAAGAAAAAGATAAGAATAAGAAGCCGCCTGAGCTTGGTAGCGCAGATGACTTCATGCTGTCACAGGCCCTTGCATTTATTAATGGTCAGCCGGTGAAGCGCTCTTCATCCAAGCTTGAGTAATTTACTGGTCTGCAAATGAATGACGAGCAGTTACTTCGCTACTCAAGGCACCTACTCCTTGAGGAAATCGATGTTGCAGGCCAAGAAAAGCTCTTAAGCTCACACGCCCTAGTCATTGGCGCTGGAGGGCTAGGAAGTGCAGCAGCCCCCTACTTAGCTGCCGCTGGTATTGGCCACATTACGCTGATGGACCACGACCAAGTTGAGCTGACCAATCTTCAGCGCCAAATCATGCATACCAACAAAAGTATTGGGAAGAGCAAGGTCAGTTCTGCACAGCAATTCTTAGAGCAGCTCAATACAGGCATTCAGATTAAAACCATTGAGGCTAAAGCAACAGCAGCGCTTTTGGATGAACTACTTCCAAGCGTTGATATTGTTTTAGATTGCACTGATAACTTTGCAAGTCGCCATTTAATTAATGCGAGCTGCGTAAAGCATCAAACTCCACTGGTTTCTGGATCAGCACTCCGCTTTGATGGGCAGATTAGTGTTTTCGACCCACGCAATTTTATATCGCCTTGTTATGCCTGCATCTTCTCGCCAGATGATAATTTTGAAGAAGTCAGCTGCTCTTCAATGGGAATCTTTGCACCACTGGTAGGCATTATCGGCGCCATGCAAGCAGCACAAGCACTACAAGTATTGATTGGTTTTGGTGAGGCCTTAGTGGGTCGTATGCTGTTATGGAATGCTCGAACTACCCAGATAGATGAATTCAAAATCTCTCGCAATCCCGAGTGTTCGGTTTGCGGCAAAGCGCATTAAGCCATCAAACGCTCTAGGGCTTTAGCTTGCTCTTCGGGCTCATAAGCCTTTAGTACTCTGGGGACACGGGACTTTAATAAACCTACATTCGCTTTTAAGATCTCGCGCTTGACCAATAACAGCTGACTAAAGTGCATTGAGAAATCAGTCAACCCCATACCAAGCAATAGCCTGGTTAAGGATGGATCGCCAGCCATCTCGCCACATACCGCAATTGGAATATTGGCACGTTTCGCTTGCTCAATAATATTTGCAAGCAAATGCAAAATTGCTGGATGCAATGGATCGTACAAGTGAGCTACGGCATGATCCGCGCGATCAATTGCCAGGGTGTATTGAATTAAATCATTCGTACCAATTGATAAAAAATCAAAGCGATTGATAAACAATGGCAAGACGAGAGCGGCAGCTGGGATTTCAATCATGGCGCCCACTTGAATATTGGGATTAAATGACTGACCACGTTGATGTAACTGCTGCTTGGCTTTTTCAATTAGGCGGAAAGTTTCATCAATCTCTTTGGCATGCGCCAACATCGGAATCATGATACGAGCCTGGCCATATGCAGAAGCCCGCAAAATTGCTCGCAACTGAGTTAAAAATATTTCTGGCTCTGTTAAAGACCAACGAATCGCCCGTAAGCCCAATGGTGATATACCGGTTTGAGAGACATCGCTGCCGCCAGCGCCCAATGCTTTATCGGCACCCACGTCAATTGTTCTAATATTGACTGGTAAACCATGCATCAAATCCACCACACGGCGGTACTCTGAAAATTGTTGCTCTTCGTCTGGTAGGGCCTGCTTACGATCCATAAATAGAAACTCAGAGCGAAATAAACCAACCCCTACAGCGCCCAATTTCAAAGCCTGAACTGCATCCTCGGGTAATTCAATATTGGCAAACAATTCAATCTCAACGCGATCAGCCGTTTCAGTTTTACTGTGTTTGAGTTGTTTAAGCTTACGAGTCTCTTTTAAATCGAGAGCCTGTAGCTTTCGGTATTCCTCAAGCAGATTATCGTCTGGAGCAACAACTACGATACCTTGTTCTCCATCCAAGACTAACCAATCCCCGTGACGAATCATTTCGCTGGCATGGCGAACCCCCACCACAGCAGGAATCTCCATGCTGCGCGCCACAATAGCAGTATGAGATGTCTTACCACCAAGATCTGTTACGAAGCCTGTAAAAGCAGAGTCCTTGAAGCGCAACATATCGTGGGGAGCAATATCGTGAGCCACGATAATAGAATCAGCACCAAGATCACCAGATGACATGATGTCAGCGCTATCTAGCGAATCTTTTTTCTGAGCATTTAAGGCTTTCACGACGCGCTCAGCTACTTGTCGAATATCGCTGGCACGCTCCTTTAAATAAGGATCTTCAATATCGGCAAACTGCTCTAACAAGTCATTTAATTCGGTTGTCAAAGCCCAGGCAGCATTCATGCGCTCAGAGCGAATTAATTTTATGGGCTTCTCAGCCAAAGCAGGATCAGCAAGGATCATCCCATGCACATCCAAGAAAGCAGCCATCTCTTGGGGCGCATCTTTGGGCAAGCCTTTGCGGAGTTGATTGAGCTCTTGGCGAACTTGCTCAAAAGCATCTAATAACTTCTGAGCCTCAGCCTCTTCCTTGCCAGGCTCAACTAAATAATGGCTAACCTCTAGCGCTGCGCGTGAAATCAGTACCGCCTTGCCGATGGCAATGCCTTTGGATACCGGAATTCCGTGTAACGCAAAAGTCATGCTTACTCGCCTTCACCAAAGCGGTTATTAATTAATTCTGACAAGGCTTGCATGGCCTCATCGGCTTGATCGCCAACAGTCTCGAGCGTTACCGTGCTGCCAATGCCAGCAGCCAACATCATGACTCCCATAATGCTCTTGGCATTAATTTGGCGCCCATTGCGTGACAACAATATTTCACATGGAAATTGAGCAGCCAATTGAGAAAGCTTGGCAGAGGCCCGGGCATGTAAACCTAATTTGTTGATGATCTCAATTTCAGCTATTGGCATTGCGTATAAAACTCCTCAATTATTGTTCCGCAACTTTTGCACCAAGCCGTAAGATTCCGTTTTGACCGCCAGCAAGTGCTTTTTGAGCCAGATCTTCCAAGCTCTCTCCGCGGTGCGTAATACAACGCATCAGCATGGGGAGATTTAACCCAGCAAGCACAACAACGGGCGCGCTTAGACCTGATAAAGGACCAAGGGCTTCTAACTTAGAGGCTACGTTAGCTGGTGTTGCGCCCATCACATCGGTCAAAATGAGAACGCCATTACCAGTATTTACAGCATAGGCTGCTTTCATGACTCGATCAAAACTCGCCTTAGTGTCTTCATAGGGAGGGATATCTACTGCTTTCACGCGCTCTGGCGAAGCGCCATAGGTATGTTCAGCAAATCCCAGCATTGCGCTAGCAACAGGTGTATGAGCAACAATGACAATTCCAACCATGTTATGACAATTCCTTCTCAAGTGCTTTTAAGAAAAACTGTGAAACATCAAACCCACTTTGCTCAGTAATTTCAACAAAACAAGTGGGGCTAGTAACATTAATTTCTGTAAGGTAGCCACCAATTAAGTCCAGTCCAACCAAGAATAAACCACGCTGATTGAGAATAGGCGCAAGTCTTTCTGCAATTCTCTTCTCAGCTTCAGTCAATGGCATCGCTACACCTTTGCCGCCAGCCGCTAAATTCCCACGAATCTCATTACCCTGGGGAATACGTGCCAAACTAAAAGGCACGACCTCACCGCCAATGAGTAAAACCCGTTTATCGCCTTGTGCTATTTCTGGCAAAAAGCGCTGCACCATCAGAGTTCTAGCGCCATTTTCACCAAGCGTCTCAACAATACTGGCTAAATTTAAGCCATCTGAGCCAACACGGAAAACGCCCATTCCGCCCATACCATCTAAAGGCTTAATGACGATATCAAGATGCGTTTGATGAAACTTTTCGACTGCACTGAGTTCACGTGTAACCAGCGTAGGTGGAATCAGTTCTGAAAATTCAGTGATTGAGAGTTTTTCTGAATGATCGCGAACGGCTGCAGGATCATTCAATACTTTTGCACCCTGACGAGCTGCAGCAGATAACAACCAAGTGGTATTAAGGTACTCAATATCAAATGGTGGATCAGTACGCATTAACACCGCAGAAAATGACTTCAGTGAACGTGACTCGATTGAACCAAGCTCAAACCAAGAAGTAGAGCTGGGTTTAATGACGAGAGTTTGACAATCTGCAACAACGAGATCATCTCTCCACAAAATATTACGGCTCTGACAAAACCATAAATGATGGCCCGCTTCTTGAGCGGTACGCATCATTGCCAAAGTAGAATCTTTTTTTACTTTAAAAGATTCGAGAGGATCGGCAATAAATAAAAGGTCCATATTCTTTCGGATTTATTAATCCGCTTCAGCATCAGGATCGGTGCGCTCAAGCTCTAATGAAGCCGCTAGCAATGCTAGGCGCGCAACGACCCCATATAAGTAGAAACGATTTGGGGCGGCGCTACCTGGCTTAGCACTCATATCTGGCATTGAGTTCTGTTCAAAAGCGAGTGGCACAAAATGCATGCCAGGTGCATTCAGATTTTCATCGGGGCCACGATCCGTATGAACACGATAAAAGCCGCCAATCACATAACGATCGATCATGTATACCACTGGCTCCGCTACCGCCTCGTTGACCTTCTCAAAGGTATATACACCTTCTTGAATCAATACATCACTGACCGCTAAACCTTCTTTAACCACGCTCATCTTATTGCGGTCTTTACGGTTTAAGTCCTTAAGCTGGGAGGGATCATTGACCACCATAATGCCCATGCCATAAGTTCCAGCGTCCGCCTTTACAACAACGTATGGCTTGTCTTTAATGCCATATTCACGATATTTTTTAGCGGTCTTTTTGAGAATTTGCTCCACTGCAGTCTGTAGCTCTTCCTCGCCCTTGCGCTCATGGAAATTCACATTAGAGCAACTTGTAAAGTAAGGATTAATCATCCAAGGATCGATATCCACCACCTTAGCAAACTTCTTAGCCACCTCTTCATAAGCTGCGAAGTGATTCGACTTGCGACGGATATGCCAACCAGCATGCAAGCCAGGCAATAGATATTGCTCATGCAAGTTTTCTAGAATTGGTGGAATACCAGCAGATAAATCGTTATTCAAGAGAATGGAGCATGGATCAAAATCTTTTAAACCCAAGCGTTGTTTTTTCAAACCCAAACGAGAGAGAGGCTCCATCAAGAGACGGTTACCATCTGGCAACTCAATCCAAGTCGGTTTTTTAATTTCCTCTGAAAAAGTACCCAAGCGAACATTTAGACCAGCTTGACGCAAGATAGACGAAAGACGCGCAATATTTTGCAAATAGAAAGTATTGCGAGTGTGGCGCTCTGGAATTAATAATAAATTTTTAGCTTCTGGACAAATCTTCTCAATTGCAGCCATTGCAGCCTGAACTGCCAAAGGCAGCATCTGCGTAGAAAGATTGTTAAAACCACCCGGGAAAAGATTGGTATCAACCGGAGCTAGCTTAAAGCCTGAGTTACGTAAATCAACCGAGCAGTAGAACGGCGGGGTATGCTCTTGCCATTCCAATCTGAACCAACGCTCAATGGTTGGGGTCGCTTCTAGAACCTTTGACTCTAATTCGAGCAAAGGACCGCTTAAGGCAGTAATGAGATGTGGAACCATTCCACCATTGTAAGATTATTAAAAGAAAGACGCGGGATCCTAGGATCCCGCGCTTAAAAACTAGGCGGCGAATGAAAGCTGCCCAGTGAGGGGTAAAACTACAGATTAAGACTCGTAGGCAGCCTCACCATGTGAGCTGATATCCAAGCCTTCGCGCTCTTCTTCTTCCTTCACACGTAAACCAATCACCATATCGATTAATTTGAATGCGATGAAAGAGACTACGCCGGACCAGATCAGGGTAGTAATCACGCCTTGAGCCTGAATCCACAATTGGCTAGCAATGGAATAGTCAGGGGCAACAGCATTTGCTACGTAGTCCCAAATACCAGAGCCGCCTAATGCTGGATCAGCAAATACACCGGTCAACAAAGCACCAGAAATACCGCCAACACCGTGAACACCGAATACATCTAAGCTGTCATCAGAGCCCAACATCTTCTTGAGACCTGTAACACCCCAGAGGCAAGCTACACCAGCAAATAAACCGATTGCGATGGAACCCATTGGGCCAGCAAAACCAGCGGCTGGTGTTATAGCAACTAGGCCAGCTACGCAACCAGAAGCAGCGCCCAACATCGATGGCTTACCTTTGAGAACCCACTCAGCAACAGACCAGCTCAATACAGCAGCAGCGGTTGCTAAATAAGTATTTACAAAAGCTAATCCTGCGCTACCGTTTGCTTCGAGTGCTGAACCAGCATTGAAACCAAACCAACCGAACCACAAGAGTGCAGCACCAGTCATTACATAAACCAAGTTATGTGGCTTCATTGCTTCTTTGCCGTAGCCAACACGCTTGCCGATAACGTAGGAGCCTACCAAGCCAGCAATAGCAGCATTGATGTGGACAACGGTACCGCCAGCAAAGTCGAGTACACCTTTTTGCCATAACCAACCAGCACGAGCAGTAATAGCCTCGAGGGATGCAGCATCTTTGATGTCATCAGGACCAGGCCAGAACCAAACCATGTGAGCGATTGGCAAGTAGCTAAATGTGAACCAA
>CANFRA010000018.1 GCA_947449305.1 Burkholderiaceae bacterium
GACCTTTGGCAAAGTCAACATGTTAGTCAAACACGCTAAGCCATTTTTACCGTTGATATTCATTGCGTCTGAACCGCACACACCTTCGCGGCATGAACGACGATAAGAAATCGTTTCGTCTTGCTTCTTTAAAGAGATCAAAGCATCTAGCAGCATACGCTCGCCAGTGAGCTCTAACTCATAGCGTTCCATGCGTGGAGCTGCATCGACATCTGGATCGTAGCGGTAAATTTCAAATATACGGATATCACTCATCATCTATCTCTTTTACTTAAAAAGTACGTTCTTTTGGAGGAACTGAATCAACGGTCAATGGCTTTAACTGGACTGGCTTGTAGTCCAAACGATTACCTTCGCTATACCAAAGCGTATGCTTCATCCAATTGTCATCATCTCGATGCTGGTGATCATCGTGCGAATGCGCGCCGCGACTTTCTTTACGAGCTGCCGCAGAAATCATCGTTGCATTGGCAGTCTCAACCAAGTTAGCCACTTCCAAAGCTTCAATCCGGGCGGTATTGAAAATGGCTGATTTATCTTTCACCCAGAGATGCTTAGCCCGCTCGGTCAACTTAGCCATTTGACGAACACCTTCATCCATTAACTCTTGATTACGGAATACACCAGCATATTTCTGCATGGTTTTACGGATGTCGTTTGCAACGTCTTGGGCATACTCACCAGAAGTAGAGTTATCCAAGGCAGCAATGCGAGCCATCGTTTGCTCACCAGCATTGGCAGGCAATGGTTTGAATTCACGATTCTTCAGATTCAATCCAACAATGTGATTGCCAGCTGCGCGACCGAATACCAAAAGGTCAAGCAATGAGTTTGTGCCTAAGCGGTTTGCGCCATGGACAGAAACGCACGAGCACTCACCGATGGCGTAGAGGCCATTGACAATGTCATTATGTTTACCATTTGCCGGAACAACGACTTGACCATTGATATTGGTTGGAATGCCGCCCATTTGATAGTGAATAGTTGGCACAACTGGAATAGGCTCTTTGGTTACGTCAACGTTCGCAAAGTTAATCCCGATTTCATAGACAGAAGGTAGGCGCTTCATAATGGTCTCGGCACCAATGTGCGTCAAGTCAAGTACCACATAGTCGCCATTAGGGCCACATCCGCGCCCTTCTTTAATTTCTTGATCCATACAACGCGATACGAAATCCCGTGGCGCTAAATCTTTATAGGTTGGCGCATAGCGCTCCATAAAGCGCTCACCATCCTTGTTGCGCAAAATGCCGCCTTCACCACGGCAACCCTCTGTCAACAACACACCTGCACCAGCTACACCAGTTGGGTGAAATTGCCAGAACTCCATGTCTTCCAACGGAATCCCTGCACGAGCTGCAAGACCCATGCCGTCACCAGTATTAATAAATGCGTTGGTTGATGCATCCCAAATACGTCCAGCACCACCAGTTGCCATCAAGACAACCTTTGCCTCGAGGATATAAACCTGACCTGTTTCCATTTCAAGAGCAGTAACGCCAACAACATCGCCCGCGTCATCACGAATCAAATCAAGCGCCAACCACTCAACAAAGAAGTTTGTTTTAGCGCGTACGTTACGTTGATACAAAGTATGAAGCATCGCATGACCAGTGCGGTCAGCAGCTGCACAAGCACGTTGAACTGGCTTCTCGCCATAGTTTGCAGTATGCCCACCAAATGGGCGCTGATAAATCGTACCATCTGGGTTACGATCAAATGGCATACCGAAATGCTCAAGTTCATAGACTGCTTTGGGAGCTTCACGACACATGAACTCGATCACATCTTGATCGCCCAACCAGTCAGAGCCTTTGATGGTGTCATAAAAATGATAGTGCCAATTATCTTCACTCATATTGCCCAGTGAGGCACCAATACCACCCTGGGCTGCAACAGTATGTGAACGCGTTGGAAATACTTTGCTTAGCACAGCAACATTGAGGCCAGCTTCCGCTAGCTGCAACGAAGCACGCATACCTGAGCCACCCGCACCCACAATAACCGCATCAAAACGGCGACGGGGCAATGATTTTTGAATCGCAGTCATCGAATTACACTTTCCACAAAATTTGTACCGCATAGGCTGCACAAGCCACTAGATAAAGTACGGTCAATACTTGCAGCGTTAAACGAATGCTGACGGGCTTGATGTAATCCATCCAGATATCACGTACACCAATCCAAGCGTGATAGAACAAGCTGAAAAAAGCCAAAAAGGTCAGAAGCTTCATGAGCTGATTCGCAAACAAGGCAGACCAACCTTCATAAGTTGCGCTACCAGTAATGCAATAGTCAACCAACAAGACAATCGTAAACACCACCATCACAATCGCTGTTACGCGCTGAATGATCCACTCCTTAAGACCGTAATGAGCGCCTACAACTAATCGCTTTGGTCCAATTTGATAAATGGGCATGAAATATCCTAAATATTGAAACGCTTAGTAAAAACCAAATAATTTAAGTCCGACTATTGCTGTCAAAGCCAAGCCAAGGAAAAGAACGATGATTGCTGAGCGATTGGCTTCAGACTTTTCTACACCGATCTCTAAATCAAGTAGGAGGTAACGGATACCAGCACAGAAGTGGTGCAAGAACGCCCAGATCAAGCCAAGGCAAATGATTTTTACTAGGATGTTGCTAGTGAAGGCTTGGAATTTTTGATAACTTAATTCTGAAGCGAGGCTCTGATCGAATAAGTACAGAATGAATGGCAATAAGAGGAACAAGGCTGCCCCGCTAATGCGATGAAGAATGGAAACCTTACCAGCCCAAGGAAGGCGATATTTAACCAACTGGGCAAGACCAATGTTTCGATAAACTGGTCTAATTTTTTTTACATCTTGCTGTGCATCAACCATGGGCAATCTCTATGCTTATGTAAAGGTGTAATGTATTTTTGTTGTGTCGCAACATATTCTATTGGAAACCTTAACGGTGGTGAGGATTTTTAGTGTTTAAAAGCGATAAAAGGGGGTTTTTACGGATTTCTTTAGTTCAATTTGTTCTCATAATGCTGCTCCGAAGTGTCATACCTAGCGTGCCGAATTTCTACTGGTTTATTCCCGTAGGTAAAGGCAACCCGCTCTACAGAAAGCAGCGGCGAACCAGCTGCCAATTGGAGATGACCTGCTAAGGCCCCATCGGCTGATATCGCTTTAATCTTCTCCTCCGCTCGCACCATATGCGTAGCGAATTGGCTCTCGTAAAGTGCGTATACCGGACCATGCCAGGCATTCAGGGCATCCAGATCCAGGCCATTAAAGCGTGCTGCAGGAAGCCAAATCTCTTCAAAAACAACGGGTTTGCCCACAAAGCTCTGCACCCGATCAATTTGAATCACATTGTCACCTGCCTTTAATTTAAGCAAATTGGCAATATGAGCGCTTGCTTTAGCCTTCTGGCAGGATAAAAACTGGCTAGTCAGGAGAAATTTCTCACCAGAATCTGGTGCTAAGCGTAAAAAACGGTATTGCCAGTCGTCCTCTTGGTGGGTGGCTACAAAAGTACCCTTCCCTTGACGTCTGACTAATAGATTTTGGGCTGCCAACTCATCAATGGCTTTGCGCACGGTACCCTGGCTCACTGCATAGCGCGCAGCCAGCTCCATTTCGCTAGGAATTGCAGCCCCTGGAAGCCATTCAGCTGCCTGCAGGCTAGCCAAAATCATCACCTTAATCTGCTCGTAAAGAGGACTAAATGAGGCAACAGGCAAATTTACTTCTGACAAACTGACTCCAGTTCATATCAATTGGATAAAATTTAGGGTAATTCTAGTCTTATATAAGACGTCATTGATAGTGTAAAGCGAAAATCCATACACTTGAATGGATAATAGAAAAGTTTTGATTAATTAACCTTCCCCTGGAGTTCTAAGTAAATGGCAAAAGCCCCAATGCGCGTCGCTGTAACCGGTGCAGCCGGTCAAATCGGATATTCCCTTTTATTTCGCATCGCCAATGGCGACCTTTTAGGCAAAGATCAGCCTGTAATTCTCCAATTACTGGAAATTCCTGACGAAAAAGCTCAAAAAGCGCTCACCGGCGTCATGATGGAACTGGAAGACTGCGCATTTCCGCTATTGGCAGGCATGTCTGCTCATTCCGACCCAATGACTGCATTTAAAGATATTGATATCGCCCTTTTAGTGGGCGCACGTCCACGCGGCCCTGGTATGGAGCGCAAAGATTTGCTCTCCGCTAATGCGCAAATTTTCACAGCTCAAGGCAAAGCCTTGAACGCAGTAGCCAAGAAAACGGTCAAGGTTTTGGTTGTTGGTAACCCAGCAAATACGAATGCTTACATTGCTATGAAGTCTGCTCCTGATATTCCTGCGAAGAACTTCACAGCGATGTTACGCCTTGATCACAACCGCGCGCTCTCACAGCTAGCCAGTAAATTAGCTAAGCCTGTTGCAAATATTGAGAAGCTGGTTGTTTGGGGCAACCACAGTCCAACAATGTATCCAGACTATCGCTTTGCAACCATCGATGGTAAATCTGTTAAAGACTCCATCAATGATCCTGCATGGAACAAAGATACCTTCATTCCAACTGTTGGTAAGCGTGGCGCAGCCATCATTGATGCTCGCGGCCTCTCATCTGCAGCTTCTGCAGCAAATGCCGCTATCGATCACATGCATGATTGGGTGCTCGGCACCAATGGCAAATGGGTTACTATGGGAATTCCTTCTAAGGGCGAATACGGTATACCAGCTGAAGTGATTTATGGCTTCCCAGTAGTTTGTGAAAACGGTGAATACAAAATGATCGAAGGTTTAGAGATTGATGACTTCTCCCGTGAGCGTATGACTCATACCCTCAATGAATTACTTGAAGAACAGGCCGGTGTGAAGCACTTACTTTCCTAAGGAATATTGACACATGAAAAAGAATCTTCTCACCATGAGCGTTGTACTTGCCGGCATTTTTTGCGCTGCGAATGTTAGCGCCAGCGAAGAAGTATTCACATGGTCTTGCAGCGAGAGTAAACAGTTCAAAACTTCTGGCACGATTGAGAAGATTCGCTTAACTTGGGATTCCAAGACATATGACTTAGAGCGTCAAACTTCATTGCCAGGCAGTCTGCGTTATAAAAATACAAACAGCGGTCATGATCTTGTAGTGTTGGGCAACAAAGCAATGCTGTTTAATATTAAAGCTGGCATAAGACTAGCTGATTTTTGCCAAACCGCAGAAATGAGGGCTGGTAGATTGCCGCATTTATTTGCAGGTGCGGAGCCCTTTGTGCAGAATTAATTTCTCACATTGCATCAAATAAAAAAGCCGAGAGATCCTCGGCTTTTTTATTGCTTGTTGTTTCTAATGAAATAGGGGTTGCTGTGATGGCGCATCATCTGGCATCTCAGCATGTACAGCTTCTCCTGAGCGATCCGGGAACAAAGGCGCTCCACAATCATCACAGAGCTCTGGATCAAAAAGCATTGCATGGCGAAACACATCCTCAACGCCAGCATCATGTAACGCATCGCATATTTTCTTAATCGGGCTTTCGTCATCCGACAAATCATTTAAAGCATCGCTTGCAACACTCTCGCGGTCATATAAAGGCCAGATCACGCCATACATGATCTCTGAAGAACCTTTTGCACTAAAGGAAATACGATACTCATCAGCCTGCTCTTCGCCAAATGCACCGACTACACAAGATAAGCCGGCAGGCAAAATACCTAAGCTACTCTCTAGGTAATTGACTGCAGCCCGGATGCTTAAGGGACGAACATGCTTATCAGCCAAACGACAATTAGTGAAATAAGACTCTGGCAATAAGAGTTCGAACTCGCAGCCTGGCAACAAGGCGGCCATCGGCTCATGCATTGCGTTTTGCCAGCCAATCAAGCTTACTCCCCGCTCTTGACGCGCCGGAGGTTCAGCTTGCCAACGGAAGATGGGGCTGCCACTTGGGGCGCTCAGGGCAGCAATAATAAAACGTGGATCAGCCAAAACGGCAATCGTCTCAGACATATCGCGCAACTCTAACTTCACATCTTGATTACAGATCGCTGCATTTGCCAAAGATTCAGTCAGGATGCGCGTTTGACAGTGCGAATGCGGCATCTGATCAATACTATAGAGCCAAGGAACAATGGCAAGACGGGTATCTGGCGCTGCGATAGCGGAATGCAAAGCTTGCGCGGTGGCCTCAACCATGCTTGCTTGCAATGGTCCGGACGGAATTTGATAACGAGTATGCGCAACGATGGGCATTGCTAACAAGAGAACATCCCACTCTTGTCCTTCGTGCTCCATCTTGAGAGATTCTGCCAAGGTTTCAGCAGAATCTGCGAGCACTTCAAAGGCTACAGTATTAATACGAAAGGTTTGATCTAAGGCTGCATCAATCACATTTTGATTTTGACTTTTCAGCAAGCGCATCAAGCGTACATTCAGGCGCTCTTCCCAAAAGCGATCCTCTATTTGGCTGCCAGAAGCAGCTAAAGAAATGGCGTCAGCTACAAGCTTCTCAACCTCAGGAGAGCTACGTTGCGAGGACTTGGTGCGATGTACGGCCATTATTTTTTCTCTGCCCTTCTAAATACCGGCTTGTCAGGCTTAGATTCTGCCGCAAAATACTTATAACCATCCAAATTGAAACCGTTTAAGTCTGCCGGATCTGTAATGCGATTCTCAACCACATAACGCGCCATTAAACCGCGCGCCCGTTTTGCATAAAACGAAATGATTTTGTATTTTCCATCTTTGCCATCCTGAAAAACCGGAGAAATAATGGGATAACCCAGGTCTTTAGGCTGCAAGACCTTGAAATACTCTTCGGAGGCCAAATTGAGCAGTACGGGCTTTTTTTGCTTTTCTAATATCTGCTTAAGCGAATCGCTAACCCGACTACCCCAAAAAGAATAGAGATCTTTACCTCTCGCATTCTTGAAGGCGGTACCCATTTCTAGGCGGTAGGCTTGCATCAAATCCAGGGGCCTCAAAGCACCATAAAGTCCAGACAAAATCCGGACATGGTCCTGAGCAAAGTCGATAGCCTTCGCATTCAGAGTTTTGACGTCAAAGCCATCATAGACATCCCCATCAAACGCATAGATAGCTGGTTTGCTGTTCTCTGCGGTAAATTTCTTGGTCCAATCGCGGTAGCGACCCACATTCAAAGCTGCCAATTGATCAGATAAACCCATCAACTTAGCCACATCCTGGGGGGATAGCTTTTTAAGATCAGCAATCAATTTGGCTGATTCTGAGACAAATTCAGGCAAGGTCGAGGTTTTGACCTTGACTGGGGTCTTGTAATCTAAGGATTTAGCGGGAGAAAGTACGATCAGCATGGCACAATTTGTATATGAATTTTTACCATTCTAGCGACTACTAGATTTCCCCGCCTTAAATGACTGCACCCGAGATCTCCCCCTCCTTTCCAAGCCGTCTCCCCAATGTGGGAACAACGGTATTTACGGTCATGTCTGCGTTGGCAGCAGAGCATCAGGCTATTAACCTAGGCCAAGGCTTTCCAGACTTCCCATGCGATCGCAAACTGCTCACTAGCGTGAACGACGCCATGCTCGCAGACCGCAATCAATATCCACCCATGATTGGAATTACAGAGCTGCGTAATGGCATTAGTCAGAAGATCAAAAATCTATACGGTCACTACTATGACTTCGAATCAGAAATCACCATCACCGCAGGTGGCACCCAGGGAATTTTGACGGCCATTATGGCTTGCGTTAGTCCTGGGGATGAAGTGGTCATCATTGAACCTGCTTACGATAGCTATCGACCTTCCATTGAATTAGCGGGCGGCAACACTATTGCCGTATCGTTAGAAGTAAGACGTGATGCAGATGGTCAAGTTGCTTCCTATGAAATCCCTTGGGACGCTTTAGCCAAAGCTATCAATTCCAAAACACGTCTACTCATGATCAACTCTCCACACAATCCTACTGGAATGGTGTGGCAGAAAGCAGACTTAGATCGCCTGGCTCAGTTAGTGAAACATACCTCCACACTAATTTTGAGTGATGAGGTATATGAGCATATGGTCTATGAGGGCGCAGCGCATCATAGCGTTGCCTCGCACCCAGAGCTCGCTGCAAGAAGTTTTCTCATTTCTAGCTTTGGTAAAACCTATCATGTCACTGGCTGGAAGGTCGGCTACGTAGCCGCGCCACCAGCTCTGACAAAAGAATTTCGTAAGGTTCACCAATTCAATGTCTTTACTGTCAATACACCAATGCAGTATGGGCTTGCATCTTACCTAGCAGATGCATCGCATTACCTAAACCTGCCCGCCTTTTATCAAGCTAAACGTGATTTTTTCCGAGCAGGTTTAGAGAAGACTTCTTTTAAATTACTACCAACACCAGGCACTTACTTTCAGTGCGCTGATTACTCTGCGCTCGATATTCCACAAGCAAAGTTGAATGAAGCAGATTTTTGTAAATGGCTCACGACCCAAGTTGGTGTCGCAGCTATTCCCGTTTCTGCTTTTTATGATCGCCCTACTGAATCTGGCGTGATCCGCTTCTGCTTTGCCAAGCAAGAGCAAACTTTAGCGACAGCCTTGCAGCGCCTACAATCTTTATAGAGAGACCTATAGCAATGAAGAAATCAAACAATATGATCGACGTCTACAGTTGGCCAACGCCAAATGGCCACAAAGTGCACATCATGCTCGAGGAATGTGGCTATCGCCTAGGTAAAGATTGGACTGCTATTCCAATTAACATTGGTACCGGGGATCAATTTGCGAAGAGCTTTTTGAAAATCAGCCCGAATAATAAAATTCCTGCTTTAGTAGACCCCAATGGACCAGATGGAAAACCCATCAGTATTTTTGAGTCTGGTGCTATCTTGCTGTATCTCGCCAGTAAGACCGGCAAATTTCTTCCTAAGACGACTCGTGCCAAGTATGAGGTTTTGCAATGGCTGATGTTTCAAATGGGTGGCTTAGGCCCGATGCTTGGGCAAAACCACCATTTCCGACTCTATGCGCCTGAGAAAATTGAGTATGCAATTAATCGCTATACCAATGAAGCAAAACGTTTATATGGTGTTCTCGATCAGCAACTCAAAGATAATCCCTATATTGCCGGTAAAAGCTACTCCATAGCAGATATCGCTATTTTCCCTTGGACCCGCAATTGGAAAAATCAAGGTATGGACATTAATGACTATCCGCATTTCAAGGCTTGGTTCGAAATGATTGGTGAGCGCCCCGCCGTCAAACGGGGTTGCGAAGTACTAACAGCATTACGCAAGCCTTTGACTGACAACAAGGCTCGAGAGCAGTTATTTGGTTCAACACAGTATCAAAAGAGGAAATGAAATGAAGATTGAATCAGTCGGCGTGATCGGTGCTGGGACGATGGGCAACGGTATTGCGCAGGTTTGCGCTGTTGCCGGTCTGGATGTCGTCATGGTGGATATTAATGAAGCTGCTGTGCAGCGCGGCTTAGATCAGATCAGCAAAAGCCTAGATCGACTCATTAAAAAAGAAACGCTGACTGCCGATGAAAAAGCAGCAGCGCTAAAGCGCATTAAAGGCAGCACCTCTTATGCTGATTTAAAAGGCTTGGGTTTTGTCATTGAAGCTGCTACCGAAAATCAGGCAGTCAAAGAAAAAATTCTGAAGCAAGTAGATGAGATCGTGAGCAAAGACACCATCATTGCCACCAACACTTCCTCTCTATCTATTACCAAGTTAGCCGCTCTAGACTCAAACCCAGGCCGGTTTATCGGAATGCACTTCTTTAATCCACCGCCCCTCATGGCTTTAGTGGAAGTTATTCGTGGCCTACAAACTAGTGATGCAACCCATGCTGCAATTATTGACATGGCCAAACGCGTTGGCAAAGAACCCATCACGGTTAAAAATTCACCAGGGTTTGTGGTGAACCGTATTTTGTTGCCCATGATTAACGAGGCGTTCTTTGTATTATCAGAAGGACTTGCTAGTCCTGAAGATATCGATGCCGGAATGAAGTTAGGCTGCAATCAACCGATTGGTCCTTTAGCTTTAGCCGACCTGATCGGTCTGGATACTTGCTTAGCAGTCATGGAAGTGTATTTTGAGAACTTTAGCGACTCCAAATACCGTCCTTGCCCACTACTTCGTGAAATGGTGGCCGCCGGTTACCTTGGTCGTAAAACGGGTCGCGGTGTTTATACCTACGATCAATAATGCCCTATCGATTAACTACTCCAATACTGAAGCACTCGTGAACCCAATTCCACCTGTTGTACAAAAACTAGCCTACGCTGGTCTGATTCCTTTTATTGGGCTTGCATTGATGGTGCAATTAGCACCAACGCCCTTAAACTATTTAAGTGCAGAATCTCTGGCCGGCTATGGCGCTGTCATTACTGCATTTATGGGAGCCTTACATTGGGGCGCTAATTTACATACTTTAGGTAAAGCACCTAGCGGTGATCGCTGGATTGATCGTAATGCTTGGATCTGGGGAGTTATTCCTGCTCTAGTTGCCTGGCTTGCACTGCACATCTATATTCCAGTGGGATTATTAATCATGGCATCCACCTTAATCATTCAGCGCAATATTGATCAGAGCACCTATCAATATTATTTTTCTGATGAAATCGCGCGCAATGCTTTTATGACGATTCGTAATCGCTTAACCTATATCGCTGCTGCTTGCTTAATATGGGCGGCCATTGTCATTCTCTTTATCCAAGCATGATTTAATGAGCGGTCTTTTCGATAGCACCCCTCCGCCACCCCTAGCGGAAGCATTGCGCCCGAAAACAATTGAAGAAGTCATTGGACAAACCCATTTATTAGCACTAGGTAAGCCACTCAATCTGGCATTTGCTTCTGGCAAGCCACACTCCATGATTTTGTGGGGGCCTCCAGGTGTTGGCAAAACGACTTTAGCTCGTCTTTCAGCAAAAGCATTTGATCGCGAATTTATTGCCATCTCTGCAGTACTGGCTGGAGTTAAAGAAATACGCGAGGCCATTGAACAAGCCGAGCAAAACATGGCTCAGTATGGCAAGCAAACGATTTTATTTGTCGATGAGATCCATCGCTTTAATAAGAGCCAACAAGATGCTCTGCTACCGCATGTGGAATCGGGCTTATTTACTTTTATTGGCGCTACTACCGAGAATCCCTCTTTTGAGGTGAACTCAGCACTGCTATCTCGTGCCCAGGTCTACGTTCTGAAGTCCTTAACTGCAGATGAGCTCAAGCAGCTATTTATTCGTGCGCATCAACATGCAATGCCGGATGTGAAATTTGACGATAGCGCAATGGATACCTTAATCTCGAATGCCGATGGTGATGCCCGTCGCCTACTAAATCTGCTTGAGCAAACCCGAAATGCTGCTCTAACACCCAACTCTCCTATTAAGGTCATTGACCAAGCCTTTATTGAAAATGCCCTCACTACTCAAGCACGTCGTTTTGATAAGGGTGGCGATCAGTTTTATGACCAGATTTCTGCGCTGCATAAATCAGTCCGAGGCTCTAACCCTGATGCAGCGCTATATTGGTTTTGTAGCATGCTTGATGGCGGCGCAGATCCTCGTTACCTAGCGCGCCGTATTATTCGCATGGCTTGGGAAGATATTGGCTTGGCAGACCCTAGAGCCATGCAATTGGCAAATGATGCTGCCCAAACATTTGAAAGATTGGGCTCGCCTGAGGGTGAACTTGCTCTGGGTCAAGCAGTGGTGTATCTCGCGGTAGCTTCAAAAAGTAATGCTAGCTACAACGCGTTTAATGCTGCACGCGCTTATGTTGCGAAGGACCAATCTCAATCTGTACCCAACCATCTCCGCAATGCGCCAACCAAACTCATGAAAGAGCTTGGACATGGCAAAGAGTATCGCTACGCCCATGATGAACCACACGGCTATGCTGCTGGTGAGTCTTATTTGCCTGAAGGCATGTCAGAGCCGCACTGGTATGAACCTGTTGAGCGTGGTCTGGAAAGTCAAATTAAGGAAAAGATGGCTTTCTTACGCAAACTCGATGCTGAGTACAAAAAGAAATGGGAATGAGCAAATGAGCGAGAAAACTCCAGCCACTTTGTATTACGACATTATTTCGCCTTTCGCCTATCTGTATGTAAAACAAAGGCAGCGTCTGAAACAGCTTGATATCAAGCCAGTGCCAGTCCTTCTAGGCGGTCTTTTAAGGGCTACTGATAATGTAGGCCCGGGAGAAGTGGCTGCTAAGAGGCCACATACCTATCAATTTTGTGTGTGGCAAGCAGAAAAATTAGGCATCCCCTTTCGTTTTCCTGAGCACCATCCATTTCTAACAGTAGCGCCACAGCGCCTGCTCCTGGAAAAGAATGCCGGATGGGAAATGGTAGAGCGTGCCTTTGATTATGTTTGGATTGAAGGTAAAGATCCCAATCTTGCTTGGTCAGAGTTTTGCGTGTACTTGGGATTGCCTAGCGAAACGCCAAAGCCGCAAAGCCCAGAGATTAAAGCTGCTTTAGTTGCGAACACTAATCAGGCTAAAGCAGATGGCGCCTTTGGGGTACCTACCCTGATCCTCAATCAACATTGCTTTTGGGGCCTTGACACCATTGATTGGGCACTCGATTACCTTGCCCGGCCAGGGATGTTTGAAGAAGCCTCCTATGCCTATGCCGGGAATGTTCCCAACGGTCTTACGTAATACTTTGCACAATACAATTGTTCTATTCATTTCATTCAAGGAGTCTTTATGCGTAAGCTTTTCACCAGCCTAGTCCTCGTTGCCGCTTGCATTACTAGCCAAGCAGTCATTGCTGGCCCTCAGGTTGAATTCAAAACTACTCTGGGTAACTTTGTCGTCGAGCTAGATGATGTGAAAGCCCCAAAGACTACTGCTAACTTTTTGAACTACGTGAAGAGTGGTTTTTACAATGGCACTATCTTTCATCGCGTCATTGATGGCTTCATGATTCAAGGCGGTGGATTCACGCCGGACCTGAATCAAAAATCGACCAATGCCCCAGTTGTTTCAGAAGCACAAAATGGCTTAAGGAATAATCGTTACACCATTGCGATGGCCCGCACATCTGATCCAGATTCAGCCACTTCCCAATTCTTTATTAACGTCAATGACAATGCTGCTCTGGACTTCCCCAATGCCATGGGCAATGGCTATACCGTATTTGGAAAAGTGATTTCTGGGACGCAAACTATTGATGCCATCCGCAAGGTACCGACTATGGTTGCTCCAGCGCCACGCATGGGCAGAATGGCCGACGTTCCCTCTAAGACGGTGACGATTGAATCAGCTACCCTGCTGAAATAAATAGAAGAAATAGCTTAGTCGCAATGATTTTGCTCGATGATGCGCAAAGTACAGCGGCTAAACCGTCTAGTCGCCATTATGAAAGCCCACTCCATTATTGGCGGATTCTTTCTACTGGTGATAACACACTCGATTTATCAGCCACTCAGACCTGTTTAGCCCAAATAGCGACAGCTCTTGCTAGAGGGGAGTTTGTTGTTGTTGCATTTGCCTATGAGTTGGGCAGACAAATTCATCGTCTCCCGCAAAGAGTGGGAAGTGATTTAAGTATGCACCCACTGATTGAAGCTTGGTCATTCAAAAGCTTTGATAAGCTCTCCAAGGAACAGGTTGATACTTTGATTGCTGATCGTCTTGCCCTACTCGAGACTGATCAGAGATCTGCTGGCGTGCTTGATGTACGTGAGTCATTAGATGAGAAGCAGTTTGCTTCTGATATTTCCAGCATTCAGGAATACATTCGTAGTGGTGATACCTACCAAATCAATCACACCTATCGCATTACTGGCAAAACTTACGGCTCACCTCTCGCTTTATATAGTCGGTTGCGTGAACGTCAGCCAGGCAGATTTGGGGCTTACATTTCACACGATGGCAATTACCTACTATCCCAATCTCCTGAGCTCTTTATATCTCGTGAAGGCGACATCCTCAAAGCCATGCCGATGAAAGGCACAGCGAGTGCTTTATCTGCAGTAGCTAGTGCTTTATCTGATGACCCCAAGAATCAAGCTGAAAATGTCATGATTGTGGATCTATTGCGCAATGATCTTAGCCGCATCTCTTTACCGGGCACGGTCACTGTCCCTAATTTATTTGAAGTGGCTAGACACGGCGATGTATTGCAAATGACTTCAACTGTACAAGGTCAAGCTAAGCCCAATACCTCTCTTTTGGATGTTCTAAATGCAGTCTTCCCCTGTGGCTCTGTCACAGGCGCTCCCAAAAAACGCAGCATGCAAATTATTCAGGACTTAGAGCCGGAAGATCGCGGTTACTACTGTGGTGCCTTGGGATGGATTGATCCTGGCGGTGACTTTGCCTTTAGTGTTCCCATTCGTACCGTTGAGATTGTAGAAGAAGTTCAATCGCATGCCGCAATCTTTACCTTAGGTATTGGGGCTGGCATCACCAATGATTCTGATCCAAAACAAGAATGGGAAGAATGTCGTATTAAGTCGAACTTCTTGAGCAATCTTCCCTCATCTACTGGGCTATTTGAAACGATTTCTGTAGTTGCTAACATTCCTCAGAAATTAGAAATGCATCTAGACCGTATGCAATCTTCCGCCTTAGCATTAGGCATTGCCTTCAATAGATCTGCTGCAAAAGCGGTAGTTGAAAAAACTTGCTCATCACTAGATACTGAAATTGCTTTCAGGTTGAGGCTTGATCTTGCAATAAACGGTGATCTTTCGGTTTCCACGGCGGTACTCGATCCCCTTAATCAGCCTGTCAAAATTTTCTGGGCAAAAGATATTCTTTCTGGCGATGTAGGCATGTTTTCTGGCGATGCGCTATTGCGCCATAAGGTAAGCAATCGCAGTCTGTACGATCTAGCCTGGCAAACAGCTGTCCGATTGGGTGGCTTTGATGCCATCTTTACCAATGAGCAGGGCTTTGTTACTGAGGGCGGGAGAACTAGCATTTTTGTTAAATCTCAGGGTAGCTCGGAATGGTTAACCCCACCAGTGTTTGCAGGCCTATTGCCTGGGGTGATGCGTGCAACCCTGCTTGCCGACCCGAAACTGAATGCCCGCGAAGCTAACCTGACTATTAATGATGTTTCAATGGCAGATGAGATTATTCTTAGCAATGCCCTACGTGGCTTTATCAAGGCCCATTTCTAGAAAGTTGTCATGAAGTATTGCTCTCACTGCGCCTCTAAGCTGACCATCAAGATTCCGGCCGATGATTCTCGTGAACGTCATGTTTGTGAAGCTTGCGGGAGCATTCATTATCAAAATCCTCGAAATGTTGTGGGTAGCATTCCAATCTACGATAAACAAGTTTTACTTTGCCGTCGTGCTATCGAGCCACGTCATGGTTACTGGACGCTACCTGCAGGCTTTATGGAGCTTGGCGAAAGCACTAGTCACGGTGCTGCTAGAGAAACCCTTGAAGAGGCTGGTGCTCAGGTTGAAATGGGCCCGCTCTATTCCTTATTAAATGTTCCTCATGCAGAACAGGTGCATTTGTTCTACTTAGCAAAAATGACCTCTTCACAATTTTGTGCTGGTGAAGAAAGTCTTGAGGTTGCTCTATTTCATGAGCATGAAATTCCGTGGGCAGAATTGGCTTTTCCAACGGTCAAGCAAACACTGGAATGGTTCTTTGCTGACCGCGCTGCCGGCCTTCTAGAAACAGGTAAAGAATTTCAGGTACGCAGTCGCGATGTGCTGCCATCCGAAAGAATTTAGCGTCTGATGTGGATTAAGTGATGAGTCAGATTACTTGGCTAGGGCCACAGGACTCTTTTCCAAACCCTCTAATAAACCCCGATCCCGATCCCAGCGTTCCAGGACTGATTGCAGTGAGCGAGCGCATTTATCCAGGGCAGTTATCTCAAGCTTACCAACTCGGGATCTTTCCTTGGTACTCCGATAATCAACCCGTCTTATGGTGGTCACCAGATCCCCGCATGGTTCTCAAGCCCACAGAATTTAAATGTAGCGATTCTCTGAAAAAAAATATTCGCCTTTTCTGTCAAGATGTTCATTCACAAATCTCGGTAGATGCAGATTTTGGGGCAGTGATTCGTGCTTGCGCCACTAGTGCCCGCAAAGATCAAGACGGCACTTGGATCACCCATGAAATCATGGAGGCCTACACTGCACTTCATGAGGCAGGTCATGCCCATAGCATCGCAGTAACCGAAGGCGGTGAGATCATTGGTGGCTTATATTGCGTATCGTTTGGTTCCATGGTTTTTGGGGAATCTATGTTTAGCCGGAAACCTGGGTCCTCTAAGATTGCTCTAGCTGCCTTAAGCGCTTGGTGCCTTCAAAATGGAATTTGCATGATTGATTGCCAACAAGAGACCTCGCACCTGCATTCTCTGGGTGCAGCCCCGATCTCCCGACGTGAATTTCTGGAACAACTGCAAATATCTTTGAATCAAACTAAGATTGAACTATCTTGGACTTTTGACAAAACAATGTTGACCCACTGGCTATGACTCGGCTCAAAGAACTTCCGCTCACCGCATTACAGTTTTATGCAACGGCGCCCTACCCTTGCTCTTATTTGCCTAATCGTATAGCGCGCTCACAAGTTGCCACACCATCTCATTTAATTCATGCCGATACTTATAGTGAGCTATTGAATGCTGGCTTTCGTCGCAGCGGCCTGTATACCTATCGCCCTTATTGCGATGAATGCAGAGCCTGCATTGCCACTCGTATTCTAGTGAATCAATTTATACTCTCTCGCAGTCAACGTCGTGCCTGGAAAAAACATGTTGGCTTAGAAGTCTCTGTTCTGAACTTAGGCTATCAAGAGGAACACTATCAGCTATACCAGCGCTATCAAAATGAGAGACACGCTGGTGGAGAAATGGATAGCGAAGATCAAGAGCAATACATGCAGTTCCTATTGCAGAGCCGCGTCAACTCGCGCATTGTGGAGTTTAGGGATGGTCCAAATGACTCTCATCCAGGACGCCTACGCATGGTCAGCATGATTGATATCTTAGATCAGGGGATTTCTTCGGTGTATACCTTCTTCGATACCTCGGTGCATGCATCTAGCTTTGGTAGTTACAGTATCCTGTGGCAAATAGAGCAGGCCAAAATACTGGGGCTGCCTTACCTCTACCTGGGCTACTACATTCGAGAGAGTGAAAAAATGTCCTATAAGGCCAACTATCAGCCGATGGAAGGTTTGATTGATGATCATTGGCAAGCTTTGGCTGGGTCATAATATCTACCCATGATCGACCGTTATTCTCTTTTGCGCCCCTGGCTCTTTTGTTTAGATCCCGAACAAGCCCATAACCTTACTCTCAGTAATTTAGATCGTGCGCAGCGCTGGGGCTTGCTTGAGCGACTCATTGGCAAGCCTGTGGCTGACCCTCGCACGCTTTGTGGCATCACCTTTGCAAACCCAGTAGGCCTTGCTGCTGGCCTAGATAAAGACGGCAAACATATCGATGCACTAGCTGCTCTCGGATTTGGTTTTTTAGAAATCGGCACAGTCACACCTCGTCCACAACCCGGAAATCCGAAGCCGCGTATGTTTAGACTTTCAGAAGCACAGGCCATCATCAATCGTATGGGTTTTAATAATGATGGTGTGGATGCTTGCGTTACTAGAGTACGCCGCTCGCGCTTTTGGCAACAAGGTGGTGTCTTAGGAATGAATATTGGTAAGAATGCCAGTACACCAATTGAAGATGCTGCCAGTGATTATATTTTGGCAATGGAGGCTGTTTATGAAATTGCCTCCTACATTACAGTGAACATCTCCTCCCCCAATACTCAGAACCTACGGGCCCTCCAGGGCGAAGCAATGTTGCGTTCATTATTGAGCCGTTTAGATGAAGCTAGGAAACGTTTGAGTGATCGCTACAGCGTACGTAAACCACTCTTCTTAAAAATTGCACCTGACTTAGAGTCTGCTGATATTGAATTGATTGCAGATCTATCTATGGAGTTTGGCATCGATGCCATCATCGCTACCAATACAACGATTGCACGTGATGCCGTGCAAGGTATGCAGCATTGTGAAGAAGCAGGTGGATTATCGGGCGCTCCAGTGCGCGCGGCCTCTACTCAGGTGATCAAAACACTCAAGGCAAGATTAGGAAATACACTACCTATCATTGGCGTTGGCGGCATTTTGTCAGGGGCTGATGCTAGAGAAAAAATCATGGCTGGCGCAAGCCTAGTTCAGATTTATAGTGGACTCATCTACAGGGGTCCAGATCTCGTCAGCGAGTGCGCCAAAGCTCTCAGACAATCTTAGAGCCAGAGCTTAAATCAGGGCTTTGTAGCCCAGATATCTTTAAAATAGCGTTTCACAATATGCAATTTCAGCTGAAATCGCTACAATAGAGCCCATGAGCACGAGTAAAACTGTCAAAAATGTCAGAAGCACTGGGGAAGTTGCTAAGACAGCCATCCAGGTAGTCGAGAGGATGATGAATCTGCTAGATGCCCTAGCTGAGCAAGAAGAATCGAGCAGTCTCAAAAATTTGGCCGAGCAAACCGGTCTTCACCCTTCTACTGCCCACCGTATTCTGAATGATATGGTTGCCTGCCGTTTGGTTGAACGAGGCGATGGCGGCACTTATCGACTTGGCTTAAAACTCTTAGAGCTTGGCAATCTAGTGAAGGCAAGACTATCTGTTCGCGAGGCAGCTCAAGCCCCCATGCGTACGTTGCATAAGCTCACTGGTGAGACCATCAATCTATCGGTACGCCAAGGTGATGAAATCGTTTATATCGATCGCGCCTATAGCGAACGCTCTGGCATGCAAGTAGTTCGTGCCATTGGTGGTCGTGCTCCACTACACCTCACCTCTGTTGGTAAATTATTTTTATCAAGCGATGATGCCAATCAAGTTCGTGCCTATGTCACACGCACTGGCTTATCAGGACACACCCGCAATAGCATTACTGACGCAGCAAAATTAGAGGCAGCCCTCAATCAAGTTCGAAAAGAAGGCAATGCCCGAGATGATGAAGAGTTAGAGCTTGGCGTAAGCTGTTTCGCTGCAGCTATTTTGGATGACACTGGGAAATTGGTTGCCGGCTTATCACTCAGCTCTCCTACAGATCGCATGCAAGCAGACTGGCTCAAAGCATTACAGGATACCGCCCTACAGATTTCTAAAGGGTTAGGTTACAAACCTAAAACCACCGAGCCAGGCTCTGCAGCCTAGCTAAAACCCATTACATCAAGCGACGAACCGGTTGCGCGCCCAAAGGCATGCGCTCATACCAGTCACGCACGCGTACCGCATCTGCAAAACGAGATTGAGTACCAACAGAATCTAAGAACACTAATAGCAAGGGTGTGTTGTTCACCCTAGCTTGCATCACTAAGCACTTTCCAGCTGCGTTAATGAAACCCGTTTTTTGTAAGCCGATATTCATATCACCAGAGCGCACTAAACGATTGGTATTTAAAAACTTCTGCGGCCGATTGGCGATGACCATCGTTAAATCTGGCCAAGTTGAAAATTCTCGAATCATTTTGTACTGATAGGCAGCGCTAAGCATCCGGGTTAGATCTTCGGCAGAGGCCACATTCTCACTCATCAAACCTGTAGGATCAGCAAAATGAGAATGCTCCATTCCCAACTCTCTAGCTTTACGATTCATAGCATCTACAAAGCCAGAAATACCCCCGGGATAGTTTCTGCCTAAGGTATATGCCGCACGGTTCTCAGAGGACATCAAGGCAAGCAATAAAGCCTCTTCACGCGTCATGACTGTGCCTCCAGAAAGACGAGATTTGGCGTAGATACGAACATCATCTGCGTTAATCACAATGGTCTCATCCATAGGCAGCTTGGAATCTAAAACAACCATGGCAGTCATTAATTTAGTAATAGAGGCGATTGGTAAGCTGACAGAAGAGTTTTTTTCAAAATACACTTCTTTGGTATCTTGATTGACCACCATCGCAACACTCGACTTCAAGCTCAGCTCATCGTGTTGGCCGCGTAAACCCAGCGCCGTTGCAAATGATGGGTGAGAAGACGCCACGGGCTCGGCCGAGCGAGTAACGGTAACGCGAACAGCTTTTTGCTTTTTAGTAGATTTAGCAGGTTTAACGGCCACTTTACTAGTCTTGGCTTGTTTTTCTTTATCCTGGCTGGCAGCGATGGCCGGCGCATTCAGAGAAGCGCAGCACGCAAAAACTACCGTCAAGATCAAGATCGAGAGTCGATTCAAATACATCCCAAAAATACCTTCTAAAACTTTCAACATACGGAATGATAATTAATTTCACGGCTCAGGATGAATTTATTGGCCCCATCCTGGACATTTGATAGCGCTCTACTCAGCAATGGTCGCTACCGTATTGGCTTGGCGGGTATTTACCAATACCACACCAGTCATTGTCAAACCCAGCCCTAGCGCCATCATTAGCGTAAATGGCTCACCAAATAAGAACCAGGCCATCAGCGCTGTTGTCGGAGGTGTAAGGTATAGAAAGCTGGTTACCTTGGTTGCAGCACCCTTGCGAATCATCATAAAGAGCAAGCTAATTGAGCCAATCGATAGCGGAAAAATAGCCCACAATAAGGCGCCAATAACCGATACATTCCAGACCATCACGCCTGTCTCAAAGAAATACATATAAACAAAGCAAAGAATGGCAGAGACCCCAAACTGAATCGAGGAACCTGCTCTGAGATCAAATACGGGACAATATTTTTTCTGATAAAGCGTGCCAAAAGTAATCGAGAGTAATGCGATCAATGCCAATACATAACTTTCAAATGGAATGTGGGCAAAACTAATTTTTGCCATCACCACTAGAGCAACGCCTGCAAAGCCAAAGCCCAAGCCAATCCACTGACGTGGTGAGACTTGTTCTGATACCCATGCAGCAAACCAAGCAGTCAAAATAGGCTGCAAACCAACAATGATGGCTACTAAGCCCGCTGTCATACCAAGGTGGACAGCAAACCAAACTCCGAATAAATATCCAAACTGGAGCAAGATGCCAGCAACAGCAATATGCTTTGTTTGCGACCAACTTGGCCAGGTAATGCGCCAGATCAGACTAAGCACCGCCATGGCTGCTAGAACACCCGCAAAACGCCAAAATAAGAAGGTTGCTGGCTCAACATAAGGCATTGCTAGTCGAGCAATGACAAAGCCCGTGCTCCAAATCAGCACGAATATCGGCGCAATCACGGCATCTAAGTTGAGCTTCATGGTTAACTTACTGAAATTATTAGAATTTTTTATTCAACCATTGATTTTAGGCTCTTTTTATAAGCGCCCCTTCACCCCAAACATAGGCTCTTGATGATTCTTTGTGCTGCGATGCAATATAAACACTGCAAACTGCTATAAGAGGTTTAGAGTGAGAGTTTGGTTGTAAGTAGCAACAAAGCCAGAATCCATCTGAAGGGGATTGAAATGAACTTAACACCAGAACAATTGGCTGCAGCGCAAAAGGCGAATTTAGAAACTTTGAGCAGCCTAACCAATCAAGCACTCCAAAGTATTGAAAAATTAGTTGAACTCAATATGTATATTGCAAAGCAAAGCTTGAGCGACAGCATGACGAGCGCTAAGAAAGCTTTGGAGGTGAAAGATATTCAACAACTCCTCGCCCACCAAGCCGAAGCTGTTAAACCAATGGCTGAAAAGATTATGGCTTACAGTCGTCACTTATATGACTTGGCTCATGAAACTCAAAACAACTTCACGAAATCTGCTGAAAAAGAGTTTCAGATAGGCCAACAAAAGATGAATGCTTTAGTGGAAGAGTGGACTCAGAATGCCCCTGCTGGTTCTGATGCTGCCATTCACGCAATGAAGCAAGCCATTGCTTCTGCTAACACCGTATATGAAAACAGCCAAAAGGCTGTGAAGCATGCGGTAAATATTGCGCAGACCAATCTCAATACTGCCACCAATACTGTGATGAAGAATGCGGAAGCAGCTAACAAAGCTACTAAGAAGAAATCATGAATGTGTCTGAAATGCAAAAGCCCCGATTACTCGGGGCTTTTTCTTTTGCAGCATCCCTAAAGAGTGTTGCTTTATTAAGACCTCTTCTTGACTGGTGGTAAATCAGTGCAATGGCCATGCGCCGCTTCTGCAGCAAGGCCAACCGACTCACCTAGCGTCGGATGCGGATGAATAGTCTTGCCAATATCAACAGCATCAGCCCCCATCTCGATTGCCAGGCAAACTTCGCCGATTAAATCGCCAGCATGCGTGCCAACAATACCGCCACCGATAATGCGATGGGTCGTTGCATCAAAAATAAGTTTTGTGAAACCTTCATCACGACCATTGGCAATTGCGCGACCGCTCGCAGCCCATGGGAATAAGCCTTTTTCATAAGCGATACCTTGGGCCTTACACTGCTCTTCCGTTAAGCCAGCCCAAGCCACCTCTGGATCAGTGTACGCAACTGATGGAATCTGCTTTGCATCAAAATAAGACTTCTGGCCTGCTGCAACTTCAGCCGCAACGTGCCCTTCATGAACCGCCTTATGCGCCAACATGGGCTGACCAATGATGTCGCCGATGGCAAAGATATTTTGTACGTTGGTACGCATCTGTTTATCGACTGGAATAAAGCCACGCTCATCTACTTGAACGCCGGCTTTACCAGCATCAATCTTCTTGCCATTTGGAGTACGTCCAACAGCAACTAACACTAAGTCGTAAGTTTGAGGGTCTGCAGGTGCATTCTCGCCTTCAAAGCTCACTGCAATGCCATCAGACTTCACCTCGGCTTTAGCAGCGCGAGTCTTGAGCATAACTTTTTCAAAACGTCCGGCATTGAACTTCTCCCAGACTTTTTCAAGATCTCTGTCAGCGCCAGCCATCAGGCCATCCATCATCTCGGCGATATCAATCCGTGAGCCGAGTGTACTGTAGACCGTAGCCATCTCTAAACCAATAATGCCACCACCAATAACGAGCATTCTTTTAGGGATGCTCTTGAGTAATAAAGCACCAGTACTATCAACAATGCGTGGATCTTCTGGCAAAAATGGTAATTTCACAGGCTGACTACCAGCTGCAATAATTGCCTTCTGAAAACGCACTACTTCTTTTTGACCTGTGAGATCCTGACCGGTCCCACTAGTCATTTCTACTTCAACGTGATGCGCATCCAAGAAACGACCTAAGCCACGAACAGTTTTTACCTTCCGTGCTTTAGCCATGCCTGCTAAACCACCAGTTAACTTCGCAATCACAGAATCTTTGTAACCGCGTAATTGATCGATCTCAATCTTTGGCTCACCAAACGTAATGCCATGCTTGGACATTGTTTTAACTTCATCCATCACTGCAGTGGTGTGGAGCAATGCTTTAGATGGAATACAACCTACGTTAAGGCATACGCCACCTAAGGTCGAGTAACGCTCAATTAAAACGGTATTCATACCCAAGTCAGCGCTTCGGAATGCGGCACTATAGCCACCAGGGCCTGCGCCAAGTACCAATACTTCACACTCGTGATCTACTTTGCCACTGTATTGACCAGCAACTGGTGCTGACATGACTGGGGCTGCAGCTTTTGCTGGAGCTGGTGGAGGTGTTGCAGCAGCTTGCACTGCAGGTGCAGCGCTACTTGCTTCAATTTCAGCAATCACAGAACCCTTACTAATCTTGTCGCCTAGTTTGACTGCAATACTAGTAATAGTTCCAGCAGCATCTGCCGGAATCTCCATGGTTGCCTTATCAGACTCGAGCACCAATAAAGGCTGCTCTTTTTCAACGACATCACCAACTTTCACCAGTACTTCAATGACTGGCACATCGGAATAGTCACCAATATCAGGCACGAGGATCATTTGCTTAGCCATCGATCCCCCTTACAGCGTAGCGCGACGGAAGTCGGCTAAGAGTTGTGCGATATATAAATTGAATCGTGTAGCCAGTGCGCCATCAATCACGCGGTGATCTGCCGAGAGAGATAATGGACAGATCAGACGGGGCACAAATTGCTTGCCATCCCATACTGGCTTCATAGCAGCTTTGCTGACGCCCAAGATTGCAACCTCTGGAGCATTCACGATGGGCGAGAAATAAGTTCCACCAATACCACCCAAAGACGAGATTGTGAAACTTGCGCCCTGCATTTGATCTGGCTTGAGCTTGCCCTCGCGTGCCAATGCCGCCAGCTCAGAAGTTTCTTTGGCAATTTCAAAGATGCCTTTTTTATCGACATTTTTGATGACCGGCACTACTAAGCCCGTTGGTGTATCTGCAGCAAAACCAATATTGAAGTACTTCTTCAAAATTAAATCGTCACCATCAAGCGAGCTATTAAATTCTGGATACTTTTTCAGAGCAGCTACAGCGGCTTTCATTAAGAAAGCGAGCATCGTAATCTTGGCGCCTCTTTTCTCATTGTCTTTATTTGTCTCGACACGAAATGCCTCTAAGTCGGTCACATCTGCATCTTCGTGATATGTCACTGCCGGAATCATGACCCAGTTACGGCCCAGATTCGCAGCGGTCAACTTCTTAATCCGATTTAATGGTTGGCGCTCAATCTCACCAAACTTCGTAAAGTCGACTTTTGGCCAAGGAATGAGATTCAGCCCACCCAAGCTTCCGCCATTCGATGCCGCAGCGGGGCTGCTAGCACTACCACTCATGGCTGCTTTAACAAAGGCCTGAACATCTTCTTGAGTAATACGGCCCTTAGGACCAGATCCTTTGACCTGGTGAACCGTCACACCCAATTCACGTGCAAATTTACGCACCGATGGACTTGCATGACTAAGAGATGCAGCCACCACTGGCGCTGGGTTCGATATTGGGGGAGGTGCTGGAGCGCGAACAACTGGTGGCTCAACTGCTGCAGGCTTGCTGACTGGCGCTTGCGCTGATGCTGCTATTGGAGCTGATGCTGCTACCGGAGTAGCTACAGATGATCCACCCTCCAGAATCAAGACTACCGATCCTTGGGAAAGATTGTCACCAATCTTCACTTTGACTTCTTTCACAACACCCGCGTGTGATGAGGGAACGTCCATCGTAGCTTTGTCAGACTCAAGCACAACAATCGATTGCTCTTTTTCAACGCGATCACCAGCCTTAACCAAGACTTCAATGACAGGTACATCTTTGTAGTCGCCGATATCCGGGACTTTGATTTCGATAGCAGTACCGCCCAAGCTTGCTGGTGCGCTCACTGGAGCTGATGCCACAGGGATGGCTTGAGCAGGAGCAGCTGCTAAAGCGCCGCCCTCTTCCAATGTGATCACTACCGATCCTTGGGAAAGATTGTCACCAATCTTCACTTTGACCTCTTTGACAATGCCTGAGTGCGATGAGGGAACGTCCATCGTTGCTTTATCAGATTCAAGCACAACGATTGATTGCTCTTTCTCAACCACATCACCAGCCTTAACCAAGACTTCAATGACAGGTACATCTTTGTAGTCGCCGATATCCGGGACTTTGATTTCGATTGTTTGACTCATGAACTCTTCTCTTTTAAACCGTCATTGGGTTTGGTTTAGTGGTGTCAATGCCATACTTCTGAATAGCTTCCGCTAGTTTTTGACGATCCATCTGGCCAGCATCTACTAAAGATCTCAGGGCAGTCACCACAACCCAGCGACGATCAACCTCAAAGAAGTCACGCAGTTTTTCACGGGTATCAGAACGACCAAAGCCATCTGTACCTAATACTTCATAGCGACGGCCAATATGCTGAATCGCTGGGCGAATCTGCTCAGCAAATAAACGCACATAATCAGTAGCAGCAACGATTGGACCTGACGTATCTTTTAAGCACTTCTCCACGTGAGACAGAAGCGGCGCTGCTGTTGGATTTAAGAGATTAGCGCGGTGCACTGCATTCCAATCTCGGCCTAACTCAGTAAAGCTTGGGCAGCCCCACAAGTCAGAGGCAACACCCCAGTCTTTATGTAAGATTTCTGCTGCCTCAATCACTTCGCGGAAAATAGTTCCTGAACCGAGAAGTTGAACACGTAACTTCGCCTTGTCATCACCCACAGACTTCAGCTTGTACATCCCTTTAATGATGTCTTTCTCGGCACCCTTTGGCATTCCTGGATGAGCGTAGTTCTCATTCATCAAGGTGATGTAGTAATACACGTCTTCCTGAACTTCTAACATACGACGCATACCATCTTGAATCACTACTGCCAATTCAAATGCAAAGGTAGGGTCGTAACTTATGCAGTTTGGCACTGCCCCACTCCACAGGTGGCTATGGCCATCTTCGTGTTGTAAGCCTTCACCATTGAGCGTTGTTCTACCAGCAGTACCGC
>CANFRA010000019.1 GCA_947449305.1 Burkholderiaceae bacterium
CGTTCCTTTTGATTGGCAAGGAATTCCACAGACATGGGTAAGCGAAAACGCGCCTCGGGTCGTTTTGAGTGGTGGATTGAACACGCACAACGTGGGCGAGGCGATTGCACGCCTGCATCCTTGCGCGGTTGACGTCTCCAGTGGCGTTGAAAGCAGCAGGGGTGTAAAAGATCCTGCGCTCATGGCTCAATTTGTAAAAGCAGTGCGCGCAGCAGATGAGAAATCATCATCCCAATAATTTGCTGTAGATAAATCAAAAGAGGTAGCTATGTACGACAAGCCAGATGCACGAGGACACTTTGGTCCTTACGGCGGCGTGTTTGTTTCTGAAACACTGATGTTTGCATTAGATGAGCTCAAAGAAGCTTATGCCAAATATCAAAACGACCCAGAATTTATTGAAGAGTTTCATTACGAGCTCAAACACTTTGTTGGTAGACCGTCACCGGTTTATCACGCTAAGCGTTGGAGTGAAATGCTGGGCGGAGCGCAAATCTATCTGAAGCGCGAAGACTTAAACCATACAGGCGCACATAAGATCAATAATGTGATTGGCCAAGCAATGCTGGCTAAACGTATGGGTAAGCCACGCATTATTGCTGAAACAGGCGCAGGGCAGCACGGTGTTGCTACCGCAACTATTTGTGCGCGCTTTGGTCTAGATTGCACGGTATATCAAGGCTCCGTTGACGTAGCCCGTCAGGCACAAAACGTCTACCGTATGAAATTACTTGGTGCCAAAGTAGTTCCCGTGGAATCAGGAACTAAAACATTAAAAGATGCGCTCAATGAAGCGATGCGCGATTGGGTTACCAATGTAGAGAACACTTTTTACATAATTGGTACCGTGGCGGGGCCACATCCCTATCCGATGATGGTGAGAGACTTTCAGAGTGTGATTGGTGAAGAGTGCAAAGTTCAAATGCCTGAGATGACTGGTCGTCAACCCGACTATGTATTAGCTTGTGTTGGCGGTGGCTCAAATGCCATGGGTATTTTTTATCCTTACATCGATTTTTCAGAAGTGAAGTTAGTTGGCGTAGAGGCTGCAGGACATGGACTTGGTAGTGGTTTGCATTCCGCTGCGCTGTGTGTTGGTAAGCCTGGCGTATTGCATGGCAATCGTACTTACTTATTGCAAGATGAGAACGGCCAGATTTCTGAAACGCATTCTGTCTCAGCTGGAATGGATTACCCTGGTGTAGGCCCTGAGCATGCTTGGTTAAAAGATTCTGGGCGTGCTGACTATGTTGCCATTACTGATGAAGAGGCACTCAAAGCCTTCCATGATTGCTGCCAAATTGAAGGCATTATTCCTGCGCTAGAGTCAGCCCATGCGATTGCATACGCTTGTAAGTTGGCTAAGACTTTGTCAAAAGATAAGACTATTTTGGTAAACCTCTCTGGCCGTGGCGATAAAGATATGCATACCGTTGCGCAAGCAACCGGCTCCGAAGGTTAAGCAACTCTTATGTCAAAAATTACGGCACTCTTTAAAGAGTTAAAAGCAAGCGGGAAAAAAGGATTGATTCCTTTTATTACTGCAGGTGATCCAGATCCCAAGTTCACCGTTGAGTTGATGCATGCATTAGTGCGAGGTGGCTCTAGCGTTATTGAATTGGGCGTACCTTTCTCGGACCCAATGGCCGATGGTCCGGTAATTCAAAGATCTTCTGAGCGTGCATTGACTCAAGGTGTTACCTTGCATGGTTGCTTGGAAATGGTGAAGGAATTTCGGAAACAAGATCCAAACACCCCAGTGGTCTTGATGGGTTATGCCAATCCAGTTGAGCAAATGGGTGCAGAGCGTTTTGCAACTGAAGCCAAAGCTGCTGGAGTAGATGGTGTATTGATAGTAGATTACCCGCCAGAAGAGTGCGTTGATTTTGCAGCGCGTATGCGCGTTGCAGGCATAGACCCCATTTTCTTATTAGCACCAACTTCATCGCATGAACGTATTAAAGAGGCTGCGAAAATTGCTTCTGGTTATATCTATTACGTATCCATGCGTGGTGTCACTGGCGCTTCTCATCTCAATACCCAAGATGTGGCAAGCATCATTCCAAAAATTCGTGAAGAGACTGATATTCCGATCGCTGTGGGCTTTGGGATTAGCGATGCCGCTAGCGCCAAGGCAGTGTCTCAGAGTGCTGATGCTGTAGTGATAGGCAGCCGTATTATTCGCCTTTTGGAGGATGCACCCCCTGGGCAGGCGGTACAATCACTTGAAACCTTCATTCGTGAGATTCGTGACGCATTGGATAGTTAAAAATACATGAGCTGGATAGATAAATTACTCCCACCCCAAATTCAGCATACTGATCCTGCGAATCGCAAATCAGTACCAGAAGGATTGTGGGTTAAGTGCCCCAGTTGTGAAACGGTTCTTTACAGTACCGATATTGAGGCCAATCTTTCAGTTTGTCCCAAATGCAGCCATCACATGCGCATTGGTGCACGCCAGCGCTTAGACAGCTTGCTCGATCCAAAAGGCCGTTATGAAATCGGTGCCGATATTTTTCCAACCGATCCTCTGAAATTTAAAGATTCTAAAAAATATCCAGATCGTATTAAAGAAGCCAATGACGCCTCTGGCGAAACGGAAGCATTGATTGTCATGGGTGGAAAGCTTGAAACGATTCCAGTTGTTGCTGCCTGTTTTGAATTTCAGTATATGGGTGGCTCGATGGGCTCTGTAGTGGGTGAGCGATTTGCCCGCGGCGTGCAAGAGGCTATACATAAGAAATGCGCATTCATTTGTGTGACTGCAACTGGCGGTGCACGCATGCAAGAGAGCTTGTTGTCACTATTTCAGATGGCTAAGACCAACTCGATGTTGACCTTGCTCTCTAAAAAAGGCTTGCCTTACATCAGCGTTCTGACGGATCCAACCATGGGCGGCATTTCTGCTAGCTTCGCCTTTATGGGCGATGTGGTGATGGCTGAACCAAAGGCCTTGATTGGTTTTGCTGGCCCTCGCGTCATTGAGCAAACCGTTCGTGAAAAATTACCTGAAGGTTTTCAGCGCTCTGAGTTCTTAATGCAAAAGGGCGGCATTGACATGATTGTTGACCGTCGCCAAATGCGTGGTGAGATTGCGCGCCTATTGGCGCTCTTGCAAAAACTTCCAGAGCCTGCGATTGCGGGTAGCGCAGCCGTTTAAGCGCTTGAGCACAGCACACCAAACCCCAATTCTTTTTTCTAGCCTAGAGGCTTGGCTAAGCCACCTCGAAACTGCTCATCCCGTTGGTATCGACATGGGCTTGGAGCGCATCAATCGTGTAAAAGCAGCATTAGATCTACATTTTGACTGTCCAGTGATCACCGTTGCCGGCACTAATGGTAAAGGCTCCACTTGTGCCTATCTTGAGAGTATTTTGCTTGCCTCTGGCTATCAAGTAGGCTGCCATACTTCACCACACTTACTGAAATTTAATGAGCGTGCTCGGGTTAACGGGCAAGAGGTGAATGACAGTCTCCTGTTAGAGCACTTTGCCGCCGTTGAAAATGCGCGCGTGAGTTTGGTAGAAGCCCCAACGCTAACGTATTTTGAGTTCACCACCTTAGCTATCATGCACCTTTTCTCAAAATCTAATTTGGATGCAGTGGTCTTAGAGGTGGGTATGGGCGGCCGCTTGGATGCCGTCAATATTGTGGATGCAGATTGCGCTATCGTGACGAGTATTGATATTGATCACGCAGATTTCTTGGGTGGCACCAGGGAGGCAATTGGTTTTGAGAAGGCGGGCATTTTTCGTCCAGGGCATATCGCAGTCTGCGGCGACCCAGTGCCTCCACAATCTCTCATTGATCATGCACAAAAGCTTGACTGCGATCTTTGGCTGCAAGGGCGTGACTACAACTTCCAAGGTGATAAACAGCAATGGGGTTGGGCAGGTCGGCAGAAGCGCTTTAGTGGTCTTGGCTACCCAGCACTGCGGGGCGCTAACCAGATTCTGAATGCCTCTGCCGTGATTGCAGCCCTGATGGCTCTGCATCAGCGCTTGCCAGTCAGTGCGCAGGATATTCGCAATGGCTTTGCGATGGTTGAGTTGCCAGGTCGTTTTCAGGTTTTGCCGGGTCAGCCCACAGTGGTTTTGGATGTGGCTCACAATCCCCATGCCGCCGCTACTTTGGCACAAGGCTTAGATAAGATGGGTTACCACCCCTACACCTACGCTATTTTTGGGGCGATGGCAGACAAGGATATTGACGGGGTGATAAAGCCCTTGCTAGAGATCGTGGATTTCTGGTTTTGTACCGATTTACCGACCCAAAGAGCCGCGACTGCCAAGGGGTTGGCGCACAGGCTTGAGGCCCTAGGCGTAAAACCTCAAAATGGGGCTGATGGCGGTATTGAGTGCTTCCCAGATCCTGCTGCAGCGTATCAAAAAGCGCTCTCAAAGGCGGGTGAGGGTGATAGAATTGTGACCTTCGGATCCTTCTATACCGTTGCAGGCGTAATGACTTACCGAAACAACCAGGCCCATTGATCCATGATTCGTTTACCGAGCTTCTTTAAGCGAAAAACACAGGCTGATGACCTTGATATAGGTTCAGTAGGAAGGCGCTCCGCTAAAAGATCAGCTCCGCGCAGTTTTCAGCGGGCTGTAGAAGCAGAAGAACTTGCTCTAACGGAAGATCCAGAACAACAAAGAGCGCGCCATCGTCTGATTGGCGCCGCTGTATTAGTTCTCATCGCTGTGGTTGGATTGCCACGCATTTTAGATAACAGCCCTAAGTCAGCGCCCAACGATATTGCCGTCAATATTGTGACCAGCTTGCCAATTCCCGGTACTAATTCAAGGCCTGAAGAGAAAGCCAAAACAGAAGTGGTTGCGGAGCCTGTAAAAGAGGCGCCCAAACTTGCGCTTGCTCCGGAGTCAAAAGTGGAAGTAAAGCCAGAGGCTAAACCAGAGCCAAAGTCAGAGGCCAAAGTAGAAACTAAGCCAACACCTACACCAAACAAAACTCCTGGATTAGGTTTGGCTGCCGGAGAAGAGATTATTGCCGCGCCCAGTAGCAGTGCAACTAACGGCTCAGGAAAGTATGTTATCCAGATTGGTGCATTTGCTTCAGAAGAGCGCGCTCAAGGTTGGATTGCAAAACTGAAAGAGCAAAAGATTCCAAACTACGTTTTAACTAAAAATGGTAGCGATGGCTCCAAACTCTTTGTTCTTCGTGCTGGTCCGTATACCGATAAAGATGCTGCAGAAGCGGCAGAAAAGAAAATTAAGGCGATGGGTCTATCACCAAGACTCGTCGAGGCTGGTAAACAGTAATGGAATTCTTATCCACCTTAAAGTTAACATCGGTGGATTATTTCACCCTAGTGGTGCTCTTAGTATCTGCCTTAGTAGGTATCTCTCGTGGCCTATTTAAAGAAGTGCTCGCTCTAGCATCTTGGTTCGCAGCCGCATGGGTTGCATATCACTATACAAATTATCTGGCTACCGAATGGCTTTCTACCTTCCATATGGATGAGTTGCTCAGTCTTGGCGTGAGCTTTCTTATTCTCTTTATCTTGACATTGATTATTTGTGGCTTGTTAGGCGGGCTAGTACAAAAAATGATTATGTCGGCGGGCTTAAGCTTGACAGATCGATTCTTGGGATTGGTATTTGGTTTGGCGCGTGGCGGTTTGGTTGTGGTCATTTTGGCAACATTGGCTGCATTGACACCGATTCCGCAAAGTTTGGCTTGGAAAAATGCCGTTACAAGACCAGCCATAGATATGGCAACCGGTTTAATTAAAGGTTGGCTGCCAGCCGACTGGGCTAAGCAATTGGGTGAGGCAATGCCCAAAGTAATACCTACCATTACTCCTACATTAACAATAGGAAGCTAGAGATATGTGCGGCGTCGTCGGAACTATTTCCCACTCACCAGTAAATCAACTGCTCTACGATGCATTGTTGCTCTTGCAACATCGCGGACAAGACGCGGCTGGTATCGCAACCATGAACGGTAACTCGTTCACTATGCATAAAGCCAATGGCCTAGTACGCGATGTATTTAGAACTCGTAATATGCGTAGCTTGGTAGGTAATGCCGGCATTGGTCAAGTTCGTTACCCAACAGCGGGCTCAGCAAGTAGTGAAGAAGAGGCTCAACCTTTTTATGTCAGCGCTCCCTATGGGATTGTGCTGGCGCATAACGGTAATCTTACCAATGCGCCGAGTCTGCGGGTTGAGATGGCTTACCGCGACCGTCGTCATATTAATACCAGCTCTGATACAGAAGTTTTGTTAAACGTCTTAGCCGATGAGTTACAAAAAGAAACTAATAGCGTCGCCTTAGATGAGGCCGCTATGTTTAATGCGGTAACTGGAGTGACTAATCGCGTAAAAGGCTCCTATGCCGTGGTGTCTCTGATTGCTGGTTATGGTTTATTAGCATTCCGCGATCCATTTGGGATTCGTCCTTTATGCCTTGGTCGTATTGATACGCCGCAAGGCCCTGAATGGATGGTGACGTCGGAATCAGTAGCGCTTGAAGGTTTAGGCTTTACCTTTGTGCGTGATGTAAACCCGGGTGAGGCAATTTATATCGACCTGGATGGCAACTTCTATTCACGTCAGTGTGTGCCTAATGCAGTTCTAACACCTTGTATTTTTGAGTACGTCTACATGGCACGTCCAGATTCCACTATAGATGGCGTGATTGTGTACAACGTGCGGATGCGCATGGGTGATTATCTGGCTGAGAAGATTCGCAAGGTGACCAATGTCGATGAGATTGACGTAGTCATGCCGATTCCAGATTCAAGTCGCCCAGCAGCAATGCAAGTGGCTAAGAACTTGGGCGTGGATTATCGTGAAGGCTTCTTTAAGAATCGTTATATTGGCCGCACCTTCATCATGCCAGGTCAAGCAGTACGTAAGAAGTCAGTACGCCAGAAGCTCAATGCAATGCGTATTGAGTTCAAAGATAAGACAGTATTAATTGTTGATGACTCCATCGTACGCGGTACTACTTCATTTGAGATTGTTCAAATGGCGCGTGAATCTGGCGCTAAGAAAGTGATCTTTGCATCAGCAGCTCCACCTGTACGCTTCCCGAATGTGTACGGTATTGATATGCCAACTCGTAGCGAGTTAGTTGCTTACGGTCGCACAGATGAAGAAATCAACAAGATGATTGGTGCTGATCAATTGATCTATCAAAGTGTTGAAGATATGAAGCAGGCGGTAAGGGATATTAATCCCAATATTCAGAACTTTGAGGCTTCCTGCTTTGATGGTAATTACGTCACTGGCGATATCACTGACTCTTATCTGGATGCCCTAGAGGCTGCTAGAAATACCTCTGCAGCAAAAGCAGATCGTCAGCGTGATTCAAGCGACTTTGCCACCTCCCAGCTTCATCTGCATTTGGCTACCGAAGACTAAAAAGCGACAGGAATTTGCTTTAGACGAGGCAAATGGGCAATTCGGTGTCAAAATAGCATTATGAAAAGCAAAACCACACGCAAAAAACCAGATTTTTCTAAGCTGGCACTTGAGACCCTAGCGGTCCGTGCGGGCACTCGTCGTACTGCTGAATATCAAGAGCATTCAGAGGCGATGTTTCTAACTTCGAGCTTTTGCTTTGATAGTGCTGAATTAGCTGCCGATGGCTTTGCTCATGCGGACCAGGGATTTATTTACTCTCGTTTTACCAACCCCACTGTCAGCATGTTCCAAGATCGTTTGGCTGCGCTAGAAGGTGGCGAAGCTTGTATTGCAACTGCGTCTGGCATGTCTGCCATTTTGACAATGGCAATGGCGCATCTCCAGGCCGGTGATCATGTCGTATGCTCGCGCTCTGTATTTGGAGCAACAGTACAGCTGTTCACTAATATCTTGGGCCGCTTTGGGATTACAACGACTTATGTTGATTTGGCCGATACCAAGTCTTGGCAAGCCGCTGTTCAGCCAAACACGAAACTCTTTTATTTGGAAACCCCATCCAATCCATTGACCGAGATTGCCGATATTAAAGCCATCTCCAAGATTGCTAAGAAAGCTAAGGCTTTATTTGCGGTGGATAACTGTTTTTGTACCCCAGCTCTGCAAAAGCCATTAGCTTTGGGGGCTGATGTAGTAATTCATTCGGCAACGAAGTATTTAGATGGCCAAGGAAGGGTAGTTGGTGGCGCGATTGTGGGTAGTAAAGATTTTGTGATGGGCAAAGTGTTCCCGTATGTGCGAACAGCAGGCCCAACCATGTCTGCATTTAATGCCTGGGTATTTCTAAAAGGGTTAGAGACTCTCGAGTTACGTATGAAACAACAGAGTCAGAATGCGCTCGAGTTAGCTCAGTGGCTAGAAAAACAGTCTGGCGTTGAGCGCGTTTACCATCCTGGCCTCACATCTCATCCTCAGCATGCCTTAGCAAAGCGTCAGCAAAAAGCGGGTGGGGCAATTGTCTCTTTCACACTCAAAGGTGGAAAGAAGGCTGCATTCAAACTGATTAATCAAACTAAGCTTTGCTCGATTACCGCAAACTTGGGTGATACCCGGACAACGATTACCAATCCTGCTACTACTACCCATTGCCGTGTATCTCCTGAGGCAAGAAAAGCAGCCGGTATTACCGATGGCTTAGTGCGTATTGCGGTTGGCCTTGAAAATATTAACGATTTGAAGGCCGACCTCATTAGCGGACTTAAAAAATAAGTAAGCACATCAAACCAAGTCAATGAGTTTCGCTGATGCAACCCAGTTCTGGAATGCGCGCTTTAATAAAGAAGAATTTATCTTTGGCAAGGAGCCCAATGAGTATCTCGTAGAGCAAACAAAACAATATCTAAAGCCAAAAGATAAGGTACTTTGTATTGCTGATGGCGAAGGGCGCAATGGTGTCTGGCTCGCCAAGCAAGGTATGCAAGTGTTTGCTTTTGATGCATCGGATATCGCGCTAGCTAAAGCAAAGCAGTTTGCTATAGATCATCAAGTTGAAGTGGATTACTCCTTTTCAGATACAGATAGCTTTGATTGGCAAGCAAATGCATACGATGCCGTCATCGGGATCTTTATTCAGTTTGCTGATCCACAAATGCGCGAGCGCATATTTCAACAAACCCATAAGACGTTAAAGCCAGGCGGGATTTTTATATTGCAAGGCTATACACCAAAGCAGCTAGAGTACAAAACAGGCGGCCCATCATTAATAGAGCATCTCTATACAGAACAAATGATTCGAGATCTTGCTAAGGAATTTCAAATACTAGATTTGCGCTGCTATGAAAAAGAGCTCAATGAAGGTGCAAGACATGCGGGTATGTCTGCTTTATTGGGTCTTGTCGCTAAGAAGTAAAGCGACGTGGATCATTGATGGGGCGTAGCGGCATGATGTGAATCTTGCTACCGTCAATTTCAACATGAGTATTTTTTCCCACCTCTAATTCCAGTCTTTTCACTTCTGCCGCTGAAGCCTCCCAGGTAAGCGTATGAGTAGCATTATTGAGTAACAGTTGAATGACTGCAATTTGTCCTAGTGCACTGATCTGCTCTACATGGGCCTCAATTGATGAGGGGGTGGCTTTATGATGGAGGCTGAGGCCATCTGCGGGGATAACCCAGGCAACGGGAGTATTGGGTGGGATCTTGCCTTTATCGATTACTTCAAATACTCGATTGCAGTCATTCCATGACAGCTTACCTGCAGTAAACACACCTTCAAACTTATTATTGATCCCTACTAGCTCAGCAACCCGAGAGTTTCTGGGTCTCTCGAAAAGCACCTGGGGCGGAGCGGTTTGCAAGCCAACACCTTGATCAATGACGGTAATGCGGTCTGCTAATAAATCTGCTTCGCGTAAATCATGGGTCACTAACAAAATCGGAATGTTTAAATCTTTACGAAGTTCAGCTAGAGTTTTGTAAAGGCCTTGACGTGTTGGTGCATCTATCGCAGAGAATGGTTCGTCTAACAACAGGACCTTAGGCGATCTTGCTAAAGCTCTTGCTAGTGCAACACGTTGCTGTTGTCCACCAGATAGTTGATTAGGCATGCGATTGACTAATTCGCCGATACCCATACGATCGAGCCATTCCTTGGCTTGCGCTTGACGTTCTGCAAGCCCAGCTACCGAGTTATATAGCGCAATACACACATTCTCCAGTGCAGATAAGTGCGGAAAGAGTGCATATTGCTGAAACAAAAATCCGCAAGAGCGCTGTGCCGGACTGAGTGAGGTGCTAATGCCATTGATTTCATTGGCTGCAAACCAAAGCTCACCATTGCATTCAATGCTTCCCGCATGAGGATTGTTTAGCCCAGCGATCGTTCGTAATGCAGTTGTTTTACCGCTACCTGATGGACCTACTAAAGCGTGGAGCTCGCCAGAAATACACTCCAGACTCAGCTGTAATGGATTGGGAGTTGTCTGTGAAAGCCTAATCTTAAGCATTAGCTTCCCCTCTTTTGGCTACGAGAGGGTTGACGACCAAAGATGCCATAGGAAATGGCAATCGCTACAAGCGAAGTGCCTAATAATATGAATGAGAGGGCACCAGCTCCAGCGGTATCAAAACTCTGTACCTTATCGTAAATAGCAATCGATACTGTTTTGGTCTCACCAGGGATAGCGCCGCCGACCATTAAGATAACGCCAAACTCTCCGAGGGTGTGCGCAAAAGTCAGAACGGCTGCACTAGTGATGCCGCGCCAAGCTAATGGCAACTCAATTAAGCGAAAAATTTGCCAATTAGAAAGCCCACTTACTTGCGCAGCCTCAATAATTTCTGGGTTGATTGCTTCAAATGCACGCTGTATTGGCTGTATAGCAAATGGCAAATTGACAATGAGGGAGGCAATCAGAATGCCAGTGAATGAAAATACCAGCGGTATGCCCAAAAAGCTTTTGCCACTTAGCCCTACCAATAAGTAATACCCCAATACGGTGGGGGGCAGAACAAGGGGTAGAGCTAGGCCAGCCTCAATCCAGGACTTCGCTTTACCCGCCTTTTGCAGCGTGTGGGCAACCCAGATTCCAAACGGCAGAATCAGCACCAGAGTCCACAAGGCAAGCTTTAATGAGAGAAGAATGGCATCCATATCCATCAATGGATTGTAGCTTTAGAAGTCTTAGGGTTTTTCACTATAGGTGCTTGACTCAGAATAGTGTTAAATATACATATATACGCATATATTCATATTAATAGACGCCATGCAAGCTAAAGTTCAAAAAGCCACTAAGAATTTATCTCCAAAGCAGATGGAGAAGGTTTTTTCTAAAGTAGCAGAGTATTTCACTGTTCTTTCAGAGCCAGCGCGTTTGCGCATCATGTATGCCGTTTGCTCTGGAGAGAAATCAGTATCAGAAGTTCTAGAAATGTGTGGCACAAGTCAGGCTAACGTATCTCGGCATCTACAGGCATTGCATAAAGCAGGGATATTGCTCAGACGTAAAGAGGGGGTCACGGTGTATTACTCAATTGCAGATAATGCGACAGTAGAGATGTGCCAGACAGTCTGCGCCAAGATTGCTGAAAGTATTCATTAATGAGTAATGATTTTTCATTAGAGGTCAAATGACTAAGAAGCAAATTGAATTAAGTGCTCAGGATATTTCGGCGGTTGAGAAGCCTGCTAATAGAGCCCGATTGGTGAAGGCGCCAGAGCATTTCATATCCCAAGAATTGATTACTGACATCAATACCAACGGTCTTGATGAAACCCGTCGCGGCTTTTTGCGCAAAGGATTCTTTTCTGCCTTAAGTGGTGCCACCGCAGGCTTGGCCGCTCCAATGGCATTTGCTGCAGGTGAAGGCGATCCAGCCATTCTGGAAAAGCAAGAATGGCAAACCACTTTAGGTAAGAACGTAGCGACGATGCCTTATGGATTGCCGTCTATTTATGAAGCTAATTTGATTCGCCGTGAATCTCCTGGTCTAACGCGTGTAGCGGCATCTTCAGTTGCCTTTACCCCTTTACAAGGTTTGTTTGGAACCATTACTCCTAGCGGTTTACATTTTGAGCGCCATCACCAGGGTTGGTACAACCTCAATCCTGAAACGCATCGTTTGATGGTCAATGGCATGGTGAAGAATGCCCGTGTCTTTACGATGAATGACTTGATGAGGCTTCCCTCAGTTTCACGTATACACTTTATTGAGTGTGGCGCTAATACGGGCTTAGAGTGGGGCAACGTTGCTGTACCAACTGTGCAATACACCCATGGCATGCTGTCTTGCTGCGAGTTTACTGGTGTACCTCTCAAGGTCTTGCTTGAGGAGTGCGGCGCCGACCTGAAAAAAGGCAAGCTCTTGCTTGCGGAAGGCGGAGATGGTTCGGGCATGACTCGAACGATTAATCTAGATAGCTGCTTGGACGACACTATTGTTGCTTGGGGTATGAATGGTGAGATGCTGCGCCCTGAAAATGGCTTCCCATTGCGTCTGGTAGTTCCGGGGGTGCAGGGCGTGAGCTGGGTGAAGTGGTTGCGTCGTCTTGAAGTGGGTGATATGCCATGGAATACAAAAGATGAAGCAGTTCACTACATTGATCTCATGCCAAATGGGATGCACCGTCAATACACATCGATTCAAGAATGCAAATCCGTTATCACCACACCATCAGGCGGCCAGCAATTACTAGACAAAGGTTTTTATAACGTCAGTGGTATGGCTTGGTCAGGTCGCGGCAAGATCAAACGTGTTGATGTTTCATTTGACGGTGGTAATAACTGGCGCACAGCGCGCTTAGAGACGCCGGTTCTCACAAAATCGATTACCCGCTTTAATATTGATTGGGTCTGGGACGGATCACCGGCAATTTTGCAATCAAGGGCAATTGATGACACCGGTTATGTACAACCATCCATCAAGATGCTGCGGGATGTTCGAGGCAATCGCTCGATTTATCACAACAATGCAATTCAGTCTTGGAAGTTAGATTCAAATGGCGAGGTGAGCAATGTTCAAGTTGGATAAATTGTTTGCTCGCCTGGTACTTTTAAGTCTGGCGGTATTTTCTGCTCAACTGACTTTTGCACAAAGCGCACAAAGCACTCAAGGCCCTGCGAAATTTCCAGGGATTGGTCGCAATGCTACTCCTGCGGAGGTAATCGCTTGGGATATTGATGTACGTCCCGACTTTAAAGGTCTACCAAAGGGGTCTGGATCTGTTGCACAAGGTCAGGTGATCTGGGAAGCGAAGTGCGCTAGTTGTCATGGGGTATTTGGCGAGTCAAACGAGATCTTTACTCCAATTGCGGGTGGAACCACTGCCGATGATGTGAAGACTGGCAAGGTTGCTTCCTTAGGTGATCGCAAGCAACCTCAACGTACAACCTTAATGAAAGTTCCCACGGTTTCTACCCTGTGGGATTACATCTATCGCGCGATGCCTTGGAATGCCCCAAGATCATTAACGCCCGATGATACGTATGCTTTAGTTGCATTTATTTTGAGCTTGGGTGAAATCGTTCCTGATGATTTTGTCTTAAGTAACGCCAATATTGCTGATGTTCAGAAAAAGATGCCGAACCGAAATGGTATGACTAGAGACCATGGTTTTTGGACTATTCATGGCAAGCCAGATGTAAAAGGCTCCGCTTGTATGAATAATTGCGTCAAGTTTGTGCAAATTGGATCTGAATTGCCTGATTTCGCCAGAAATGCCCATGGCAATATTGCAGAGCAGAATCGACTGTATGGCCCATACCGAGGATCAGACACAACTAAGCCACCAATTGCCAAGTTGCCAGGTACATCGGGCGAGGGCTTAGCACACGCTACTAATACCCCTGTTGCCACCACTAAGAGTCCTGCAGCATTATTTAAGAACCAAAACTGCTCTGCTTGTCATGCACCGAATGCGAAGTTAGTAGGGCCATCGATTGCTGCTGTTGCAACGAAATATCAAGGCCAAGGCGGGGCTCAAGAAAAGCTGATGGCTAAGGTCAAAAATGGGGGTTCAGGAGTGTGGGGTGCCATTCCGATGCCACCACAGCCTCAATTATCGGATGAGGATAGGGCGACTCTTGTCCGCTGGATGCTGACCGGACAATAGTTTTAAAGAGGGTTTTTTGAAATACCACTATATTTGATGTTATGAGTAGATTATTAAAGGAGTTTTTATGAATCAGCAGCGACGCAGTTTATTGAAATATTCAGCCGTTTTCGGCTTGATGGCTTCTGCGGGTCTTATCAGCGTAGCCCAAGCTCAAGAGTGGAATAAAGCCGCTTTTGAAGGCAAGAGCCTTGATGAAGTATTCAAAATCTTGGGTGCTGGCAGCCCAGATAAATCAGGCGCTATTACTTTAAATGCTCCTGATATTGCAGAGAATGGAGCAGTAGTTCCTGTTGGAATTACAACTACTCTTAAAGCAGAGCAGATGGCTATTTTGGTTGAGAAAAACCCAAGCTCTTTAGCTGCTCAATTTTTTATCCCTGCTGGCACAGAGCCATTTGTTACTTCTCGCATCAAGATGGGCCAAACCTCTAACGTGTATGGCTTAGTAAAAGCCGATGGCAAGTGGAGCATGGCAGTGAAGGAAGTAAAAGTGACTTTGGGCGGTTGCGGCGGTTAATGACCCCCAGGTCAAGCAAATACTATTAATTAAATACTAGATTACAAGAGGAAAACATGGCTGATCCAATGCGCGTTAGAGCTGCTGAGAACGGTGGAATTGTAGATGTAAAAATTTTGATGAAGCACGACATGGAATCTGGTCAGCGTAAAGATGCTGCTGGTAAAACTATTCCTGCATGGTTCATTAGCACAATCAATGTCAAAGCCAATGGTAAAGATGTATTGAATGGTCAATTTGGTCCAGCAGTTTCTAAGGATCCATTCTTGAATTTCAAATACAAGGGTGCCAAAGGCGACAAGATTGTTGTGAGCTGGGTAGATAGTAAAGGTGACAAGCGCACCGATGAAGCAACCGCTTCTTAATACCAGTAATTTTCACCGCCTCGATGGTTTTGAAAGGGTAACAAATGCAGCATAAATTCACCTTAGGCTTAGCCTTAGGAATATTGACAACGATATTGTCAATTTCATCAACGACCTATGCCCAAAGTACAACGGACGATATTGCCAAGTATCGCGAGATGATTGCAGATGGAAATCCATCCGAACTTTACGAGGCTGCAGGTGAAGAGCTTTGGAAAAAGCCTGCTGGCCCGAAGAATGCTACTCTTGAGAAGTGCGATTTGGGTTTGGGGCCTGGAGTCGTAAAGGGTGCGGCAGCACAGTTACCACGCTACTTTAAAGATACCAATAAAGTTCAAGATCTCGAGTCCCGCTTGATGACTTGCATGCAAAAGCTGCAAGGTCGTGACCCTCAAGAAATGATTGATGCTCCTTTTCAAAAGGGCCCTAAGAAGGATATGGAAGCGATTGTTGCTTACGTAGTCACTTTATCTAAGGGCGACAAAATTAAAGTAAGCACAAATCATCCTAAAGAAAAAGAAATGTATGAGCTTGGTAAGCGCGCATTCTTTTTCCAGGGCGGTCCAATGGATTTCTCATGCGCCTCTTGCCACGCTGAAGATGGCAAGCGGATTCGTTTGCAGGATTTACCAAATATCACCACCCAAAAAGGTGCAGCTTTGGGTTGGGGATATTGGCCAGCATATCGTGTCTCAAGTGGACAGTTCTGGACAATGCAACAGCGCTTAAACGATTGCTATCGTCAGCAGCGCTTCCCATTCCCAATCTATGGCTCTGATCTGACCGTAGCTTTGTCTATGTATATGTCAAAGAATGCCAACGGCGGCACTGTTGAAACCCCTGGTTTAAAGCGTTAATGGATAAGAGACAGAGAATATGAAAATGAAGAATATGAAATCCCTCTTAGCTATTGGCAGCTTTACTTTGGTAGCAATAGCCATGCAAGGATCTGCAATTGCTCAACAAGCAAACGATCCTAAGTTCAATAAGATGATCAAGGATGGTTTTAAAGCTGAAGGTATTGCCGGTTTAGACCGTATTGATCAGGATGCAACCCAAAAGTTTTGTTCTGATCCTGTGTTTGCTAGGAGCAAGCAGGGTGAAAAGATGCGCGAGAAAATTCAGAAAATCAATATGGACAGCATCAAGCAGCCCTCTGATGGTAAATATGTCGGTGATTGGAAGAAGGGCGAGGCAATTGCGCAAAGTGGTCGTGGCGCCACTTGGACTGATAAAGCCGACACTCCAGTTGGCGGTGGTTGCTACAACTGTCACCAAATTGATAAGAAAGAGATTTCTTATGGAACGATTGGCCCAACACTTTGGAACTATGGCAAGTTGCGCGGTTATTCACAAGACGTTGTTACCTACACCTGGAATCGTATCAATAATTCCAAGGCTTATAACGCTTGCAGCAATATGCCACGATTTGCCCATTTCAAGCTCTTAAATGAACAGCAGATTCAGGATGTGATGGCCTTATTGCTTGATCCTGCCTCTCCAGTGAATCAGTAAGTGAAGAAGTAAAAGAGATAAAAAATAAAAAACAGGCCGACAGGCCTGTTTTCATAAAGGGGTAGATATGTCTTTGAGTCGTCGTGATTTTTTGCAAGCCTTGGCTATTGCTTCGGCCGGCGGAATGAGTTTGCAATCGAACTTTGCTAATGCGCAAAGTACGGCACAAAAGTTTTATGACTTACCAAAGTTCGGTAATGTACATTTCTTGCATTACACAGATTGTCACGCCCAGTTATTGCCTATTTACTTTCGCGAACCCAATGTAAACCTCGGTATTGGTGGCCAAGAGGGCAAGACCCCACACTTAGTTGGCGAATATTTCCTAAAAGCCAATGGTATTGCTTCTGGCTCTCGTGATGCGCACGCATTTACCTACTTAGACTATGTTACAGCCGCACAGAATTACGGCAAGATGGGCGGCTTTGCGCATATGGCTACCCTCATTAAACAAATGAAAGCCAATCGCCCTGGAGCGCTCCTGCTTGATGGTGGTGATACCTGGCAGGGTTCTGGCACTGCGCTGTGGACGAACGGCCAAGATATGGTTGATGCCGCGCTTGCTCTTGGTGTTGACGTGATGACGCCTCACTGGGAGATGACGCTAGGTGAGAAGCGTGTGATGGAAATTGTGAATGGCGATTTCAAGGGCAAGGTTTCGTTCATTGCACAAAACATCAAGACGGCAGACTTTGGTGACATGGTATTTAACCCTTATGTCATGAAAGTTCAAAATGGCATCCAAGTAGCCATTATTGGTCAAGCCTTCCCATACACACCTATTGCAAATCCTCGCTATTTCACTCCTGATTGGACCTTTGGTATTCAGGAAGAGAATATGCAAAAGACCATTGATGAGGTGAGATCAAAAGGAGCAAAAGTAGTTGTGCTTCTCTCACATAACGGCATGGATGTGGATTTGAAGATGGCCTCCCGTGTCCGTGGTTTGGATGCCATCTTGGGTGGGCATACCCATGATGGCGTGCCTATTCCGGTGAAAGTGAAGAATGCTGGCGGGATAACGCTAGTTACCAATGCTGGATCTAATAGTAAGTTCTTAGGTGTATTGGATTTTGATGTAAAGGGTGGCAAGCCAGTGGATTTCCGCTACAAGCTCTTCCCAATCTTTTCAAACATGATCCCTGCTGATCAAACCATGAGTAAGTTAATTACGAAAATCAGAGCCCCTTATGAGACTAAGCTCAATGAGAAGCTAGCAACTACTGAAGGTCTTTTATATCGCCGCGGCAACTTCAATGGCAGCTTTGATCAGCTTATTCTGGATGGCTTGATGGCGCAGAAGAATGCAGAGATCGCTTTCTCGCCGGGATTCCGCTGGGGCACCAGTCTTTTGCCAGGGCAAGCGATCACCCGAGAGAACCTTTTAGATCAAACAGCGATTACTTATCCATACACTACGGTCACTAATATGACTGGTGAAACGATTAAAACCATCTTAGAAGATGTAGCGGACAACTTATTCAATCCTGACCCTTACTATCAACAGGGTGGCGATATGGTACGTGTAGGCGGTATGCAATACACCATTGATCCAGTCCAGACTGCTGGCAAACGTATTACTGATATGCGCCTTAATGGTAAAGCAATTGAAGCAAGCAAAACTTACAAGGTTGCTGGCTGGGCACCAGTCAGTGAAGAGGCTAAAAATGCTGGCGGCGAAGCGATTTGGGATGTCATGGAGAGACATTTAAGAGACGTTAAAGTTGTAAAAGCCGTTAAGCTTAATGAGCCAGTTATCAAGGGCGTTAGCAAGAACCCAGGCATGGCTTCCATTTAATTAATTCGTAAAGGTTTTAGTAATGAAAAAAATTATCCAGCTTATTTTTGCAGCCATCCTTGGCATTGGCATTGGCATTGGCTTTGCTTCGCATGTTAGCGCCCAATCTGCAGGTTCTACTAAAGTGGTTTATCACATTGATGATGCTGAAACTCAGGGCTTAAAAGGATTACGTAATATTCGTAATCATTTAGATGTTTCTCCCCAAACCACCATTATTGTTGTGACCCATGCTAATGGAGTGGATCTTCTTATGGAGGGGGCTAAGGATAAAAAGAATAATGTGGAATATGCGCCATTAGTAGGGGCGCTCAAGTCTCGTGGCGTAAAGTTTGAGGTTTGTGAGATTACGCTAAAAAATCGTAATCTCAAAAAGGATCAATTTACTTTGGATGCCGACTTTACTCCATCCGGAGTGGTGCGGGTTGCCGACCTGCAATATAAAGACGGCTTTGCCTACATCAAACCATAATTAGTGGACTGATGAATATTCGGTTGATCAAGAAGGTAACAGGGATCCTCATGGGATCCTTTATCTTTTTTGGAAGTGCCTATGGGCAGAATGCTAAATCTGTCGACACCATTCAACTAAAGCCTATTCAGGTTGCCCCCCATACTTATTTCGTCCAAGGCTTTGCAGAAATGGGCAGTAGTGCCAATCAAAATTTTATTTCGAATGCTGGCTTTGTAGTAACTCCTGCAGGAGTCGTCGTTGTTGATGCATTGGGCTCGCCCATCCTTGCACAAAAATTGATTGCCGAAGTTAAAAAAATTACCTCACAAAAAGTCGTTGCAGTGATTGTGAGTCACTACCATGCAGATCACGTCTACGGATTGCAAGAATTTAAAAAGATTGGTGCGAAGATTTATGCCCAAGGCGAAGGCAGAAACTATCTTTCTTCAGAAACAGCCAGGCAACGCCTGATTGCCTCGCGCGTTGATTTTGCGCCCTGGGTCAATACCAATACGAACCTCATTTCTGCAGATGTTTGGATTGATCAAAAATTGAAACTGTCGATTGGTGTGGTGGATTTTTTCATTAGTCGAGTAGGGCCTGCTCACGCACCAGAAGACTTAATGATTTACGTACCATCAGAAAAAGTCCTGTTTGCTGGAGATCTCGTATTTAGGGGGCGCATTCCTTTTGTTGGTAATGCTGATAGCAAAGGTTGGCTTAAGGGTTTAGATGAGATTGAAAAATTCAATCCCAATATCGTCATTCCTGGGCATGGGAATTATTCCGTTAAGCCCTCTGAAGATATTGCCTTCACCAGAAATTACCTTAAATATCTGCGGGAATCGATGTCTGCGGCCGCTATCAATATGGATCCCTTTGAGGATGCCTATAAACAAGCGGATTGGTCAGAATATGAAGGAATGCCGCTATTTCGGGCCGCCAACCGGATGAATGCCTATAACGTCTACCTGTCCATCCAGGCCGAGTAGGGCAATTTTGGCCATTGGGCCTTAAAATAGCAGATTAATGCTAAATCCTTGATTTGTAATGAAAATGGTTTTTATTCGATGCATCCCCGCAATGATCTTGAGTGCTCTAATGAGCGCTCCAGCTTTGGCTGCTCCTGATCTAGCAAATGGTAAGACCATAGATCAGCAAAAGTGCTATAGCTGCCACGCTAAGAAATCTGGCTTTGATAATGGCGATATGATCTACACGCGCAGTGATAGCAAGGTAAAGTCATTGGCTAATTTAAAAAGGATGGTGGGCTTATGTAATAGCGAGCTCCGTCTAGATCTCTTTCCTGAAGATGAGGCTGATGTTGTCGCTTATCTCAATCAACAGTTTTATAAATTCAAACCTTAATTTTTTAAAATATAGTCGCTATGGATGTCGTAGATATTAATTCTCTTGGTAGATCGGTCCTTTGGGCTACTTTTGCTATTACTTTTTTGCTTGGTGCCTTGATGCAAAAAACGGGCTTTTGCAGCATGGGCGCTGTCTCTGACATCTTCATTATGTCTAGCTGGGATCGTTTAAAGCAGTGGTTCCTAGCTGTTGGCATCGCCATTATTGGATTTACATTGATGTCTTATCTAGGACTCATCGATCCTTTAAAAAGTTTTTATACCGGCAATCGATTTCTATGGCTGTCGACCATTGTAGGTAGTGTTGTGTTTGGCTTTGGCATGGTTCTAGCCTCAGGTTGTGGCAGCAAAACTCTAGTACGTATTGGCGGCGGTAACTTAAAGTCCATCATCGTGTTTATGGTCTTGGGTTTATTTGCCTATATGACTATGCGCGGTTTTCTGGGGGTGATGCGCACCAATACACTTGATACTATCTTTATTGCTTTTAGTACCCCGCAAGACTTGCCAAGTCTTCTGAGCGGTCCTTTAGGTATCGCTCGTACGAATCTGCATCTTGTCTTAGGTCTGATTATCGGTTCTGTATTTATTATTTACGCTCTAGTGAGCAAAGCATTTTGGACTGCTGAAAACTTAATTGCAGGAATTGGTGTCGGCTTAGCAATCACTGCAGTCTGGTGGGTATCGGGTAATTTAGGTTACGTTGCTGAAGACCCTAACACCTTAGAAGAGGTGTTTTTAGTGACCAATTCTGGTCGTATGGAAAGCCTATCTTTTGTCGCCCCTTATGCCTATTCCTTGGATTGGCTCATGATGTACAGCGATACATCCAAAGTTCTTACAGTCGGTATTGTTGCTGTTCTTGGCATGATCTTGGGATCAGCTCTGATTGCTATTGCAAGTAAAACGTTCCGCTGGGAGTCATTTCGCAATACCGAAGATACGGCAAATCATCTGGTTGGCGCAGCTTTGATGGGCTTTGGTGGTGTTACAGCATTAGGCTGTACAGTGGGGCAGGGATTAAGTGGTATTTCTACTTTAGCCCTTGGATCATTGTTGGCCTTACCTGGATTTATTTTTGGTGCCTATTTAGGTATGCGCTATTTACAGTTTCGTCTTGCTCCAAATCCTTGCAGTTAATCACAGATAGACTGGATAGGCATTAATGCAAATTGACTGGCTTTCTTTCACGCCTATTCCATCTTTACTGGGTGGAATGATTCTCGGCGTCGCTGCAGCACTCTATGTTCTTATACATGGTCGCATACTCGGTATCAGCGGGATCATCTCTGGATTGCTTCATCCTAAATTAACCGACTCTGCTTGGCGTCTTAGCTTGGTGTTAGGTTTAATCTCAGCACCATTTTTGGCGGCATTATTTTTCGGCATTATTCCAGTTGTTGAGATTGACGCTAGCTGGTTAGTTATTGTGATTGCTGGTCTTTTAGTTGGCTTTGGCGCACAGTATGGTTCGGGCTGTACTAGTGGCCATGGTATTTGCGGCTTGTCTCGTTTATCACCCCGATCATTAGTTGCGACACTCGCTTTTATGTGTGCTGGTTTTGTCATGGTGTTTGTCATCCGTCACTTGATGGGTGGCTAAGATGAAACACTATTTTGGCCTCTTTAGTCAGTATGCGATTGGTGTACTTTTTGGATGGGGCTTAATCATCTCTGGCATGAGCAATCCACAAAAGATTTTGGGATTCTTAGATTTAGCAGGTAATTGGGATCCATCGCTCGCATTTGTCATGATGGGCGCAGTACTGGTTGGTCTTGCCGGCTTTTATGTTGTTAGCAAGAGAAGCCAGGCCTTTTTTGGTGGAGCTCTCCACATTCCAACGAGACGGGATATCACTAAGCCTTTGCTGATTGGCAGCCTGATCTTTGGGGCGGGCTGGGGAATTGCAGGCTTTTGCCCTGGCCCAGCCCTAGTTGCTCTTGGGGCAGGCCATCTCAAGGCCTTTGTTTTTGTGGCTGCCATGTTAGCTGGCATGGAAATCTGCGAACGCTTCTTTGCCGGCCATAGAGCTAAACCCAGCCTCTGAGCAAGCCTGATTTAGAATTGACCCTATCGCATATTTATTAAATGTAGAGGGTTTCATGAGTCTTCCTATTACTTGCCATAACGCTCAATTCGGTACGCTTGGTCAAATTGACCCCAGTCATTTGGCTGAAATCGCCAAGCAGGGCTATAAAAGCGTCATTAACAATCGTCCTGATGGTGAAGAGGGCCCTCATCAGCCAACTAACGCATCTATTGCGGCAGAAGCTGAAAAGCTTGGTCTGAATTACGCTTATCTCCCAGTTGTTCCAGGTGCGTTTACGCCAGCAGAAGTTCAAGAAATGGCTCGCCTCCTAAAAACTCTGCCCGGACCCATCTTGGCATTTTGTCGCTCTGGTGCTCGCTCTACCAATTTGTATCACCTCGCCTTGCAAGTAAGCTAACTGTTTTTAGTTGGCTGAACTAGCACAAGGTATGCAGCCTAGTAATCCTCACATTCTTAAGCTGGCTCAATTTCTTTCTGAGTTGGACGGCTTTGACCTTGTGATTGATGTGAGATCGCCAGCAGAATTTGCTTTAGATCATATTCCTGGGGCTGTTAATTTTCCGGTGCTCAGTAATGATGAGCGCGCACAAATTGGAACTCTGTATAAGCAGGTGTCTCCATTTGCAGCCAAGAAGCTAGGCGCTGCTCTGGTATCTAAAAATATTGCAGAGCATCTTGAAAATCATTTATTAGAATTACCGCGTGAATGGCGTCCACTCATCTATTGCTGGCGTGGTGGCGAGCGCAGCGGGGCCTTTACCCATATCCTGAATCGCATTGGCTGGAAAGCTATGCAACTAGAAAGCGGTTATCAAGGCTTTAGGCGCACTGTAATTGATGGTCTTGAGGCAGACGCAAAAGCATTCACATTCCAAGTAATCTGCGGTATGACCGGCAGTGGCAAGACGAGAGTACTGCAAGAGATTGGCGAACTAGGTGTGCAGATATTAGATTTAGAGGGCTTGGCGGTTCATCGAGGTTCTGTCTTGGGTAATGAGCCCAATATCGAACAACCATCGCAAAAAGGTTTTGAAACAGCACTTTGGAATGCATTACGCAAATTAGATCCATCAAAACCTGTCTTTGTTGAGTCAGAGAGTAAGAAGGTCGGGGGGCTGCACATACCAGATGCTTTGATGGAGAAGATTCGCAGTGGCGCTTGTATTGAATTGAGATCAAGCACGCAGACACGGGTATCTTGGTTGATTCGTGAGTACCATCATTTTCTAACGGATACGGATAACTTTAAAGCTAAGTTAGCCTTGCTGACTGCTCACTATGGCAAAGTCCAAATAGCCAAATGGAATGAAGCGATTGACGCGGGCAACTTTCCAGAGTTGGTTGAAGAGTTGTTGGTAAAGCACTATGACCCTTCCTACCAATCATCGATCATCAGAAACTTTCCTCAGTACAAGATTGAGAATTTTGTACAGCTAGAAAATGATAGCGATGAGGCCTTTGCTCAAGCCGCAAAGGCCATCGTCAAAAAGCTGGGCTCTTAGCTAATCAGCCAATCAACTAAACGCCTGAATACCTGTTTGTGCACGACCCAAAATGAGTGCGTGAATATCGTGTGTGCCTTCGTAGGTGTTCACTACCTCAAGATTGAGCATATGACGAATCACGCCATACTCATCTGAGATCCCATTACCACCGTGCATATCGCGTGCCATGCGAGCAATATCTAA
>CANFRA010000020.1 GCA_947449305.1 Burkholderiaceae bacterium
CATAGGACTGTGCAAGCTCTAAGATGGCACTACCGGGCTTAGCTAGCAAGAGTGTTTGATGCCCTGCTCTATTCAATGAGCGCATTTGCTGGAGTGCCTGCAACTCCTGACCGCCAATATTTTTAGATGAATCTGAAAATATGATGAACTTTGAGTCAGTCATTGGGTATTAAGACTTCTTAGATTACCCATGTAAGGGGTTGTGATTTCTAGCTTTAGCTTGATATAGCACTTGAGCCAAAAGAGTTGCAATCATCAATCCATAAAACGTACACAAATATTTTAGAGAAAGTTGTTCATTAGATAAGCCAGCAATAAATATACCGACTATGTAATAAATACCAATTCTTGAGGCTAATTTTTTATCTGAATTGTCAGAATTGCGATATTGCCAAAATACATAGAAAGGCACAGCCAATAACAACAGATAAGCAGCAAGGCCAACAATACCAGCAGACAACAATTTACTTAATATATCGCTGTGCGGGCCTGTGCCGGCCATAGTAACAATCGCTACCTGGTTTTCTGGGATGTTAAGTAGGCTGTTTTTTAAAGTGAGTAGCATATTTTTCTCTTCGCCATATCCAAATAAGAGACTTTCATTGGCAAATTGAAATCCGAATTTCCACATACTTAATCTGATACCTGCTGAGGTCTCTAGATTCGTACCGTTAAACCAATTTCGTATTTCAAAATATCCGCTAATCATCCGCGAGGAAAGGTTTTCCGAAAAGTAAAAGCTAATCACCGCTATAGCTATAACCACAAAAATACTAGTAGTTGTATGAAGCCATAATTTTGCCTTTTGAATTAATGGCGCATGATTAATATCGCTAATTCTAAAAATGTATATCATCAAAAATATAAATGGTGCTGTTAACCATGCGCCTCTCGATCCAGCGCCAATGGAAATATATAAACCTGCAGCACCACCAGCTAACTTCAGAATAAGTAAGTGGATAGATTCCTCTTTTAGGGATCTAATCATTAACAGCGATAGCAATCCAAGAATAAAAGACTGTGATCCTAATGTATTGGGATCCACAAAGTAAGTAGCATATTTTCCAGCCCAAAAGGCATCAGGATGGAGCTTTAACGTAATAAAAGTTAGCAAGAGGCCGAAGGGAATAGCAATACCTAAAGTTTTTAAATAGGGAATATTGAGCTGCTTGAGAAATAGAAAAACTAAGCCGGCAATTAAGATTCGAGAAGGTCCATCGAATGCCGCCAAGTGAATTGCTCCTCGAAAAATTTGCGATAAAAGCACTGAGAAAAATAAGCCTGAGAAAACTAACAGGATGAGGAAATCCTGAGGATAATTAAATTGAATATTTTTTATTTTGACTCGCCAGCATTGATATGCAGCCATCAGAAGTAAGGCAAATAAAGAAACATGCACTCCATGACGTACCGTCAGGAAGGTAACGGGAAACATGAAAATAGCTAAAATTACAAACCAATCTAGCTTGGCATACGCATGATCTACGTTTTTTTTCATGATTATCTTAAAAATTTGATGCAATCATTGGCTATAGAGGATTATTATTTATGAAAGTATCTCTTAAATAATTTATTTATTGCTCCCTGGCGGCTGTTTCAAAGAGGATACCACTAGTACCTCAGTAGCACTTTACTATTAATATCAAGAAGAATATGGGGGATAATTGTAGTTGCTGGTGGGTTTGGTCACATAGTCTCACACACTTTAGTAACCATACATGAGAGTGGCTACGCAGCAGTGGCAGTAAATAACCATTGCAATAGTAAATTAGTCACTCTAAGTAGTGTCGAGAAGATGCGGTTGATTCGGCGGAGTATTATGCAAATTCAAACTTAGCTAAAATAGTCTTGGGCTGGTAAGCTAAGCATGGAATCGAGTGAATGTGTGACGATACTTGGCGTTTCTACAATCAATTTGGCTCTCAGGGCTTATAAACAATATCAAGTGAGAATAGCTAATTTCCAGATGCATAAATATAAAAAAATATTGGTGGTTTGTCCTGCGGGTGCGGTGACTGGCGGGCCTGAAGCACTTCATCAACTAACCGCCCACATGAATAGTCTCGGACTGCCAGCATATATGTGCTACCTGCCCTTTTCAGGACCAGCTAAGCCACCGGTACCATATGAGCACTATCAAACACAGTCAACCACTTATGAAGATGTAGCTGGTAATTTAATTATTTTCCCTGAAGTCGATCCAATGCTTGCACTCAAGGTAAAAAATGCGAAAGCAGCTTTATGGTGGTTATCCCTCGAGAATTTTTTAGAGCGCCGACATATCTGGCCACTCCACGATCGCGTCCGCTACTTTAAAAGGGTCCTTCAAGGACGCAGGCCTTGGGGTGGCGCAAAAAACCTAAAGGACCTCTTGCATTTTTCCCAAACAGAGCATTCAACTCAATACCTAAAATCTTGCGGCATTAACCCCATTCCTTTAATCGACTCCATCAATGAAGATTTCCTGACAGATAAATACCTAGATAAGATTGACCATAAACAAAGTATTATTTTGTACAATCCGACAAAAGGCTGGAAGATTACTCGGCAATTGATAAAACTATATCCTCAGTGGAAATTTCTTCCACTAAAAGGATTGAATCGAGATGAGCTCTCTGAGAAGCTTTACAGCGCAAAGCTATATATTGATTTTGGTCATCATCCGGGCAGAGATCGTATGCCCCGAGAAGCGGCAATGCATGGATGTTGCTTGATTACCGGTAAATTAGGGTCAGCAGGAAATGCTATTGACCTCCCCATTCCAGTCCAATACAAATTTGATAGTAACGCTGTTGGTTTTATCGAAGCTTTTGGTGTGCTTGCCCAAGATGTTATGGACAACTTTCCTAAACACTATGCAACTTTTGATACCTATCGAAAGTGGTTACAAGATGAGCCGAGAGTCTTCAAACAGCAAATCGCTGATTACTTTTTAAGAAGCTAATTCCCAGCAACAATCGACATCACCGCCATGCGGACTGCAATACCGAAGGTAACCTGATTCAAGATGACTGACTGAGACCCATCCGCTACCGCCGAATCAATCTCTACACCACGGTTCATGGGGCCAGGGTGCATGACGATTGCATCTGATTTAGCCAAGGCTAAGCGTGCAGGCGTTAAACCATATTGCTTGAAGAAAGCATCACCTTCAGGTACTTGCCCAGCCTCCATACGTTCTTTCTGAATACGCAATGTCATCACGACATCAACACCTTTTAAGCCCTCTTCCATGCTGTGGTAAATCTTCACACCCAACATATCTAGATTGCTTGGCAGCAAGCTTTCGGGGCCAATAGCACGAATCTCTTCGCAACCCAATGTGGTCAGAGCATGAATATTAGATTTAGCTACACGACTATGAACAATGTCGCCAACGATAGCGACCTTCAGACCTTTAAAACTCTGCTTAAAGTGACGCATCGTGTACATATCCAGCAAGCCTTGAGTGGGATGTTGGTTACTGCCATCACCCGCATTGACAACATGCACATGCGATGGCACATGATTTGCAATCTCAATTGGCGCCTTAGAAACACTATGGCGCACAACAAAAATATCAGCTTGCATCGCCACTAAATTATCGATCGTATCAAGAAGGCTTTCACCTTTTGCGGTTGAAGAAGTAGAAATATCTAAATTAATAACATCGGCGGATAGGCGTTTAGCAGCAATCTCAAATGTTGTCCTTGTGCGAGTTGAGTTTTCAAAAAAGAGATTGAAGACACTCTTGCCGCGCAGTAAAGGAACCTTTCGAACTTCTCTAGATGGATCAGTAACGCTAACGAACTGCTTAGCGGTATCTAGAATATGCAGAATTTGCTCTTTAGGCAGACCTTCCAAGGTCAGAAGATGGGTCAACTCACCGGCTGCATTAAATTGATTTACCGAGTTCATTATTCACGCTCCTCAAGCAGAAAGCTGAACTTACCAGCCGCATCTTTTTCTAAAACTAGAATTTGTTGATCTGGAACCTGAATCAACTCCCCCACAAAATTTGCAGTGACGGGCAATTCACGCTTACCCCGATCGGCTAAGACCATTAATTCAACTTGTGCAGGGCGCCCAAAGTCGAATAATTCATTGAGAGCTGCTCTGACGGTTCTACCTGTGAACAAGACATCATCAATCAAAATAATGTTTGCCCCATTCACATCAAAAGGTAGTTGAGTGGGCATACTATCTGCCGTTCTCAATGCGGTCATTCCTTTTTCTGCGTAATCATCCCGATGAAAGGCTACATTAATCACGCCAAAGTGAGGCAAATTTAAATCTTGCGCTAAACGCCCTGCGATCCATGCGCCACCCATAGCCAATCCAGCAAGCTCAAAAGGCCCACATTGCAATCTACTTTGCAGGTTTTCTAGTAATTTTTTATATAAGGATTCAGCGTCCATTCTTTAATTCCGGTGCTTATTAATATTCTGCAAAGTATTGATCCAAAATGAGTGCCGCAGAATGTGCATCTAGATTGTCGTACATCTGAGGATCGCCCTCCAAAACTGCTGATGTATAGCGCTCATCTACCCAATCTACGGGTAAATTAAAGCGTCCTTGAAGCTGATTTCCAAATCGGCGGGCTTTTTGAGTCATCTGATGCTCAGCTCCATCGGGGTGAGTGGGGAGCCCTACGATAAGCTGATCTGGCAGCCACTCTTTCAAAAGACTTTCAATTTCTCGAAATAGCCCATCTATATTTCCAGCAGAAATGGTCTTCAATGCCTGACTTGCTTTTGTCTCTGAATTACCCACTGCCACACCAATCCGACGCGTTCCATAATCAAAAGCCAGTATCGTTATCGGCTTCTTAGTTGGGTCAGGCATGCCCTGTCTCACCTGATAAATGCGAAGGATCAAAACCTAAAAAACTCAACGATTTTTCATAGCGCTGACTCGAAGGGGTATCAAAAATAATATCAATCATTTGTTGACGTGAAAGAGGCACATTCATCCAGCCATTTAAGGTGATCTCTTCTTCAAGTTGGCCAGCGCTCCACCCGGCATAGCCTAAGGTCATTAAAAACTTGCGGGGGCCATTTCCAATAGCGAGAGCCTCTAAAACGTCCTTGGAGGTTGTCATCGTTAAGCCGCCAGGAATAATCAATGAGGAGCTATAAGATGGGCTGGGGATGGGTTCGTGTAAAACGAACCCACGTTCCACTTGAACTGGGCCACCGAAATACACTGGCTGCTCTAATAAGGGAGCAATTTCTAATTTCAGCTCAATCTTGTCAAACAGGGTTCCAAGATCTAATTCAGTTGGTCGATTGACAACCAAACCCATTGCGCCCCTCTCGGTATGCTCAAAGAGATAGATGACAGATCCCGCAAAATTAGGATCGACCATGCCTGGCATGGCAATTAGAAATTGATTTGCTAAATGGCTAGCTGAAAAAGAAATTGAAGACTCTGGTACAGATCCTGGATCTGAAGCAGGGGGTGCTTTTTTAGCCGAAGTCATATAAAGCCATTTTACAGATATTAGCCCGCTATCAAGCAGTTTTTACCAATACGCCATAAGATAGGGGCTATGCAAAAAGCACTTATTTGGCTCCGCCGCGATCTTCGTCTTTATGACAATACGGCACTCTCCCATGCCCTAAAAGAGGCAAAACAGGTCTGGGTAAGCTTCATTTTTGATACCGATATTCTGAAACCGCTTCTTCAGGGGGAGCTAGATGCCAAAGGCTTAAAACACGAGCGTCGTGTTGATTTTATTTGGCAAGGCCTAAAACAAATCGATGAGGAGTTACGTACCACGGGCGGAGGTCTCATTGTTCGCTTTGGTAAGCCCCTTGACTGCATTCCTCAGATTGCTAAAGAATTAGGTGTGGACACTGTATTTGCCAATCACGACTATGAACCATCCGCTATAGCACGAGATGAGTCCGTCAAAAGATCCTTAGAAAAACTCGACGTTCATTTTGAAGATTTTAAAGATCAAGTCATTTTTGAAAAGAAAGAAATTCTTACTAATTCCAATACTGTTTTCTCCATTTTTACACCTTATAAAAATAATTGGCTCAAAACACTGCAAGAAAAAGATCTGGCTACTCATGAATGCAATGCTAAGCCAGGCCAATTTTCGGCCATTCCCAAAAAATTAGATCTTCCTTTTCCCTCGCTTGAGTCGATGGGATTTTGCCCTACCGGTATTGAGGCCTATTTACCGCCAGGTTCTGAGGGTGGGCAAGCATTTTTAGAAGACTTTCTTTCCCGCATTGATCAATACCAAATCGGCAGAGATTTTCCTGCTGTTAAAGGTGTTAGCTATTTGTCAACACACTTACGCTTTGGCATGCTCTCTATTAGAGGACTAGTGCGTGAAGCTCATCGTCGGATGCTTGCTGGCAGCATGGGTGCCACGATTTGGTTAAGCGAGCTCATTTGGCGTGATTTTTATTTCATGATTTTAGCCAACCACCCAAGGCTAGCTGAAGGCGCCTCATTCAAACCAGACTACGACAATATCGCCTGGGAAAGTGGCGCACAGGCAAAGAAACTCTTTGCAGCTTGGTGTGAAGGTAAAACGGGTTATCCACTGGTTGATGCAGCCATGCACCAACTCAATCAGAGCGGCTATATGCATAATCGTCTGCGCATGGTTGTGGCTAGTTTTCTGACTAAAGACCTGGGTATTGACTGGCGCTGGGGCGAGGCTTATTTCGCTGAACACCTCAATGACTTTGAGCTCTCATCGAATAATGGCGGCTGGCAATGGGCCTCTTCATCAGGTTGTGATGCCCAACCCTATTTCCGCATCTTTAATCCCATCACTCAATCAGAGAAATTTGATCCCGAGGGGAAATTTATTCGGCGCTATCTGCCGCAACTTGAAAAGCTCTCAAAAAAATCGATTCATGCGCCTTGGAAAGCCGGGCATATTGAGCTTGAAGCTGCTGGAGTAGTCTTAGGTAGAGACTACCCTCTACCTGTTGTTGATCACGATGAAGCACGTAAAAAAACTTTAGTGCGCTATAGCGTAGTCAAAAAAGTTAGTCCATAAAGCTCTAACAGCCTCTTTTCCGCTAAGATAGGGCATGAGCAAAATCTATGCTGTAGGGGATATCCAAGGATGCGGCCCTTCACTCAAAGCCCTCGTCAAGAAGCTTCCTAAAAAATCAAATCTGATATTTTTAGGGGATTTAGTCAATCGTGGCCCTGATTCCCTTGGCGCCCTAAGACAACTCAAATCCTTACAAGAGTCTGGCCGCGCTGAATGTATTCTTGGCAATCATGATCTGCATCTATTGGCAATTGATGCAGGACTTCGCAATACCAAAGGTTTAGATACGGTTGATGCAATTCTCAAGGCACCCGATCGCAAAGAACTGATCAATTGGATGCGCAAAAGACCTATGGCACTGAGTAATGGCAAAGTGCTCACGGTGCATGCCGGTGTTCTCCCGCAATGGGACTTACAGCAAACCATAGAATGTGCGCAAGAAGTTGAAAAGGCTCTACGTAGTAAATCTTATAAAGATTTCTTAGCCAATATGTATGGCAATACCCCCAATAAATGGAGTAACTCGCTAAAGGGTTATGAGCGTTTGCGCCTCATTACCAATGCACTCACCCGCATGCGCTTTTGCACCCCTAGCGGACAGATGGAATTTGAAAGTAAAGAAGGTTTAGAGAGTGGCCCCAAGGGTTACATCCCCTGGTTTAATGTGCCTAAACGTAAAACTACAGATACCCTCATTTACTTTGGTCATTGGTCTACATTAGGCCTACTGCGGCGGAGCAATGTGATTGGTCTAGATACTGGTTGTGTCTGGGGTGGAAAACTAACCGCCCTAGAAATTGCAGACTCCAATAAAGATTCAAAAGGACTTGAACTTATTCAGGTAGATGGCTACGACCATCCACTCAGAATGTAATTGCAGCCTAGCTTAGAGCTTCTTAAATGAGCTATCTGCTGCTGCAATGATGGCATTAACCACTTCATCATCATGCGCAATAGAGGTAAATCCAGCCTCATAGGCTGATGGCGCAAGATACACACCTTCATCAAGCATGAAATGAAAAAATTTCTTAAACGCCTCAATATCAGTTTTAGTCACCGCTTCGAAGGAAGTCGGGACCTGGTGAGCAAAGTAGAAACCAAACATACCGCCAACGTTATCAACCGCAAACGGAACACTTGCTTTATCAGCAACTTGCTTTAAGCCCGTCATCAGCTTTTTAGTTTGACCAGTAAGGCATTCATAAAAACCTTCTCGAGAAATAATTTCCAAAGTCTTTAGTCCCGCTGCCACAGCCACTGGATTACCGGATAAAGTACCGGCTTGATAAACGCTACCTAGCGGTGCAAGCTTGGACATGATTTCTTTTTTGCCGCCAAAAGCAGCCATAGGCATACCGCCGCCCATGACCTTGCCCAAGCAAGTGAGGTCAGGGGTAATGCCTTGCAAAGACTGAGCACCACCTAAGGCCACTCTAAAACCCGTCATTACTTCGTCGTAAATTAAAACACTGCCATGCTTACTTGTGAGATTGCGAATTGCTGATAAAAATTCTTTTGAGGGCTGAATCAAATTCATATTGCCCGCAATGGGCTCTAGGATTACAGCTGCAATATGATCGCCCTGCTTTTTAAAGACCTCTTCAATCGCAGCTACATCGTTATATGGCAGCACAAGAGTATGCTTGACCAAGTCTTGCGGAACACCGCCAGAAGATGGTGCATTTTGAGTAGAGTCGGCAAAAGTTAATAAACCCGAACCCGCTTTGACCAGAAGACTATCTGCATGGCCGTGATAACAGCCTTCGAATTTAATAATTAAATCCCGACCGGTATACCCACGTGCAAGACGGAGAGCGCTCATCGTCGCCTCGGTGCCACTCGACACCATGCGCACCTGCTCAACACTAGGCATTACGGAGCAAATACGCTCAGCTAATTCAATCTCACCTTCAGTTGGAGCACCATAACTAAAACTGGTTTCTGCTGCTTTTTGTACCGCCTCAACAACCTCTGGGTTTGCATGGCCAACAATCATTGGACCCCAAGACATAATCAAATCGATATAACGCTTATTCTCAGCATCCCAAAAATAGGGGCCTTTGGCTTTAGTAACAAAACGGGGTGTACCACCTACCTGACGAAAAGCCCGCACTGGGGAGTTCACTCCTCCTGGAATTGTCTTTTGTGCACGTTCAAATAAAACTTCGTTTTGATTCACTTTTGCCACAGTCAACTCCTAATTAAATCGCCATCATTTCAAAATCATCTTTGCGAGCACCGCATTCTGGACAAGCCCAATTCATAGGGACATCTTTCCAGAGAGTCCCAGGAGCAATACCCTCATCAGGTAGGCCGGCCGCTTCATCGTAGACCCAGCCACAAATCAGACACATATAGGTTTTAAATTCCATTTACTTGCTCTCCGCTTTATTTCTTCAGGATTTCTTCACTGGTAGCTTTATTTTAAAGCACCGAGTCTTCACTTGAAGCAGGACGCTTAGCATGCATCTCAAACTTAAATAAACGGCACTCTAGTGGGCCATTAAATAATGGGGTGCGCTTTGACTCCTTAATACGCAACTGACCAGGCAAGGCCATATCAGCAGTCAGTACAAAAACATTCCATCCCCCAAAAGCATCTTTAAGGTGTTGCCCAAATTGGCGCAAGAACTCGACAAACTTGGGGTCTTGTTCTTCTTGTGCCTGAAGCTTCTTCAAAGATTCACGACTAGAACGCTTAGCACTCTGACGGCCCGTTTCTAAATTCATCTCAAAGCGATTTTCTGGTTCAGCCCCATATTCAGCGTCATGTACATCACGAGAATCATGATCCTGGCTACCTCCACCTCTGCCGCCCTTAATGACAAGCCGCTCACCATAAGGAGGATTTAACAACATCACGCCTTCTTTAGCATTTGTTGGAGGTTTACTTGCCAGAGCATCAACTTGACGAACCAGCGGTTGATCTAGCAGCTGGGCTCTCTGCCAATTACCCCTGAACATAGAGACTAATTTTTCATTAATGTCACTGCCGCTAATTCTTAATGAGTCCACATCAGGATATTGCTTACGCTTTTCCAGCATTTGCGTAAGTGCAGCTTCTTTTAAATTACCCCAACGCTTTTGCTCTGCAGCTTCATTAAAGGGCTTAAGTCTCTGAAATCCAAAGCCGTTTGCAGAGCTTACTAATGGACGGTATGCCAATCTACTGGGCTTGGCATCGTCACCATACATCCCTGCTCTTATTCCCCCGGGAGGGATTGATAGTGCTATTTGAGCGGCCTCGATCAAAAAAGTACCGCTACCGCACATTGGATCAAATAATGACTGCCCCGGCTTCCAGCCAGTGATCGACAAAATCCCAGCAGCTAAATTTTCCTTCAAAGGAGCGTCGCCTTTTTCATCTCGCCAACCACGCTTAAAGAGAGCCTCACCAGAAGTATCTAAGTAAATGGTGATTTGGGTTGCAGTTAAATGCGCCTGTACGCGCACATCGGGAAACGCCGTATCAATACTGGGGCGATCACCAGTGACATCACGCAAGCGATCCACAATCGCATCTTTAATTTTCAGCGTCGCAAAGTTCAAACTCTTTAAGGGAGAGCGATGAGCAGTGACATCAACCCGCAAGGTTTGCTTGGAGGTAAACCAATCTTCCCAGGCTAGGCCACTCGCCAATTTATAAAGATCTTCTTCTTGCCTATAGGGCGCTTGCGCCATCTGCAACAAAACACGACTAGCAATTCTGGAATGTAAGTTCAAAGCCATCGCCGCAGAAATCGGCCCAGCTAGACCAATACCGCCGGTTGGGCTAGTTGGCGTTGGATCAATCACCCAAGCCCCCAAAGCTTTGGAATCAGGTCGCCCAGCAATCTCTGCGAGCTCCTGAGCAAGCGGTACTTCTAAACCGCCTGGACAAACAACAAAAAATCTCATGGGGCTAACAGTCTAAAAAGAGTAATCAAAAAAGGGGTGCTTAGGGTTTAAAAATAACCAGAGCCACAATGACTACCAGCAAAATGACTGGTACTTCATTAAACCAGCGATACCAAACGCCAGACTTTGTATTCACACCAGCGCGAAACTTCTTGAGAATGCCGTAACAGGCATGGTGATAGCCAATGACTAAAAGAACAAAAAATAACTTGGCATACATCCAAACATCACCAGTGCCAACACCAAAATATAACCAGAGCGCCAAACCAAGCAAAACTGCTGGTACAGCCAAGATAGTCATAAAGCGAAAGAGACGATCGGACATTCCCAAGAGACGGGCATAAGTGTCAGAATTTTTCTCATCAGCCAAGTTTACAAAGATGCGGGGAAGATAAAACAGCCCCGCAAACCATGAGGTAATTAGAACGATATGGAAAGTTTTAATCCAGAGATAAGAGTTGGTCATATTTTTTAACTACGAGTCTCGCCATGGCCTATGACAATGTATTTCAGGGAGGTTAAACCTTCCAAGCCAACAGGTCCGCGGGCATGTAACTTATCATTGGAAATACCAATCTCAGCACCCAAGCCATACTCAAAGCCATCGGCAAAACGAGTACTAGCATTCACCATCACACTAGCACTATCCACTTCTCGCAAGAAGCGATCTGCCTGAGCCTTATTGTTGGTAATAATTGCATCGGTATGCTTACTGCCATAACGCTCGATATGATTCATCGCTTCCTCGATATCAGCCACTGTCTTAATAGATAAAATAGGGGCTAAATATTCTGTGTGCCAATCTTCTTCTGTAGCGTCTACCAAATTCTGAAAGCCATTTGACTCTAGTGTTTTACGAGTCAAGCCATCAACACGCAACTCCACACCCTTTTCTTGATAAATCTTGCAAAGCGTAGGTAGGACTTTTTGCGCAACCTCTTTATTAACTAAAAGGGTTTCCATCGCATTACATGGCGCATAACGCTGCGTCTTAGCGTTATCACAGACCTTCACTGCCATTGCAATATCCGCGTCTGCATCAACGTAGGTATGACAAATGCCATCTAAATGCTTGATCATTGGCACACGTGCTTCGGCCATCAAGCGTGCAATCAAACTCTTGCCACCCCGTGGCACGATCACATCAATGTATTGAGTCATCGTGATCATTTCACCAACAGCACTGCGATCTGTCGTGGTGACTACCTGAACAGCATCTTTAGGTAAATTCGTTGCAGCTAAGCCCTCTTGAATAATTTGAGCTAGTAAAGTATTAGAGTCAATGGCTTCTGATCCGCCACGCAAGATCACGGCATTGCCTGATTTCAGACAAAGCGCAGCTGCATCAATGGTGACATTTGGACGCGACTCATAGATGATGCCAATGACACCCAACGGAACACGCATTTGGCCAATTTCAATTCCAGAGGCCTGCTTTTGAAAAGCAGAAATTTTCCCAATTGGATCATCGAGCGAAACAATTTGCTCAAGACCCAAAGCCATTGTTTCAATGGTCTTTGGAGTCATCGTGAGGCGATCTACAAATGCAGCATCTTGTCCGTTTGCTTTTGCGCGCTCTACATCAATCTGATTCACTTTCACAATCTCGGCTGCTTTTTGACGCACAAGTTTGGCAATGTGTAAGAGGGCTTGATTTTTTTGTTCAGCAGATGCCCGCGCCATTGCACGCGATGCACTACGCGCCCGCTTACCAATATCTTGCATCATCTCTTGAATACCCAAACTCATCGCCACACCTATATTCCTTAATTTCTAAACTATTACCGCAATAAATTGCCAAGCAAACGTAAACCATCCCATGGATCTGCTGGCAGTTCTGCTGCATGCAAACCCTTTGACTGCCGATCCAAGCCTGCAGCAACTTGCATTGCTCTGCGTAACTTGAGGGGTTGCACCCTTCTAATAGCAGCCGGATATAAACGCTCTTTATTACCCCAAATCCGATTGGCCCGCATCAGCTGTTGAACAGATTCACCAGCGTCGCTTGCAGCCTTTAATTTAGATAGTAGCCTAAGCTCTTCAGTTACGCTCCACAAAATTAAGACCAAAGGCTCGCCCTCACCTTTTAAACCGTCTAACATGCGATTTAGCCTTGGCAAATCGCCAGAAAGCATGGCTTCTGTTAGTTCAAAAACGTTGTAACGCGCTACCTTCAAAATGGAGGAGCGAATCTGCTCTTCAGTTAACTTGCCGGTCGGGTATAGCAAACCCAATTTCAGTATTTCTTGATGTGCAGCAATCAGATTGCCTTCAACTTGATCGGCAATAAACTCCAGAGCACGCTGCCCCTCTGGTCCAGACTCAACTTCTTGATTTTGTTTTTTCAGACGGCCAGCAATCCATTGGGGCAAATGACTGCGATCCAAGGCATCTACCTGAATAGTCATTCCAGCATCATCTAAAGCGCTAAACCAAGCAGAGGTTTTGGTTTTTCCATCCAATCTTGGCAACACAATACAGACTACGGTATCAGGCCCATCTATGCCATCTTGCTGAGATGCGATTTGTGCAGCAAATTGTTTTAAAGCATCGGCCCCATCGCGACCCGGCTTACCTGTTGGTATACGCAATTCAACCCAGCGCTTGTCGCCAAACAAAGACATTGTTTGGCCAGCATTCATAAGGGCACTCCAATCAAAGCCCCGTTCTTGCACCATCACTTCGCGCTCTGTAAATCCTAATTTTTTGGCAGTTGAACGCAATTGATCCATTGCCTCCATCATTAAAAGAGGCTCATCGCCACTAAATACATAAAGCGGCAACATAGCACTACCGGAGCTCAATGATTTGAGATGCGCTTGCAAGGCATCAACTTTGACCATGCGAGTTCTCTATCTATCTTTAGAAAGATTTTGCTTGTGGATTTTTAGCGGCAGCAGAAATACGACGCAGTATCTGAACTGCCAAGTCTTTACGCATAAATGTTAAGAACTGCTGCTGCTGAACATCGGCTGCCAAAACAGTGGTATTGGAGAAGTCCAGATCCCTAGTCGTATAAATCTCGCTATCAGGAATAATATCTCCGCCAGCATTTTCATAAGCCCTAAACATAACGCGAATAGTTAAGCGATAAGCGGAGATTTGACCATTTGAGTTATATGCCAAAATTTCACGGCCATTAACTTCATTACTAATATCCAAAATTAAATCTGCATCTTTAGGGTTAATTGCAACCTTAAGATCCGTACCCGTCAAAATTGCAGTTTGTAAATCAGCTCGCAATGGAGGTGATGGATTACCTGTGATAGCAATCACCTTAAAGGGCAAATCAACCACTCCACGCATGCGGTAACCACAAGCAATCAAACCACTTAAGGGGGCTGTAGCGATTAGGCCCAAGACTAGACGTCGGAGATGATTTACGCTCATTGATTTCGTTTCCAGTTAGGCCACAATATTCACTAAGCGACCTGGGACGACAATCACCTTCTTAGGTGTGCCACCATTCAGCGCCTTAGTTGCTGGTTCACTTTGCAATGCCAACATTTCGATCTGCTCCTTGCCAGCGTCTGCTGGAACCCGAATATCGCCACGCAACTTGCCATTGATTTGCAACATCAAAGTCATTTCCGTTTGAACCAATGCAGACTCATCCACAACAGGCCAAGCAGCATCTAAAAGTGGGCCAAAAGTTTTCTCGTAGCCCATTTCTTTCCAAAGTACATGGGTTAAATGCGGCACCACCGGATACAGAATTCTCAACAGGATACTTAAACACTCACGCAGTACTGGAGCATTAATGGTGGCATCTCGACCTAACTTCATTGGCTCAAGCACATTGAGCATTTTCATCGCTGCAGATACTACAGTGTTGTATTGGCGACGTTGATAATCAAAGTTAGCCTGTTTCAAAATGGTATGCACTTCACGGCGCAACTCTTTTTCAGCATCACTCAAATTAGTAGATACAGAGTCTTGTGCGTTACGAATGGCATCAGCCTGACTACTCGAGTACATCCAAACCCGACGCAAGAAGCGAGAGGCCCCATCAACACCGGCACCTGACCACTCCAACTGCTGCTCTGGAGGCGCTGCGAACATGACAAATAAACGTGCAGTATCCGCACCATACTGGTCAATCAGGGCCTGCGGATCTACTCCATTGTTCTTACTTTTTGCCATCTTCTCAACACCGCCAATAATTACAGGGGTGTTTGATGCATCACCTTTTAACTTAGCACCTTTAGGGCGACCTTTTTCATCAAGATCCAATTCAACGTCTAAAGGATTGAGCCAAGTCTTCTTACCAGAAGCATCTTCAGAGTAATACGTTTCATTGAGCACCATACCTTGTGTCAATAGATTCTGGAATGGCTCATCAAAAGTAATGAGCTTAAGGTCTCGCATGACCTTAGTCCAGAAGCGCGCATAGAGTAAATGCAAAATGGCATGCTCAATACCGCCAATGTATTGATCCATTGGCATCCAATACTCATTGCGCTGATCCACCATGGTTATTGCATTGGGGCCGGTGTAGCGCATAAAGTACCAGGAGGAATCTACAAAAGTATCCATGGTGTCAGTCTCGCGACGCGCAGGCTTACCGCACTTCGGACACTTCACATTCAGAAAATCTGCACGCTTATTTAGTGGATTGCCACTACCGTCTGGGACACAATCCTCTGGCAATACCACTGGCAAATCAGATTCAGGAACAGGAACGGCGCCGCAACCTGGATTTGCATCATTGCCACAATGAATAATCGGAATTGGAGTGCCCCAATAGCGCTGACGAGAAATTCCCCAGTCACGTAAACGATAAGTGGTCTTGATTTCACCGATACCCATCTTTTCTAAATCTGTAGCAACTGCACTTACAGCCTCTTCGTGCGAAAGGCCATCATACTTGTCGCTATTAAAGCAAATCACGCCTTCTTTTTGGGCATACCAATCTTCCCAGCGACTTGCATTAAAGATCGGTGACTCACCCTTTAGTGCAATGACTTGCTTGATCGGTAAATCGTACTTTAGTGCAAAAGCAAAATCGCGCTCGTCGTGGGCAGGCACACCCATCACAGCGCCATCGCCATAAGACATCAATACATAATTACCAACCCAAACAGGTACTGGCCCATTTGTCAAAGGATGCGTGACGTAAAGGCCTGTAAAGATCCCCTCTTTTTCTTGAGTGGCTAGGTCAGCCTCAATCACGCTACCTGTTTTGCATTTCTCAATAAAAGTTGCAAGAGCTGGATTATTTGCGGCGGCTTTTGTTGCTAATGGATGTTCTGCAGCAACCGCACAAAAAGTAACACCCATGATGGTGTCAGCACGGGTCGTGAACACGTATAGCAGACCATCTTGAATAAAGTTACCATGATCATCAGCAATCTCATGCTTAAAAGCAAAACGTACACCACGACTTTTACCAATCCAATTTTGCTGCATAGTTTTGACGCGCTCAGGCCAACCCAAGTTATCCAAACCAGAAAGTAGTTGCTCTGCGTAAGCAGTAATATTGAAGTAATAACCAGGAATTTCGCGCTTCTCAACCAAAGCACCAGAGCGCCAGCCACGACCATCGATCACTTGTTCATTTGCTAGTACTGTTTGATCAATCGGATCCCAGTTGACTACTTGAGTTTTACGATAGGCAATACCTTTTTCAAGCATCTTTAAAAAGAGCCATTGATTCCAGCGATAGTAATCAGGACTACAAGTAGCAACTTCGCGCGACCAGTCAATTGCTAAACCCATCGCAGTCATTTGCTTTTTCATATAAGCAATATTGTCGTAAGTCCATTTTGCTGGTGGTACTTTATTCTGAATTGCGGCATTTTCAGCGGGCATACCAAAGGCATCCCAGCCCATAGGCATTAATACGTTATAGCCCTGCATACGAAGTTGACGTGCCATCACATCGTTGATGGTGTAGTTACGCACATGCCCCATATGCAACTTGCCAGATGGATAAGGCAACATAGAGCAAGCGTAATACTTTGGTTTTTTCTTACCAGAGAGGTCTACAACGTTCTCGGAAACTCGATAGACTTGCGCACTTTCCCAATCAGCCTGTGCTGCCGCTTCAATACTGCGGTAGTCGTAATCCTTACTCATTCAAGACAACTCTTTTCTTCTATTTTTAGTGATTAGTGAATGCTCGATGCTATTTACGCAAACCCAGAACGTCTTGCATGTCATACAAACCAGAATTTTGGGTTTGCAAAAAGCGGGCGGCCCGCAGGGAACCTTGTGCATAGGATTGGCGGCTAGAGGACTTATGGCTAATTTCAATACGTTCGCCATCGCCAGCAAATAGGACGGTGTGATCACCAACAATATCACCACCACGAATCGTTGCAAATCCAATTGAACCTTCCTTACGCTCGCCGGTATGACCTTCACGTGCGTAGACAGCGACATCGCCTAGCTTTTCACCCAAGGCTTCGGCTATCACCTCACCCATCTTCAGCGCAGTTCCTGAAGGTGCATCCACCTTATGACGATGGTGAGCTTCAATAATTTCGATGTCATAGCCTTGATTAAGCATCTTGGCTGCAATCTCAAGTAACTTGAATGTGGCGTTAACACCAACGCTCATATTAGGAGCAAACACAATTGCTAACTTTGTAGATGCTTTTTTAAGGCTGCCAATTTGCTCGGCATTCAAACCCGTTGTACCAATAATCATTTTGGTACCTGTTTTCTCTGCAACAGCCAAATGAGCCATGGTGCCTTCAGGCCTTGTAAAGTCAATTAAAAACTCTGCATTTGCTAGAACCTGAGTAATATCAGATGCAATGATTACGCCTGTTTTTTTGCCCAAAAAAGATCCGGCATCCTCACCCAATTGAGAGGAAGAGGAATGTTCTAACGCACCTGTTAATTGGGCATCAGGGGTATTAAGCACGGCTTCAATCAACATCTTCCCCATGCGGCCAGTTGCTCCAGCGATTGCAATTTTCATCATTTAGTTCATCACTTCAAATTAAAGGTAGTTAGAGCCACATATATGATCATTAATACGAAATGAATTCTTACTGCTTCGTCCCACTAGGCTGAGGAATATTCATAGCACCAGGCCCCAAGGTTTCAGGTTGTGTTTTGGTTTGTCCATCAGACGACTTTGAAGAACCAAAAAAATCCCAAAAGGAGCCTTGGTTCGCAGGGGGAGCGGGGGGTATAGCGGCGCCCTTAGGTAAGTTATCTGTTGGGCTTGCTACCAACAATTCTGGCTGCTGCAATGGCGGTGTTACTGGCGGCTTATTAGACCCAGTTACCACATCCCAAAATGAGCGCTTAACTTTCGCATAGTTATCAATCTCAGCCACTAGTTCAACCTCGGTTGGTAAGGCATCGCCGTCAAACTTCACTACTTTATCGCCATCAAAAAAGACCGTTACACGGCGCTCTTTACCAACAATTTGATTTGCACGCTTAAATTCAAAGATGTAATCCCAGCGATTGGCATGGAAATAACTTGCCAACAAAGGAGTTCCTAAAATTTGTCGCACCTGTTCGCGAGTCATGCCCAATTGCAACTTCACGTATTGTTCACTAGAAATAAAGTTGCCCTGCACAATGTCTGGAACATAAGGTCTAAACACTTTGTTCATCCAGGCCCGCTGGGTGTTATCAACCGCGGAAGTACAACCTGAGAGTCCTAATAAAGCACTCATAGCAAAGGCGGCCAACACAAGACGTACAGGGCCATAAAACCCTTTAAAAACAGGGTTCAAAAAACGTCTAAAAAGTTCAAGGCAATTTTGCATGGCTGGCCGTATCATTAAGACATTGATTTTAGCTCCCAAAGCCATGAATACGAACCAAAACCCTACTCCTGCAGATTTACGCGACATTGGCCTAAAGGCCACCGGTCCGCGCATGAAAATTCTGGATTTTTTTCATCAAAATGGTGGCACACACTTTAGCGCTGAGGATGTCTTTATGGCCTTGGCCAAAGAGGATCAAGAAATCGGCCTTGCCACCGTCTATCGCGTCCTCACCCAGTTTGAGCAGGCAGGGCTACTAATCCGCAGCCATTTTGAGTCTAGCAAAGGGGATGGTAGGGCGATCTATGAGCTGAATGAGGGTCAACACCACGATCACCTGGTTTGCCTTGACTGCGGCCACGTGGAAGAGTTTGTAGATGAGGCAATCGAGAAAAGACAGCGAGATATTGCTAAAAACCTCGGATTTAAGCTCCAGGAGCATTCTTTAGCAATGTATGGCCACTGCCAAAAGAAAAACTGTCGAAATAAGCAGAAATAAGGAATTTTCAGCAGTCCGGCAATGGAAAAAGACCTCAATTTGAGGTCTTTTCTACTTTTTAGATACTTTTAACGGATTTTAACTAATTTTAGTTACTTTACGGCCATTAATGCCTCTGCTGCATTGAGCATTTGTACCGAATAACCCCACTCGTTGTCATACCAAGCCAATACTTTGACTAACTTCCCGTCAGCAGAAACGCGTGTCTGGGATGCGTCGTAAATACTTGGGCGTGGGTCATGGTTAAAGTCTATTGAAACCAGAGGTAAGGTATTAAAGCCCAAAATTCCCTTGAGCTCACCCTCGCTGGCAGCCTTCAGAATCGAATTGACTTCATCCACACTAGTAGCACGGCTTGCCGCAAACGTTAAGTCAACTACAGAAACATTGATCACTGGCACGCGCATCGCAAAACCATCAAAACGGCCCGCTAATGCTGGCAATACCAAACCAACCGCTTTTGCTGCGCCAGTCTTGGTTGGAATCATACTAGTCACAGCAGAACGCGCACGACGCATATCCTTGTGATACACATCAGTTAATACTTGATCATTCGTAAACGCATGAATAGTCGTCATCAAACCAGACTCAATACCAATTTTTTCGAGCAATGGTTTTACCAAGGGAGCCAAACAGTTAGTTGTACAGCTTGCATTGGATACCACTACATCTGTTGGCTTCAATACATTTTGGTTAACACCATAAACAATTGTTGCATCTACATCTTTTTCACCAGGAGCAGAAATCAATACTTTCTTTGCGCCCTGCTCTATATGAATCATGGCTTTTTCTTTGGAGGTAAATTTTCCAGTGCACTCCAAAACCAAATCAACACCCAATGCACCCCATGGAGTTTCTGCAGGATTGCGGGTGCAAAACATTTTGATGCGATCACCATTAACGACCATGCAGTCATCATCGACTGAAACGTCTGCAGGGAACCGGCCGTGGGCTGAGTCATACTGGGTAAGGTGGGCATTGATAGCGATGTCACCCATCGCGTTAATCGCAACAATCTTGATGTCACGCCTTGGCTTGCCATTGACCTGATCTTCATACAGAGCGCGCAACACCATGCGCCCGATACGTCCGTAACCATTAATTGCGACACGAATTGTCATTTATTACCCCTTACTCATTTTTAAATTCTTTGAATTATTTCTGTGTGATACATTTTTTAACGGTATTCGTAATTTGATCTACTGTTAAACCAAAATATTCATACAACTGACCTGCAGGCGCAGACTCACCAAAGGTATCTACACCATGAACTGCTGCACAACCATATTTCCACCAGAAATCACTCACACCTGCTTCAATAGCAATGCGTGGAATCTTAGCTGGTAATACCTTCGCTTTATATGCAGCATCTTGCTGATCAAATACCGTAGTCGATGGCATCGAAACTACCCGAATACCGATTTTTCCTGCACCCTCTTTTTCTAAACGTTCTGCCGTTTGTAAAGCGAGGGCTATTTCAGAGCCAGTAGCGATAATGACTGCATTGATCTTTCCAGATTGCGGGTCACGCAATACATAGCCACCGCGCGCAATATCTTTAATCTGCTGAGCATTGCGGGAAACAAATGGGCAGTTCTGGCGACTAAAGATCAGGGCGCTAGGGCCATTCTTGCGCTCAATAGCAGAACCCCAAGCTACAGCGCTCTCCGTAGTGTCACAAGGACGCCAAACCATCAGGTTCGGGATCAGGCGCAAGCTGGCAACGTGCTCCACAGATTGGTGGGTTGGACCATCTTCACCAAGGCCAATAGAGTCATGGGTGAAAACAAAAATACTGCGCAACTTCATCAAAGCAGCCATGCGGATTGCATTACGACTGTAGTCTGAGAAAGTTAAGAAGGTGCCGCCAAACGGAATGTAGCCGCCGTGTAAGGCAATACCATTCATGATGGCGCTCATACCAAATTCGCGCACACCATAATTAATATGATTTCCCCATTGATCGCCACGCACCGGCTTGCATGAAGACCAGTTGGTTAAGTTTGAACCAGTCAAATCGGCAGAGCCGCCCATAAATTCCGGCATAGCTGGTGCCAGAGCCTCAATCGCATTTTGACTCGCCTTACGTGTGGCAATAGTTTCTGCTTTAGATTGGCAAGTTTTTAAGTATGCATTTAGCGTGCTTGAAAAATCTTTTGACAAATCACCTTGCATGCGACGCTGTAATTCAGCAGCAAGTTCTGGGAATTTAGTTTTATATTTCTGAAACTCTTTATTCCACTCATGCTCTACTGCTTGACCACGCTTTTTAAAATCCCAGGCGGCATAAATATCTTTTGGAATTTCAAACGGCGCATAAGGCCAATTCAAAGCAACACGAGTTGCTGCAATCTCAGCAGCGCCTAGTGGTGAACCATGGACCTTATCGCTGCCAGCCATATTCGGTGAGCCTTGACCAATAGCGGTCTTGCAGCAAATCAGAGTAGGCTTATCACTCTTTTTGGCCTTCGCAATGGCAGCTGATACAGCCTCAGCATCATGACCATCAACATTGCGAATGACATTCCAGTGGTATGCCTCAAAACGCTTTGGCGTATCTTCGTTAAACCAAGAAACTACTTTGCCGTCAATCGAGATGCCGTTGTCATCCCAGAGCGCAATCAACTTGTTCAGTTTTAATGTACCAGCTAATGAACAGACTTCATGGCTGATGCCTTCCATCAAACAACCATCACCTAAAAAAACATAAGTGTAGTGATCAATGATGTTGAGACCAGGGCGATTAAATTCTTCTGCTAATAATTTTTCAGCAAGCGCCATGCCTACTGCGTTAGAAATTCCTTGGCCAAGTGGGCCAGTAGTCGTTTCAACACCGGGCGTCATTCCATACTCGGGATGCCCTGGAGTTTTGCTATGTAATTGACGGAAGTTTTTCAGCTCTGCAATTGGCAAGCCATAACCAGAAAGATGCAAGAGTGAATACAGCAACATTGAACCGTGGCCATTGGATAAAACAAAACGATCACGGTCAATCCAATGGGGATCATTTGGATTATGTTTTAAATGTTCGTTCCAAAGTCCAACAGCGATATCTGCCATACCCATTGGCATACCAGGATGACCTGAATTTGCTTGTTGAACTGCATCCATGGATAAAGCACGAATTGCGTTGGCCATGCGGATTTGAAGGTTTGACATCGTAAAATTGGTCTCGAGGAAAATAAATTGGCTATATTGCAGTAATGCCTCAATTTTATCTTCCCGGGCCATGGGAATCCCAAAAGCCAACTCCCCTCACTGCGCAGGTCGCCCATCACTTGCGTGTTCGACGCATCCAGACCGGGGAATCCTTTCCCATATTTGATGGAAAGGGCAAGGTAGCCCAGGCTGAGCTCCTGTCTTTGAGCGGAAAAACTGGCCAAGTTCAGCTCAGCAATATCCGCACCGATACTCACCGCGAGACGCCTTATGCCATTACTTTGGCCCAAGGCTTGGCTGGAGGCGACAAAATGGACTGGATCGTGGAGAAAGCTGTTGAAACTGGAGCTCAAATCATTGCTCCCATACAGTGCGAACGCTCAATCCTGAAACTCACACGCTCTAGCGATCAGGATCGTGCTCAAAAGCGCCATGCACATTGGGAAGGAATTATTCAAGCAGCCTGTGAGCAATGCGATCGTACGGTGCTTGCTAACCTAGAACCCATTCAAACTTTTGAAGCTTATCTGAAGGCAAACTCTAAGCCAGTATTAAAACTGCTCTTGAGTCCGGATGCTACTAAAAGCATGTATTCAGTTCTCATGGAAAGTGCTCCGCAAGATATTGTTCTCATGATTGGACCGGAAGGTGGTCACTCACCAGAAGAGGAGGCCCAAGCAAGGGCAGCAGGCTACCAAATCGTTTCACTTGGAGAGCGCGTACTCAGAACAGAAACTGCAGGAACTGCTGCCATTACAACCGTTCATAGTATTTGGAACCCTGAAATGCAAAATCGCCTCAAATAGAGGCGATTCAAGGGTCTTACGTTACTTTAGCGATTAAGCAAAAGAGTAGAAGACCCGATAAGGTGTGCGACGCTCAGCCCAAAAATCTACAGCATCACGGAAAACATCTAAGAGAGTTTCGCGCGCTTCTTTATCGAATTTCTGAGTACAAGGCAAACCTTCAAGTACCACAACAAATCCAGGCTGTGAACCAGTCTTATCAATTGTTGTAGTCAACGCATCTAACAAAGGATCAAAATTTTTGGCCTGTTGTTTTGTAAATGAGTAAGCGATTGCGATTGCCTCTAGCACTTCACCCTTGGTCATCGCATTTGCGCAATTTGCATAAATGAAATGTTGGCCGAGTTCAGTAGCCGCTTCCTGTAAATCTGGAGTACGGAAAGCGCGAATTGATTGCACGATGTTAGTGCGCACACTGCGCAACATTGCCGGCGGTCCGGCATCGCGAACGGCCAAAGCGGCACGCCAAGAAGCTGTCACTTTTTTCCCCGAAACTTGATTTGCTGCATAGGTTTGTAAA